>JAYTYD010000033.1:0-10503 GCA_043742625.1 Methylovirgula sp. | reverse complement strand
AGGGGGGGATTCGAACCCCCGATAGGCTTGCACCTATGCCGCATTTCGAGTGCGGTACGTTCAACCACTCTGCCACCTCTCCTTGCGCGATGGAACCGGGACACTGCTTTTTAACAAAACGCTGCCCGAATTGGTTGTGCGGGGAGTAGCATGAGGCGGGGTGCGATACAAGGGGAGTTGCACCTGTCATCAGCGATTTTGGAGATTGTGGTTGACTGTAATCGCGTTCATGCAGCGCTTGCAGCGCTCTTGTCCGACAAAAAAAGGCTCACGGATTTGGTCAAGATGCTCTAGCTTTAAAGAATGATTTCCCAATTCTGCGGAGTTTTCCCGATGATTCTCTATTCCTCCCCCCCGTCTCCGTTTGGCCGCAAGGTCAAAATCGCTGCAAAATTGCTCGGACTTTGGGACAGGCTGACGATTATTGTTGCGGATACGCTCGACCCTGCCGATCCGTTGCGAGCGCAAAATCCTCTTGGCAAAATTCCAACTTTGGTTTTGGACAACGGCACTGCGCTGTATGATAGCACGGTAATTGTGCAGTATTTACAAGAGCTTGCGCGCGGAGAGATGTTGATCCCCAAAGCGGGATTGTCGCGTATTATGGTCTTGCGCGGTGAGGCGCTTGCCGACGGTATTCAGGATGCCGCGCTGCTCCAAGTGATGGAAGTGCGCTTTCGCGATGCCGCCAAGCACGAGCCAAAATGGCTGAGCCATCAGGCCGATAAGGTCGCGCGCGGGCTGGTTTATCTTGATCAGCACCAGCCGCCTTCGGACCCCGTGAACTTGGCGTCCATCGCCACGGCCTGCGCCTTGGGCTATCTGGATTTGCGCTTTGCGGGGACATGGAGGGCGAAGCATCCGGCGCTGGCAGATTGGCTGGCGCGTTTCGAGGAAAAAGTGCCGGCATTTGACGAAACGCGAGTCAAATAAAAAACGCCCGGCTGCAGACCAGCCGGACGTTCTTGAAAATTGGCGTTTTGCCGGATTCTAGAAGTGGTAATTTAAGCCCACCTTAACAGCCGAGCTCTTCAAGCCGACGCGGGCTTGGTCTGCAGTGCCGGCAAAGGCAGTCTTGTTGCCAAGCGAGGTGTAGAGATATTCAGCCTTGGCAGAAATAGTGTTGGTGAAAGCATATTCGATGCCTGCGCCCAGCGCATAACCTGCGCGCCCGGCGCGGTCGCTCAAGGCAGGAACGGGAACCGGGTTGTTGGTGTGAATTGTGCCATAGGCCAAGCCGCCTGTTGCATAGACAAGTGCACGGTCCGCTGCAAAGCCGAGACGGCCACGCAATGTGCCAACCGAAGTCAGGCGGGTCGATCCGGTATCGGCAAGTGTCTTAAACTGCGAATGGCTGGCGACATTTGCCCAATCGTAATCGGCTTCAACACCGGCAACAAACTGGCCAACCTGGTAGTTATAACCAGCCTGAACGCCCATCATAGCGCCCTTGGGCGAACCAAGGTTTGCCGGTGCAGATGCCGCAGCCTGCTTGGTGAAAGAGCCAGTTCCGTAGCCAGCGTT
The DNA here is from genome assembly GCA_043742625.1 of Methylovirgula sp. Taxonomy (GTDB): domain Bacteria; phylum Pseudomonadota; class Alphaproteobacteria; order Rhizobiales; family Beijerinckiaceae; genus JANXSV01. The sequence goes on along the minus strand of JAYTYD010000033.1, from coordinate 8,979 downwards.
TGCGCCGGCATAAAAACCGGTCCAGCTAAATGCCGCTGGTGCAGGTGCGTAGCTTTGCGCAGGTGCCGGGGCCTTCTTGCGGCTTGGCAAGTCAGCGGCCCGGGCGGAAACGCCAACGCTGAGAGCTGCAAATGCAAGGCCGAGAAAAAGAACTTTTTTCATATACTTAACTCCTGATTTCAAATTCTATCGGGTGACCAACCGCCGAACTCGTTTTGGCTTCGACCATCACCCTATGCCATGTTTTATACGCGCAAAGGTTACTAAAGTCTGTTGCAGTGCAGTAACATAACATCCGCAAAATGTGGCTAGAATTTGTCAAGTATTTGATGTTAATTTGACTTAAGTATAGGCAGGTAAAAATTAGTTAATAGTTAAATAAACAGAGTAGTATACTTTTATTAAAATTCATAAGTCATAAAATATTGGGGATATTATTATGGTTTAAAAATTATTAATATGTGAACTTTAATAAAGTTTTATCCATCCAGCATTTGATACCGTGCGTAAGAAGGGTGTACGTTGGTTTAAAATATCGCATAGATTGCATAATTCGATTGATGTGCAATGGCCCGGAAGCGTCCGTAGAAGAGAAAACCAGTGATGACCCCTTCAAAAAATCTTTTGCCAAATCGAAAATTGGCGTTGGTTACAGGCGCAGGCAAGCGCATAGGGCGCGAAATTGCGCTCTGCCTGGCCAGAAGCGGTTATGATCTGGCGATCCATTGCAACGCATCGCGCGCGGAAGCCGATAATTTGCGGACGCAATTGCAAGCCGATGGTTGTAATGCCGAGGTTTTTGCGGCGGATTTGTCAAATCGGATTGCTGTGGCCGCGCTTATCCCACAGATTGCAGCGGCAATGGGGCCGCTTTCGCTATTGGTCAATTGCGCGTCGATGTTCGAATTTGACGAGATGGGGCAGTTAGGGCCGGAGATTTGGCAGCGCCATATGGCAATCAATCTTGAGGCTCCGGTATTTCTGGCGCAAAGTTTCGCCGCCCAATCGCCTGAGGGCGGCAACATCGTCAACATTATTGATCAGCGGGTGTGGAAGCTGACGCCGCAATTTTTCTCCTATACTCTGAGCAAGGCCGCGTTGTGGACAGCGACGCAAACAATGGCGCAGGCCTTAGCGCCGCGCGTGCGGGTTAATGCTGTCGGGCCAGGGCCGACATTGCCAAGCGTGCGCCAGCAACAGGCCGATTTTGATACGCAAGTGGCGATGATTCCGTTAGAACAGGCAGCCAGCCCGCATGATATTGCTGAAGCAGTGTTGTATTTGGCGCGGGCACACGCCGTGACCGGACAAATGATAGCAGTGGATGGCGGTCAACATTTGGCTTGGCGGACACCAGACGTTATTTCCGGGGCGGAATAAGATCGGCTTTCAGAGCCTCATCGAGCAGAGCCCTCAGTGCCTGCGGATCTTTGGGAAATCCGGCTCTGATCCAAAGCGCTTGCAGGCTCTTGAGCGCCGCGCCGAGGTTTTTACCCTGGCCATATCCGCGTGCGAGCAAATCAGCTCCGGTAAATGGCAGGGTAGGTTGCGGCGTATCCGATACGAAACGCGCGGCGGACAGCCATTGCGGATGTTCAACTCTGGCGGAGCTTTGCGCATGCGCAATTTGAACTGCAAGGTGCGTTGCGCTTTTGCCGTAATCAAACATAAGTTCGCGCAGTCTGCCCTTTTCCGGTGGCAGGGCAAGACCTTGCAGGTTTACAACGGTTTCTGCTGCGGATTGCAGGGTTTGCGTATCAGCATTTGAAAGCCGTAACGCCTCACGCAAACGTGAGCTATCGGCCGTTGAAAACACTGTGAGCGCAGCCAACCTTGTCAGGGCGCTTTGCTGATTTTGCAGCTCTTCGATGGCAATCACGCGCGAGAGGCGGGCAGGATTGCCGATTCCGCTCAAGATTAGCTGTAAAATTCCGCAATCGCTCATCACTTTATACACATGCCCCGCGCGGCGCGTGAGCAGCGTTTTAAAGATTTCGGTCGAAATCCGCTCTTTCGAAAGTTGATTGAGGCCGAAACGATTTTCGATGATGGCCGTCAGCGCTGGTTCATCCAGAGCGCCTGCAGCATAAGCAGAGGAAAAGCGGAAAAATCGTAAAATCCGCAAATGGTCTTCTTTGATGCGCTGGTTTGCGTTGCCAATAAAGCGTACGCGCCGATTGGCAATATCAACTTGGCCCCCGGTGTAATCATGCAGTGTGGCATCGGGAGACAAGGACAGCGCGTTGATGGTAAAGTCGCGCCGTTGCGCGTCGGCTTCAAAATGCGTGCCAAAACGCACTTGGGCATGGCGGCCATCAGTGGTGACGTCCTCCCGCAGGGTCGTCACTTCAAACTGGTGTGTGTCCAACATCAGGGTGATGGTGCCATGGGCGATGCCGGTTGGCAGCGCGCGCCAGCCACGCGACGCGGCAATAGCCATCACTTCTTCAGGTGTGGCGGTGGTCGCAATATCAATGTCTGTGATGGGTAAATCCAGTAAGGCATTTCGCACCGCGCCGCCAACCACGCGGGTTTCATGTGTTTGGCTGAGCCCCTTCAAGATGGTTTGCAGGCTGGGCTGGTCTAAAAAGGCAAAGGGGGGGGTCATTTTTCGATGTGGCCGGGGATGATTTGGCCATTTTCGATGTGGGCCGGAAGGTAAGATCCGTGCCCTCGCTCCGCGAAGAGGAAAACCGCCAGCAGAATGGCGAGGCACAATCCAAGCCCGACAAGTCCGAGACTGAGCACAATATCCTGCGTCCACTCTTTTTTTGTAAGGTTCAGCCCCATGCGCAAGCGCAACGCCAGCGCATAAACAAGGAATGGCAATGTAAAAGCACCAATCAATTCAAGGAGAACGCGCAGCATCTAGATTCTTAGCCTCTCATAAAGTGTCCGGATGATGCCGGCGGTGACGCCCCAAATATAGCGCTGATGGTAGGGCATTGCATAGAAATATCGTGTTTGGCCATTCCACACGCGCGATTGGGTTTGATGATTGTCGGCATCGAGTAAAAACGCCAGCGGCACTTCAAATGCCTCCGAAACTTCCGCCGGATTAAGGGTGAGAGAGATATCGCCGGTGAGCTCTGCCAAAATAGGGTGGATGAGGTATCCCGTGCCGGATAGATAAGCGGGCATGGCACCAAACGGCTGAATGAATTCCGGCGCGATGCCCACTTCCTCATAGGTTTCGCGCAGCGCTGCTGCAAGCGGGGTTTCCCCCGCATCCAGCCGGCCTCCGGGGAAAGCCACCTGCCCTGAATGATTGCGCAAGGCGTCAGCCCTTTGAGTCAGCAAAACATGGGTGACGTTTGCCCGATTGATGAAGCCGATAAGGACTGCGGCGGGTTTTGCATTTGCCAAAGCATCCGCATCAAACACGTCGGGATTTAGCGCGTGATCTCCAGAAGGCAAGGCAAGCCTGCCATCAAGCCTGCCATCAAGCCTATCATCAAGCCTATCATGCGGCTTAGCGATGATGCGGCGAAGCTCATCCAAGTGCATTAAAGCGCCTCGATTTCAGAGGCAGGGGCCATTACGAAAAACGTACCCGCAGACGACACACCAAAAACAGCTACTTCGTCCACTTCACGGGTTTCACCCAAGCCAACCAAATCATAAAACAATGCCCGTTTGACCAGCGCCCAAAGATTGTCCCGCACCAGAACATAGGGTTTCATGCCGCCGCCCGGCTCCTTTTCAAAGCGCAGCGGATGCACGGCTCCCGCATATATATCTTCTTCAACATTGGTGGTGAAAACCAATGCGCCGTTCTCAAGTCGCATACGGATGGCTAGAAACGGCGCATCATCGACCTGAATTCCGACCTTCTCAACGGGCGTGACCAAAAAATAGGCCTCACCATCGCGGCGTAATATCGATGAAAAAAGCTGAACCATCGGCAGACGGCCAATGGGAGACTTGTTATAGAACCACGTGCCGTCACGGGCGATGCGCATATCAATATCGCCGCAAAACGGTGGGTTCCACAAGTGAACCGGTGCCGGGCTGCGCTTGCCGTTTATGCCGGCATTGGCTTTACCGACCAGCGCATCGAAAGCAAACGGGTCGGGTGGGGATGGAGCATCAGCTGTCATAATTCACTTTAATAATGTGCCCATGTTGCTGGTTAAGCTTGACGTATGCCATCATTTTAACACAGGCAGCAAATCAGATCGGGTCAAAGGTCGACTTTAACGGCCTAAGCGCTAATGTAGTCCTTGTCGCGCGAAAGTGTAGATCAAACCTCATGGAGAACGCATGTTGAATGGCCAAGCTGAAATTATTGTGGCCGAAACCGCACTGTCGCCAACCTTGAGGGCCGAATCCCTGGCAGCGGAAACGATTGTGGCGCAGATTGATGCGGCGGTGCCACGGTTGGCTTTGGCGAGCGCAGAAATTTCCAAAGTGATTCTGGGTCAGCCCAGGCTGATCGAGCTGGCGCTGGTAACATTGCTGGCGGGCGGACATGGCCTGCTGGTTGGCTTGCCCGGACTTGCAAAAACCAAGCTTGTCGAGACGATCGGTACGGTATTGGGGCTGGACGCTAAGCGGGTGCAATTTACGCCGGATTTGATGCCTGCTGATATTCTCGGTTCAGAAGTTTTGGAAGACAATGGCGGTGCTAAGGGCTTCCGGTTTTTGCGCGGTCCGGTGTTTTGCCAACTTTTAATGGCCGACGAAATTAACCGGGCCAGCCCGCGCACCCAGTCGGCGCTGCTGCAAGCGATGCAGGAGCGCGAGGTTTCGGTTGCCGGTGTGCGCCATGTATTGCCTCGGCCTTTTCACGTCTTGGCGACACAAAATCCGCTAGAGCAAGAAGGAACATACCCTTTACCCGAGGCGCAGTTAGATCGATTTTTGTGCCAGATTGATGTGCACTATCCAGACCGGGCCACAGAACGCCGGATTTTGCTTGAAACCACTGGTGTGGCCGCGCCATTGCCTTGCGCGGTTTTGACTGCGTCCGAGCTCATGCATATCCAAACGCTGGTGCGGCACATGCCGCTGGGGGAAAGGGTTATTGAAGCAATCCTTGACGTGGTGCGGTTGGGCCGCGCGGAAGGGGACGCGCATCTGTCCAAGCATATCGCTTGGGCACCGGGGCCGCGCGCGGCTCAAGCGCTTACGCTGGCTGTGCGGGCGCGGGCTTTATTGCAGGGGCGTCTGGCGCCCGCTTTGGAAGATGTAGCGGCGTTGGCCGAGCCGGTCTTAAAACATAGGATGGCGCTCAATTTCAATGCACGGGCGGAAGGTATCAGCGTCGAAACTGTGATTGCGCAACTGTTGCAAAAGGCACTTAAGTGAGCTTGCCACCGGTGCACGCGCAAAGAGTATTGTCGCAGGAGGCTAGCGCACTGGCATCACGCTTACCGCTGCTGACTTTGCAGGCTCAGCGGGTGGCGACGAGCGTGGCTTATGGGCTGCACGGGCGGCGCAAAGCTGGCCCGGGAGACCAGTTTTGGCAATTCCGACAGTATGTGGCGGGCGATTCGGCATCGCAGATTGATTGGCGGCGCTCTGCGCGCTCCGAACACGTGATTTTGCGCGAGCGGGAGTGGCAATCAGCGCAGACGGTCTGGTTTTGGAGCGATATCGCAGCGTCGATGCGGTTTTCGTCCGGCAAGCAGGAAAGCAAGGCGGATAGCGCAATCATACTCGGGCTGGCGCTAGCGGATATTATTGTGCGCGGCGGCGAGCGGGCCGGGTTGATAGGTGGCGGCAAAACCAGCGCCCGCCGGGACATAATCCGCAGTTTGTCTGAAGAGATGGTGCGTTTGGATGCCAACCTCAAATTGCCGCCCTCGCGCCCGCTGCAGCGCAATGCACATGGCGTGTGGATCTCCGATTTTTTGACGCCGTTGCCTCTCATCGAAGCGCGGCTGAATATGCTGGCGTCTGAGGGTGCCAAAGGCGTGCTGATGCGGATTTTTGATGTTCAGGAGGAGAGTTATCCGTTTTCGGGTCATGTTGAATTTGCCGATTCCAGCCTCCGGTCCCGCTTGAACCTTGGCCGTGCTGAACTTTCACGCAGTGCCTATTTGGACGCTTACGGTGCCCATATCGCGGGTTTGCAGCAGGTGGCGGCCAGATTTGGCTGGCACGTGAGCGCGCACCGCACCGATCTGTCGAAGGCAAGTTGCCTGTTGCGGTTGGCCACAGTCTTAGCGCACGGGGCGGCGTGATGGGCTTGACTTTTGCCGCACCGTTGGTTCTGGCAGCGTTTGTGGTTTTGCCAGCGCTGTACTATTTGTTGCGGGTGATGCCGCCACCTGCTCAGCGGCTGTTTTTTCCACCGGCTGAATTGTTTTTGAGGGCCGACTCCGAACATAAAACCCCGGTGCATACGCCGTGGTGGATTTTGCTGCTGCGGCTTTTGCTGCTTGCAAGTGTGATTTTGGCGATGGCAGGGCCGGTTTGGCAAAAGGTAAATGCGTCAGGCACCGGGCCGCTATTGGTGGTGATGGATGATAGCTGGGCCGCTGCGGCGCGCTGGGAGCTTCGATTGGAAGCAGCGCGGCACGGCATACATGAAGCGGAACAAGCGGGGCGGATTGTGGCGCTGTCGCTGGCGTCCGACGCCCAGCGTGAAGTGGTTTTCGGCGACGCGGCTTCGGCTTTGGCGCGGCTTGATGCAGCCAAGCCGCAGGCCCTCAGCTTTGATCGTGCACCGCAATTAGAGGCTATAGAAAAAACCAAGTCCGCCCGAGAGGATATTTTGTGGGTGAGCGATGGCCTGGAGGCGGGAAAAGGAAGAGACTTTGCCAGTCAACTTGCCGGTCTTGGAGCTTTACAGGTGTTTTTGGATGACAAGCCAACTTACGGCATTACAGATTTTGACGGCACATTTGTTTCTATTTTAAGCTCAAGGCCGACCACCGCACGGCAAAGTTTGCGGGTTTTAGATGCGAAATCACGGGTTTTGGCGGCGTATCCGGTGGATTTTTCCAGTTCACAATCGCAAATGATCACGGTGGATTTGCCGCTGGAGCTGCGCAACGAGATAGCGCGGCTGGAGCTGGCAGGCGTTGCCTCTGCCGGAGCGGTTTATTTAACGGATGATAGTAAAAGGCGGGTGCGGGTTGGTGTGTTTGCCGATGTGAGCTCAGATGTTTCCCAGCAAAATCTACTCAATCCGGCATATTATCTAAAGCGTGCTCTATCGCCTTATGCTGAACTCATTGAGTCGAAGGTGGATGCGCCCCAACCGGTTGTGGATTTGCTCAAACGTAATCCGGGCGCAGTCGTGTTGGCAGATGCGGCGGGTTTCGCGCCGGATGTTTTAGATGCGTTGACGGAATTTGTTGAGAAGGGCGGGTTGCTTGTGCGCTTTGCCGGGCCGCATCTGGCCAAGCAGGATGATATGCTGTTGCCGGCAAAATTGCGCAGCGGCGGGCGTTCGTTGGGCGGAGCGCTCTCTTGGGATCAGCCCAAAGCCCTGGCGCCTTTCGAAGAAGGAAGCTTGTTCGCCGGACTTGAAGTGCCCAAAGATGTCAGCGTCAGTGCGCAGGTTCTGGCCGAGCCGGATGAGGCGCTCAACGCCAAGGTCTGGGCGCGGCTAAGCGATGGCACACCGCTGGTCACCGCAGACAAGCGCGGCAAAGGCAGCATCGTGCTGTTTCATGTAACGGCCGATGCGGCATGGTCGAACCTCGCGTTGTCGGGGCTTTTTGTGGAAATGATGCAAAGAGTGATAACACTGGGGCCTCGCTTGGCGGGAGCAGAATCCGCTAGCTCAAAACTGGCTCCGCCGCTGTTCTCTCTCTCGGGCTTTGGCGTCCTTGGACGTGTGGCGGCTACTGCCGTGCCGCTGGAACGCGGCGTCGTGTTGCAGGCCAGCGTCAAGCATCCGCCGGGGCTCTATGGTGATGCGGAGCGCGTGATTGCGCTCAATACGCTCGACCCAAAATCGGAATTGAAGCCGGTTGATATTTCCGGGCTAGAACTCACGCTGGTGGGCGCTGCACAGCGGAGTTTGGACTTCCGGCCTTGGCTGCTGATGTTGGCATTTGCGCTGTTTCTCATTGATACGGCGATTATGGCCTTGCCAAATTTGCTGCGTGGCGTTGCTGCGGCGATGGTACTGGGCGCTGCGCTGGTACTGCCGCATCCGCAAACGGCGCGGGCGGCGGAAACGCCAACTTTAAGCGCCAAAGACATTGAAGCCAGCTTGAACGTGCATTTAGCTTATCTTGTAACCGGTGACAAAGATGTGGACGAGACCAGTCGACTTGGCCTTCGAAACCTTTCAAATGCTCTGGCGCGCCGCACCTCGATGGTTCCGGGAGAGCCGGTTGGGCTGGATCCGGCTCGTGATGTGCTCGATCTTTATCCGATGGTTTACTGGCCGGTGTCTTCGAAGGCAGCGCAACCCTCGAAAGAGGCGGTGGCGCGGATCGGCGCTTTTATGAAGCAAGGCGGGACGTTGATTATCGATACGCGCGATGCGCAAGTACAGCGCCCCGATGGGTCTTCGCCCGAGCAGGCTTGGCTGCAAACCGCGTTGAAGGGGCTGAGTATTCCACCTCTGGAGCCGTTGCCGCGCGACCATGTCATTACCAAGACATTTTATTTGCTTGACGAATTTTACGGGCGCACGGTGACCGGCACAACATTTGTCGAGGCGCTGCCCCCGTCTGAAGATGATCTTCGTCCGGCACGGGCCGGGGACTCCGTGTCGCCGATCGTCATTACCTCGAACGATCTGGCAGCGGGATGGGCGGCGGATGACAGCGGGAGGGCGGTCTTTCCGCTCTCGCCCGGCGGGCCACGCCAGCATGAGCTGTCTTTGCGCGGTGGCGTGAATTTGGTGATGTATACTCTCACCGGAAATTATAAATCAGACCAGGTGCATGTTCCGGCGCTGATGAACAGGTTGCGGAATTAATGACCTATCAGTTGCAGTTCTCAGCGCTTTTGCCGGAATTTATGTTGTGGGGATTGGGCCTTTGTGCGCTTCTGGTGGCGTCAATCGGA
>JAYTYD010000032.1:0-2219 GCA_043742625.1 Methylovirgula sp. | reverse complement strand
ATATAGGCCATTACTGAAGCGGCAATCCCAGCAACAAAGGCGAGAAGCAGGGATAGGCCATAAATTGTCGATTTAAAATTGGGCTGACTTTGTTTTTTTGCTTGCGTCAGCGGGCGCCGCAAGGAGCGCGGCAAAGGAAATGCTTCGCGCAATGCTTCTCCCTGCATAGACCATCCGGCCACCCTTCGAGCTGCCTCGATGTTCGAAGCAAGATAGGCCTGAACACGCTGGCGCGAGGCCGCGTCGGCTTCCCCGTCGACATAAGCATGCAAGTCGGCATCGAGCACCGGAGAATTTCGGGTCATTTTACAACCCTCAAATGAGAACCGTGCGCTCTAACAGTCACTGCGCTTGAGCGCTGGCGCGAAAGATCCGCTTGGAGGTTTTCCCTAGCGCGGGTCAATCTAGCCAAGAATACCCAAAGGGGCAGTTCTAAAATCTCTGCGGCACCCGCGTGGCTAAAGCCTTCAACAACAGTGAGAACCAGCGCAGTGCGTTCGTCCTGTGCCAACCGATACAGGCCACGCGCCACCGTCGACGAAGGTAGAAAAGCCGCCGAACTAGTATCCTGCGCCCCGAATTCCAACTCCGAACACTGCTTAAGCATTGTTTGATAAAGCAGAATACGAAGTTGCTCGGAGTTAGAAACCGGATATTTTTGAGCTAAAACGAGCTTGATAGAAGTTCTGGCCAATTTGTCAGAGAGAACAGGGTCCAAACCACCGGAAACCACCGCTCCCGCAAAGCGTCTCAAGCACGGCAAGGTATCTTCAAATTTCCATGCTGTCCGGACACTCACACGCAAACTCCGCAAACGGTTAACAACAAATTAATGCTTAACTATTGCCGCAATTTGGAGCCGTTGAGAAGCCTAGACTTGTAAATTTTGACGAGTTGTTCCGTTATTTTTTTCGTTGCCCATAACTCAGGCGCACCCCCTTTCCTTTTAGGTCGCCAATAGGCTAAAGAAGCAAACCACGTAAGGATAAGCACTATGAGCGTTTCCCCCTCAAATCCCGCCACTGTTGATGCGCAATACTCGATTTCCGGCCTGTTGAAAGGCAAGAGGGGCATCATCCTCGGGGTCGCAAATAATCGATCTATAGCGTGGGGCATCGCCAAAGCCTGTCACGACGCAGGAGCCGAGCTGGCTTTTACCTATCAGGGTGATGCGCTGGAAAAACGAGTGCGGCCTCTAGCTCAAGACCTCGGAGCCCACGTCCTTGGCCATTGTGATGTGACCGATGCAGCTTCAATGGATGCCGTATTTACAGAAGCGGCAAAAATCTGGGGATCAATTGATTTCATCGTCCACTGTATTGCTTTCGCGGACAAAGACGAATTGACCGGCCGGTACATTGATACGACTGCGGCTAACTTTAACAAGTCTCTCGAGATTTCTTGCTATTCTTTCACGGCAGTCGCTCAACGCGCTGAAAAAATGATGAACAGTGGCGGATCAATGCTCACTTTAACCTATTATGGCGCTGAAAAATGGATGCCGCATTACAATGTGATGGGCGTCGCAAAAGCAGCCCTGGAAGCAAGCGTTCGGTATCTGGCCGCCGACCTTGGCGAGAAAAACATTCGCGTCAACGCGATTTCGGCAGGACCTATCAAGACCCTTGCTGCTTCCGGAATTGGTGATTTTCGCTACATTTTACGCTGGAATGAATACAATGCGCCGCTGCGCCGCACCGTTACCACCGAAGAAGTTGGCGAAAGCGCAGTTTATTTGCTCTCCCCGATGTCGCGCGGTGTGACCGGTGAAATTTTGCACGTTGATTCTGGCTATCACATTGTCGGTATGAAGAACCCGTCAGCCCCGGATATCGGCTTGGCAAAAGATTAAAGAGCGAAAACCCGAAAAACTAAGCCCCAAAAGACCTGACGATGCAGTTGTCGAATTTTGACCGTATTTATTTCATCCGGCACGGTGAGACCAGTTGGAATGCTGAAGGCCGCATGCAAGGGCAGCAAGACGTCGCACTCAACGCTGTCGGCCACGCGCAGGCCGCCGCCGCTGGCAAAACTCTCCGCAATGTTATCGGAGTGGATACCGCCGCAATTACCGAAAACTTTAGTTTTGAAGCTTCACCGCTCTACAGAACGCGCCAGACGATGGAAATCGTCCGCGCTCAGCTCGGCCTTCCTGCGCAACCATACGACCTTGATGACCGGCTCAAAGAGATCACTTTTGGCCAATGGGAAGGTCTCAC
>JAYTYD010000031.1:0-17222 GCA_043742625.1 Methylovirgula sp. | reverse complement strand
TGATGCATGAAAGCATCCCAATTGAGAGGCCACTGATATGACGATCCATTTGAAAGCTCCGGAACTACGGGAATTGAAGCCCCGGATTATGGTTTGCGGGATCGGTGGTGCGGGCGGAAATGCCGTCAACAACATGATCGTTTCCGGCCTCAACGGGGTGGACTTTATCTGCGCCAATACCGATGCGCAGGCGCTCACCTCTTCGCGCGCTGAACGCATTATTCAGATGGGATTACAGGTTACCGAAGGGCTTGGTGCCGGTTCGCAGCCGGAAATCGGCCGCGCCGCCGCTGAAGAGGCTCTCGAGGAAATCCGCGATCACCTTGCAGGCGCGCACATGGTGTTCGTCACCGCAGGTATGGGCGGCGGCACCGGCACCGGCGCTGCTCCGGTCATCGCCCGCCTTGCCCGCGACATGGGTATTCTAACTGTGGGTGTTGTCACCAAGCCGTTCCAGTTTGAAGGTGTCCGCCGCATGCGCATTGCCGAAAACGGTATTGAAGAGCTTCAAAAAGCTGTGGATACTTTGATTGTTATCCCGAATCAGAACCTTTTCCGCGTCGCTAACGAACGCACCACCTTTGCAGACGCCTTCTCCATGGCCGATCAAGTGCTTTATTCCGGCGTTGCCTGCATCACTGATTTGATGGTGAAAGAAGGTCTGATCAATCTCGATTTTGCTGACGTCCGCGCCATCATGCGCGACATGGGTAAAGCCATGATGGGCACAGGCGAGGCGACAGGTGACAAACGCGCCGTTATGGCTGCTGAAGCCGCAATAGCCAATCCGCTGCTCGACGAAACATCAATGCGCGGTGCCAAAGGCCTGTTGATTTCAATCACAGGTGGCAATGATCTGACCTTGTATGAAGTTGATGAAGCCGCCAGCCGCATTCGCCAGGAAGTGGATGAAGACGCCAACATCATTTTGGGCGCAACTTTCGACTCAAGCCTTGAAGGCGTTGTCCGCGTTTCTGTCGTTGCCACCGGCATCGACATGCAGGAACCCGGCGCGCGCGAATTGCCAAGCATCGAAAGCCGTATGCAGGAATCTGCCCAGCGCCTGCGGGCACAGGTGGCTCAACGTGCGCAAGACGCTCCGCGCATGCCGGTTGTGGAAACCAGCCGCGAAGTGGCCGCTGCGCCGCGCGCAACTGCGTCGACAGCCGGTGCATTTCATGAGGAAGCCGCCGTTTTTCATGCTGAAACCACCCATGCCGAACCCCGCGTGGTGCAAGCCTCTCCGGTTTTAGCGGCCGCCGCCATGGTCTCCGCCCCAATGCCTGCCGCACTGATGCCTGCCGCCCAGCGCCATATCGAGCCGGCACCGGTTGCTTACGCGCCATTCGAGGCTCAGGCCGCGTTAAATTTAAATCACGCGTTGCCACAGTCAACCCAAGCGCCACTGCCGTCGACCTATGAACATGCGCCAATTTATGCCGCACCGGTTGCAGCGCCGCAAGCGCCCGCTCAAGCCTATGCCGAACACAGCTTTGTGGCGGCGCCGACCCCGTCGGGGGATACGATTCGCGCAACCCGCATGCCGCGCATAGAGGACATGCCTCTGCCCGCACAAATGCAGATGAACGCTACGCGCGCCGATGCCCCGCGTCCTGTTTCGGCGGAGACCCGCCGCATGGGTTTGCTTGAAAAGCTCACCTCACTTGGTATGGGTCGTGGAAATCCGGCAACAGCGCGCACAGAGCCACAAGCCGCGCCGCGCCCTATTCCTGCTCCGGCGCGTGCGCCCGTTGCACATTCTGACTACGCCAAACGGCCCGCGGCGCCGGTGCAACAGCGCCCGGCTCAGGCAAATCTGGATCAGCACGGCCGTCAGCAGCCGCAAGCGCGCTTGCAAGATGACGATCATCTGGAAATTCCGGCATTCTTGCGCCGCTTATAACAACAGCTTCTGCCTTACGCTCAAAACCCGGGCTTACACCCGGGTTTTTTATTTGAACATATCTCGCAAAAGTGTGTAGCGGTTTTGCGAAAATGATATGCGTTATCAGAGAGATGAAAGAGCAATTTGCGTTTGTAAAGCGTTGAATTGCTCTAGCGAAATTGGCGTCACATGGCTCTGTAACAAATCTGCAATCAACTGTGATTTTGTGTTTGCGGTGCGGGCGCGTAATTTCCAGCGGCTGCGGCAAGTATGCGCAACAAAAACGATTTGAAACGGTGCGGAACGGCATCGCTAAATCAAAATGTCCGGACGGCTATCATGCCAAAAACCGGGGCCATCATGCGGGGTTGAATGCAGTCTACCGGTCAAAAAACGCTTGCCGCCAAAGCCGTAATTTGCGGCAAGGGTGTGCATTCAAATGAACCGGTGCAGCTTATCCTGCACCCCGCCGAAGCCAATCACGGCATTATCTTTTACCGCACCGGCCTCGAAAACGGCGGCTCCCGCCGAATTCCAGCGCTGTGGTCAGAGGTTTGCATGACCGAACTCTGCACTGTCATTGGCCATATGAAATTGGGCTATGTCTCTACAATCGAACATTTGATGAGCGCTGTGTTGGCGCTGGGTGTTGATAATCTTCTTATTGAGATTGATGGCCCAGAAGTGCCGATTATGGATGGATCAGCGCGTGACTTTGTTGATTTGATCGACTCGATTGGACTTGTTGAGAGCGACGCTCGCCGCCGGTATGTCAAAATTTTGAAACCGGTTCGCATTGAGCACGGCCGTGGATTTTCCGAACTGCGCCCTTCGCTTCAAGGCTTCCATCTGGATGTGGAGATTGATTTTTCTGCCGCCATCATCGGGCGTCAGCGCAAGGTCGTCGAATTGTCGCCGGATTTGTTCCGCGAGGAAATTCAAGGCGCACGCACCTTTGGTTTCCTGAGAGATGTCGAACATCTGTGGAAGGCGGGCTTTGCGCTTGGCTCTTCTTTGGAAAATTCAGTGGCCCTCGACGGCGATAAAATCCTAAATCCAGAGGGGTTGCGCTACGCTGATGAATTCGTTCGCCATAAAATGCTTGATGCGATTGGTGATCTATCGCTGGCTGGCCAGCCTATCATTGGCACATACCGCTCCTATTGCGGCGGGCACAAAATGAATTATCTGGTATTGGACGCCCTATTTAAAGACCCCTCGGCCTACGCCATTGTCGAGGCGCCACACAAACGCGAGATCTTAACTGCTGCGACACGCCTCGAATCGGCATATATTTAAACCCTGCACCGCGCCTATGCCATAATTTAGCTTTTTTGCGCCTTAAAAGCAGATGTCCGGGCTCGGGAAGTCGTTTGATCAAGACCGATTCATAAGACCGATTCACTTGACCGATTCACTTGGCTGCTTCACATGGCTGGTTTAAATAAAAAAAATGCGCTATGCACTAATCAAGCTTTCAACGAAACCCTCCGGCCCAGGTTTGTCACGCATGTCAGTAGTACAGTCTGAATATTTCGCCGATGCAACGCCGCTGCGTGAGCGCCAAAATACATTTGGCACAAGCGTTGCCAAGCAAACTTCCGTAACTATGCGCGCAAACCGCAAAGTTGCTGCCGCGGCTTTAGCTATTTTGGCTTTGCCACTTGCAGGATGCTCGTCATTTGATGCGTTAAACCCGTTTGGCGGCGAGAAGTACGAGCAAAAGATCCTTACCGACACCCCGGCCGAGGTTCTTTACAACCAAGGTTTGGCCGACGTGAATGCCGGCAATCCAAAGGGCGCGATCAAAAAATTTAAAGAACTGGAAAAGCAATATCCTGCGTCGGCATGGTCGCAAAAATCGTTGCTGATGACCACTTACGCCAATTATGAAGGCCATGAGTTTGATGACGCAGTAATTTCCGGCAACCGCTATGCCAAGCTATATCCAAATTCCCCGGATGCGGCCTATGCGCTCTACATGTCCGCCGAATCACAATACGAGCGCATTCCGGACATCTCGCGCGATCAGGATACCGCCGTGAAGGCTGTTGCCGGCTTTAACGAGGTTGTTCAGAAATATCCAAAATCCGAATATGCCTCTGATGCAAAATATAAGATTCAGGTGGCGCGGGATCAGCTTGCCGGTAAAGAAATGTCCATCGGCCGCTTCTATCTCGCCCGTAAAAACTACACTGCGGCCATCAATCGCTTTCGCAATGTCATTGGCGAATATCAAACCACGCGCCACACTGAAGAGGCGTTGGAGCGCTTGACCGAGGCGTATATGGGTCTTGGCATAGTTGGCGAGGCGCAGACAGCCGCGGCAATCTTGGGCCATAATTACCCTGATAGCCAATGGTACAAAGACGCTTACAGCCTGTTGCAATCCTCCGGCACGGAACCGCGCGAAAACAACGACTCGTGGATTTCCAAAGCGTTTAGAAAAGTCGGACTATAATCAAAGGTCGGGAGTGGACTATTGCTGACCGCGCTGGCCATTCGTGACATTGTGATCATAGATACTCTTGATCTCGACCTCTCAAAGGGGCTAACCGTTCTCACGGGTGAAACCGGTGCGGGCAAAAGCATATTGCTCGATTCTATGACGCTGGCGCTTGGCGGGCGCGGCGATGGCGGTCTGGTGCGCTCCGGCTCGGCGCAGGGCCATGTTACAGCGGTTTTTGACATTGCCGCCGACCACCCCGCCCGCCTTATGGCACGCGAAATGGGCCTCAATGTTGATGGCGAGCTGATTTTGCGCCGCATCCAAATGGCGGATGGCCGCACGCGCGGCTTTATCAACGACCAAGCCGCAAGCGCCCAATCTTTACGCATGATCGGCGATTGCCTTGTTGAAATCCATGGTCAGCATGACGATCGGGCGCTGGCAGACCCAAAAACCCACCGCGCGCTGGTTGATGCCTTTGGCGCACTGTCTGCGGAAACAGCGTTTACCCGCGCTGCCCATAGTGCATGGCGCAAAGCGGAAACTGAATTGGGCGAAGAAGAGCGCCGCATTGCCGCAGCACGAAAAGAAGCTGATTTTCTACGCCATGCCCATGCCGAACTCACCAAGCTGGCTGCGGAACATAACGAAGAAGAGCAGCTTGCCACCCGCCGCACCGCTATGCAACAGGCGGAGAAAGTCGCAGTGGAACTGAAAGAGGCTTATGAAGGCGTTGGCGGCGCCCATTCGCCGGTCTCGAATATTTCATCGCTCATGCGAAGGTTGGACCGGCGTGTCGTGCAGGCTCCCGCTCTGGTGGAGCCGTCTCTAAAAGCGCTCAACGACATTCTAACGGCCTTCGACGCTGCCGAATCTGTACTGTCTCAAGCGCTGCATGATGCGGATTTTGATCCCAAAGAGTTGGAGCGCACGGAAGAACGGCTGTTTGCTCTGCGCGCAGCCTCACGCAAATATAACGTTCCAGTGGCTGACCTGCGCAAGCTGGCGGATAAATACGGCGCCGACCTTGAAGCGTTGGACGCTGGGGAGGCCCGCCTTATCAAGCTTGAACAAGCCGTCTCGGACACCAAATCCACCTACGTCAAAGCCGCCGCGGACCTGTCCAAAAAGCGGACTTTGGCGGCTGCCAGTCTGGATAAAACCGTGGCGCGTGAATTGCCGCCGCTAAAGCTTGAGCGCGCCAAGTTCATCACTCACATTATTTCCGATGCCGAACAACAAGGCCCGGACGGTATTGACCGTGTTGAATTCTGGGTGGAAACCAATCCAGGGTCCAAGCCCGGCCCGTTGATGAAGGTGGCCTCGGGCGGCGAGCTGGCCCGTTTTATGCTGGCGCTTAAAGTGGCCTTGGCCGATAAGGGCTCCGCGCCTACACTCATATTTGACGAAATTGACACCGGCGCAGGCGGTGCGGTGGCAGATGCGATTGGCCAGCGGCTATCGCGGCTTAGTGCCAAAGTGCAAGTGCTGGCGGTGACACATGCGCCACAGGTGGCGGCGCGGGCGCGCAATCATTTCCGCATCACCAAGTCGGAGGTTGGCGGCAGGGTTAACACCCGCGTTTTACCCCTTGAGCCTGTAACCCGCAAGGAGGAGATAGCCCGGATGTTATCCGGCGCGGAAATTACCGATGAGGCGCGCGCCGCCGCCCATCGTCTGCTGGAGGGTGTCTGAAATGGCCGCTGGCTTGGACGCCGCCCGTTTGGAACATGCCAAATTGGGAGCGGAAATCACCGCGCATGACATGCGCTATTACCAGAATGACGCCCCGACCCTTTCGGATGCCGATTACGACACACTGCGCCGCCGCTATGAGGCGCTTGAGGCTGAATTTCCAGAACTCAAATCCACAGAATCGCTCAATCAGAAGGTCGGCGCGACGCCCTCCGAAAAGTTTGGCAAAATAAAGCATGCCATACCTATGCTTTCTCTCGGCAATGCCTTTTCAGATCAGGATGTCGAAGATTTTGTCGGCCGGATTCGCCGCTTTTTGGGCTTGGCGGCCGACGCAAATGTTGCGCTCACCGCCGAGCCTAAGATTGACGGACTTTCGTGCTCAATACGCTATGAAAATGGCGTTCTCGTCCATGCCGCCACGCGGGGCGACGGGTTGGAAGGAGAAGACGTCACCGCGAATGTCCGAACCATTACTGACATTCCGCAGCATCTGGCTGGAAATAATCCGGCGATTTGCGAAATTCGCGGCGAAATCTACATGGGCCACGCGGATTTTGCCGACCTTAACGCCCGTCAAGCCACGACGGGCGGCAAAACCTTTGCCAATCCGCGAAACGCCGCTGCCGGATCTTTGCGCCAGCTTGATCCCGCCATTACCGCCGCCCGCCCGCTGCGGTTTTTCGCTTACGCATGGGGCCAGATGAGCGCCATGCCTGCCAACACCCAAAGCGGTATGGTCAATTGGATGCGCAACGCCGGCTTTCAGACAAATCCGCTGATGCAGCGCTGCGAAACCACCGCGCAGATGCTGGAGATATTTGTCAGCATCGAGATGCAGCGCGCCACACTGGACTACGACATTGACGGGGTGGTCTACAAGGTTGATGATCTCGCGTTGCAGGAGCGCCTTGGTTTTGTCTCGCGCGCGCCGCGCTGGGCCACTGCACACAAATTTGCGGCAGAACAAGCCACGACAATCTTGAATGAGATTGAAATTCAGGTTGGCCGCACCGGCGTGCTCACGCCCGTTGCCAAGCTTAGCCCAGTAACCGTGGGCGGCGTGGTGGTATCCAACGCCACCTTGCACAATGAGGATGAAATCGCCCGAAAAGATATTCGCATCGGCGATACCGTAATCATCCAGCGTGCCGGTGATGTGATCCCGCAAATCGTTGCAGTGGTTGTTGAAAAGCGCCCGGCGAAATCAATAGCCTTTGTGTTTCCGCGCATTTGCCCGGCTTGTGGCTCGGCGGCAGTGCGTGAAGCAGATGAAAAAGGCCATGCCGATGTCGCGGTACGCTGCACCGGCGGGCTGATTTGTCCGGCGCAAGCTGTCGAGCGATTGAAACACTTCGCCAGCCGCAATGCGCTTGATATCGAGGGTCTCGGCGACAAGCAGATTGCGCTGTTTTATCAAAAAGGTTTGATCAAGACCGCCGCTGATATTTTCACCTTGGCGGCGCGTGACGCTGAAAGCTTGGCTAAAATCAAAAATTTCGAAGGCTATGGCGAGCTTTCAGTCAAAAACCTGTTTGCCGCGATTGAAGCCCGACGCACCATTCCGTTCAACCGGTTTTTATTCGCTCTGGGCATCCGCCATATCGGCGAAACCAATGCCAAACGTCTCGCCCGCGCTTTTCCCGATTTTTACGCTTTGCGCAGCGCCGCGCTGGCCGGATTTATCGCCAACTCCGAAGGCCGCGCCGACTTGGTGGCCATTGAAGGCATCGGCCCGATTGTCGCCGATGCTCTGGTCGATTTCTTCCACGAGCCGCACAATGAAGCCGTGCTTGAAGCGCTCCTACCGCAGCTGAAATTAACCCCCATGGAAGCACCAACCCTCAGCAGCCCCGTTTCGGGGAAAACTGTGGTGTTTACCGGCGCTTTGGAGCGGATGAGCCGTGATGAAGCCAAGGCTATGGCCGAGCGTTTGGGCGCGAAAGTCTCCGGCTCGGTCTCGAAAAAAACTGATTTGGTGGTGGCTGGCCCCGGCGCAGGCTCAAAGCTGACTCAGGCTCAGGCGTTGGGCATCGAGGTGATTTCCGAAGAGGACTGGCTGGCGCGCGTAGGCGGCTAGGCGTGGTTATGCCCCCCTCCCTAACCCTCCCCAGCGAGCGGGAGAGGGAATAACCACGCTCCCATCAATCCCCTCTTTCGTATCACGGGGGAGGGTTAGGGAGGGGGCAAATTCCTTTCCCCTCAATCTCCCGCGTTGCCTGTTGAAGCCAGACACGCACCTCTGGTGAAACCCGCGCTTCAACCTTGGCAAAAACAGAAGCATGATAGGCATTCAGCCACGCCTTTTCGCCCTCATCCAGCAAACGCGCCTCCACCAATCGCAAATCGATTGGCGCAAACGAGATTGTTTCGAAGCCGAACATATCACGCTCGGCACCTTTAATCTTGCGCTTTTCGACAACGATCAGATTTTCAATGCGGATGCCCCACGCCCCGGCCTTATAATATCCCGGCTCATTCGAGAGAACCATCCCCTCTAGCAAAGGCACCGTGCCAAGCTTGGAAATGCGCTGCGGCCCTTCATGCACGCAAAGGTAAACTCCGACGCCATGGCCGGTGCCGTGGTCAAAATCCAAGCCCGCCTGCCACAACGCGTGGCGCGCCAGCGCGTCTATCTGCGCGCCGGAGGTGCCTTTCGGGAACACCACCCGCGCGATGGCTATGTGCCCTTTCAAAACCCGGGTGAAGCGGTCACGCATTTCTGGCGTCACAGCGCCCACACTCAGCGTGCGGGTGATGTCGGTGGTGCCGTCCAGATATTGCGCACCTGAATCAATCAGGAAAATGCCTTTGCCGATCTTTCGGTTTGAGGTGTCCGACACCCGATAATGCGGAATGGCGGCATTTGGTCCGGCTCCGGCAATGCTGGGAAAGGAAACGTCCTTCAGTTTGCCGGTGGCGCGGCGAAAGTGCTCCAGCGCCTTAACTGCGGAAATCTCGGTTTCTTTGCCTTTTGGCGCGGCACCATCAAACCAATGCAGAAAGTTCGCCAGCGCCGCCGCATCACGCAGATGCGCTTTGCGGGTATTTTTCAACTCAGTCGCATTCTTTTTGGCCTTCATCAGCGCAATCGGGTCCACACCGGCATCTGCCAATTTCCCCAATATCTGCCCGAAATGCGCTGGGGCGGAACTGGCGTCCAACCGCACCTTATGTCCCGATTTTACCGATGCTTGCAGGGCGCCGGTGAGCGCGGCGGGCGGACACACGTCAACCAGTTCACTCAGGCTTCGTGCCACAGCGGCGGTGAGTTTGCGCTCGTCAATAAACAGCTTGGCTTTGCCCTCAGCCGGGATCACCGCGAAGCATAGCGGAATTGGCGTGTGGGAAACATCGCCGCCGCGAATGTTGAACACCCACGCCACATTATGCGCGTCCGACACCACCAGCGCATCGCGGCCAGCCTGCACCAGTGCCGCTTGCACCCGCGCGATTTTGCCATGCGCCGGTTCGCCTGACAACGCGTCGCGATACATCGAAATTTTCGCCAGCGGCAAGTCCGGGCCGTTCCAAACCCGGTCAATCAGGTTTGGCGTCGCCACCAATTCCGCACCAACGTCGGCGCAGGCTTTGGTGAAGCGCTCGACCATGCCGGGCGTGAGCAACATCGCATCATAGGCGAGCTTTTGTCCGCTCCTCAGGTTTGCTCCAGCCCACACTTCAGGCGGGGCGTCGACCAGATGTTGCGGGGTAAACACCGCCGCGTCGACCTGCTCCACTACCTGCACAGTGTAGCGCCCGTCGATGAAAATCGCAGCTCTATCTGTCAGAACAATCGCCATACCAGCCGAGCCGGAAAAACCGGTGAGCCATTTCAAGCGCTCGGCATAGGGCGCAACATACTCGTTTTGATGCTCGTCAGCGCGCGGCACAATAAATCCGTCCACGCCGTTGCGTGCCAGTTCCGCCCGCAATATTGCCACACGGCCCGCGCCCTCGCCAGCTGAGGACTCATCTTCGAAGGACTGAAATGCACCCATCATCATCTCCAAATGTAGCATGACAAAAAAGCAAGCCCGCCGCTTATCGCCCCGAAGCCGCACGCTGTAACCGCTCGTTAATGGCTTCGCCCAACCCGTGATGCGGTATAGGCGCAACCGCAATTGTCGCTGCGCTCATCGCATCCAATGTCCGCAACGCCGCAAACAGCGCCGCCGCTGCCGTTCGCAAATCTCCGGACGCTGATAAATCCAAATCTGCGCCAGCGAAACTTCCGCCAAAATCGAGAAACACTTCGCCGGGATATTTCTGCGTCGCATTCAGCCGCACCCGCGCTTTCGGCGCATAATGCGACAGCAATTGGCCGGGGGACACCGGGCGCGGTGAAATGGGATGCGGTAAAATAGGATGCGGAGAAATTGGGTGACGCAACGCGGGCGCATCCGGCAAAAACGAAGCCGCCTCAAGCTTTCGGCCAAGCGCAGTCTCAATCATCGGCCGTGTCACCGCGCCGGGCCGCAAAATATGCACTTTGCCACCCAAACACGCGCAGATCGTCGATTCAACACCCACGGCACACGCTCCATCGTCCAGAATGAGCTCAATCCGTCCCGACAGATCTGCCAGAACATGCGCTGCCAGCGTCGGGCTGATATGTCCTGAAACATTGGCAGAAGGCGCGGCAATAGGTCGCCCGGCTTGCGCAATCAAGTCCCGGGCTATGGGGTGGGCCGGAACCCGCAACGCAACACTGGTTAGGCCCGCCCGCGCCAGTTCACTCACGCCGCAACTGTGCGCAACCGGCACAACCAACGTGAGCGGACCCGGCCAAAATGCGTTTGCCAAAACCAAAGCTTCTGCGCCAAAATCGCCCTCGCGCTGCGCCGCCGCCAAGTCCGAAACATGCACAATCAGCGGGTTGAACGACGGGCGGCCTTTGGCTTCGTAAATGCGCGCCACAGCCACACCTGACGTGGCGTCCGCGCCAAGCCCGTAAACGGTCTCGGTGGGAAAGGCCACAAGGCCGCCGCTGCGCAACAAAACCGCCGCCTCCAGCACATGTGACGCCGCATTTACCACACGTGTAAGACCAGAATCCGTGACCAAACCGCTTGAACTCCAAATGTTTATATATAAACTATTACGGTGTTTATATGTAAACTATTATGCGACTAAGTTTTGGGTTGCGCTGCCGCTTCACATGCCACACCCTGTATCACCATTACCACACACCGATATGGAGGACATGATGTCATATCGCGCGCCCGTCAACGAAATTATGATGAGCATGGCGCACAATGCCAACCTGCATCAGGCGATAAAGTCAGGGCTATATGCCGATATGGACGCCGACTCGCTTCGGGCCATTTTAGAGGAAGCTGGAAAATTTGCCGCCGATATTCTTGCGCCGTTAAACCAGAGCGGAGACTCCAATCCGGTGAAACTGGGCCCAAACGGCGTTGAAACAGCGCCCGGCTGGCGCATCGCCTATGCCAAATTTGTCGAAGGCGGCTGGAGCACCGTTGCAGGCTCGCCGGCCCATGGCGGCATGGGTTTGCCGGAAGTTGTGGCCGCTGCCATCACCGAAATGTGGAATTCCGCCAACCTCGCGTTTGGCCTCTGCCCGTTGCTCAGCATTGGCGCAATTCATGCGCTTGAGGCCCATGGTTCGCAGGCCTTGCAAGGACAATATCTGGAAAAGCTGATTTCCGGTCAATGGACAGGAACCATGAACCTCACCGAGCCTAATGCCGGTTCTGACCTTTCCCCCATGCGCACCAAAGCTGAACGGGCGGGCGACGGCACCTATAAGATAACCGGCCAGAAAATCTACATCACCTATGGTGATCACGACATGGCTGAAAATATTGTGCATCTGGTACTGGCGCGCCTGCCCGATGCCCCGGCCGGAACCCGCGGCATTTCGCTGTTTCTCGTACCGAAATTTATTGTCAATACCAACGGTTCCTTAGGTTCGCGCAACGACGCATTTTGCGCCTCGCTCGAACATAAGCTGGGTATCCATGCCTCCCCCACCTGCACCATGGTGTTTGGCGATAAGGGCGGCGCGACCGGCTATTTGATCGGCGAGGAAAACAAGGGCCTCGCCTGCATGTTCACCATGATGAACTCCGCCCGCCTCGGCGTTGGCGTGCAAGGCGTCGCACTTGCCGAACGCGCCACCCAGCAGGCTTTGGCTTACGCGGCAGACCGCAGGCAGGGCAAAGCCATTGGCGATGCGAACCCGATCAGTGCCATCATTCATCACCCCGACGTGCAGCGGATGCTGCTCACCATGCAAAGCCAAACCCGCGCCGCCCGCGCGCTCTGCCTGATGACTGCCGCCAGTATCGACATCGCCAATCTTTCAAGCGACGCGGCAGAAAAAAACCAGGGATCCGACCGCGCCGGGCTGCTTACACCGATCGCAAAAGCTTTTTCCACGGATATCGCCAACGAGGTGACGTCTTTAAATGTGCAGGTGCACGGCGGCATGGGATTCATCGAAGGTACCGGCGCAGCCCAACATATGCGCGACGCCCGTATTTTGGCGATTTACGAAGGTACGAACGGAATTCAAGCGATTGACCTTGTGCAGCGCAAATTGCCCTTGGGCGGAGGTGCGGCGGTACATCGGGAAATTGCGCATGTGCGTGCGATTATTGCTAAAATTCCGCATGAGCCCGCCTATGGCCACAGCGCAGCCCGGCTGACCGCCGCCGTTGACGCGATGCAACAGGCGACAGAATTTTTGCGAGACGCACCGCCGCAAGCAGCTCTAGCAGGCGCAACAGCCTATCTGCGCATTTGCGGCCTTACCCTTGGCGGCGCGGCGTTGGCGGCGGAAGCGATGGGTGAAACTTCAAACCAAAGCATCCGGCTCTGTCGTTTTTTTGCAGAGCACTTGGCCACCGCGGCTCCCGGCCTCGCACTTAGCGTCATCAGCGGCGCGGACGCAGTGGGAGACGTTGCTTAGTCGGGCTGTCCCTTCTCCTGCCAAGCGGGAGAAGGTGCCCGAAGGCGGATGGGGGAATTGGCATAAAGTACCCTCACCCCAACCCTCTCCCGCAAGCAGGAGAGGGAGCCGTCAACACACTAAGATTTCAAACAGAGGCCAACACCATGTCAAACATCACCATCACCCGCCACGGCGCTGTTCTTCACTTGGAATTTGCGCGCCCCGAAAAGAAAAATGCCCTCACCGGGGCAATGTATGACACGCTGCGCCATGCGCTACATGAAGCAGACCAAAGTAACGATATAAACGTCGTTTTGCTCTCAGGCGCTGGCGACGCCTTCACCGCCGGCAATGACATCACCGACTTTTTAGGCCATCGCGGTGAAATGACCGCAAATCCTGCCAGCCGCTTTATTAAGGCGCTGGCCGCCTGCCAAACTCCGATTGTTGCCGCCGTCCACGGGCAGGCTGTCGGTATCGGCACCACCCTGCTGCTGCATTGCGATCTGGTCTATGCCTCGCCGGAAGCCACCTTCAAAATGCCATTCACCGATCTCGGCCTTGTACCTGAAGCGGGTGCCTCAATGCTAATTCCGGCGCGCTTCGGCATGGCGAAAGCCACCGAATGGCTGATGCTCGGCAATCGTTTTGGCGCCGAAGAGGCCCTGCAGGCCGGGCTAATCAACTCAATTGTTTCCGTGAAAGACCTGCAAGATCACGCGCTCGATATGGCCCAAAAACTTGCTGCCAAACCGCGCGCCGCACTTAGGGCAACCCGCGCCTTGATGCGTCCTGCTCAAGCTGCACTTCAGGCACACATTGATGTTGAATTGCAAGCCTTCTCCACCGCTCTAATGTCGCCTGAGGCCAGATCCGCATTTATGGCTTTTTTAGCCAAAAAGACGCCATAAAGTCGTCGCCCCGGGTGAAGTTCTTGAAGGCTGAATGCAGCGTAAAACCAGCCATTTTTCTTTGCTATATTTTTTCTTGGCGACATTTTTCCTTGGCCACATGTGTCCGCTTTTTGGCCAGCCGGTGCCCTGAAATGCACTGCTTTAAATAGACTGCTTTTTTAGAGCACTTTTCCAGGGTTCATCAGTCCCTTTGGATCAAGCGCAGCCTTGATGGCCCGCATTACGCCCAGCGCAACCGGGTCTTTATAGCGTCGTAGAAGGTCCACCTTCAGCTGACCTATGCCATGCTCGGCGGAGATTGATCCGCCAAAATCCATCACAATTTCATTAACAATATCAGTGAGTTCTTCCCAGTGCGACAAAAATACCTGCTTGTCCATCGCCACCGGTTGGGAAATATTGCAGTGAATATTGCCGTCTCCCATATGGCCGAATGGCACCATCCGCGCGCCCGGCATCGCTAAAATCACTGCGGCGGAAACCTGTTTTAAAAATTCAGGTATTTTCGAAACGGGCACCGAAATATCGTTTTTGATCGAGGCACCCTCCTTGCCTTGGACCCCGGACATCAATTCCCGCAGCTGCCACAGGGTCGCTGTTTGCGCAATAGTTTGAGCAATAACAGCATCTTGCACGATTTCAGCCGCCAGAGCAGCTTCGACCAATCCCTCCAAAACCTCGCGCAAACCATGTTCATTTTGCGATGACAATTCCAGCAATACATACCAATCATGTGGCCGCTCCAGCGGATCCCGCGCGCCACTGGCATGCTTTAAAACAAACCCAATTCCGGTGCGGGGAATAAGCTCAAAAGCGGTGATCTGTCCGCCTGCCATTTCATGTGCCATATCCAGAAATTTCAAGGCTTTAGAGGGGCTTTCCAACCCTATAAAGGCCACTTCAACTGATTTCGGCTTTGGAAAAAGCTTTAATACTGCGGCGGTAATAACCCCTAAAGTGCCCTCGGACCCCATGAACAGGTGCTTCAAATCATAGCCGGTATTGTCTTTTTTGAGTTTAGAAAGACCATTCAAGACCCGCCCGTCTGCCAGCACCACCTCCACCCCCAAAACCAACTCCCGCATATTGCCGTAAGCGATCACCCCGGTTCCACCGGCATTGGTTGCCATATTGCCGCCAACAGAACAGGAGCCTTGTGAGGCGAGGTTGAGCGGAAACAAGCGCTCAACGCGGGCTGCCGCAGCATGCGCTTCGGCCAAGGTCAACCCGGCTTCCACCACCATCAGATTGGAATCGCTATCTATTTCACGAACATCCTTCATCCGCGACAAGCTTAAGACAATGGCCCGGCCAACCACATCAGGTATTTGTCCGCCCACCAAACCGGTATTGCCACCTTGCGGAACCACTGCAACTCCGACCGCGGAACAGGCACACAAAATGGCAGAAACTTCAGCCGTTGTCTTCGGCCGTACCACGCAAAGGGCAGCGCCGACAAATTTGAGCCGTGGCTCTGTCAGGTATGCCTGAATATCCGTGCCTTGCAGCACATTTGCGGCGCCAACTATAGCCCGCAAATCACCGATCAAATCTGCCATCAATCACCCGAACAAACGCCGCTTAGCCTTAACCGTTTTGCGCGAAAACACGCCGATTAATTCAACATGGGTCGAAAAGCGAAATTGATCGTAAGGCGTAACGGATTCAAGCAGATAACCGGCATCCACCAAAATTCGCGCATCGCGGGCAAAGGTCTGGATGTTACACGAAACCGCGATGATTTTTGCCACAGCTGATTTGGCCAACTCGCGGGCCTGCGCCTCCGCCCCGGCCCGCGGCGGATCAAACACCACAGCGTCAAAGCTGTTAAGTTCAGCCGGCTGTAACGGCCGCGCCAACAAATCACGCAACTCCACAGTCACTTGCCGCAATCCTGGCGTATGCGACGCCGCTTGTAGCGCCCGCAACGCCGCCGGATCGTTTTCCACGGCAGAAACTTGGGCGTTTTGCGCCAACCTCAACGCAAAAGTGCCGACACCTGAAAATAAATCCGCCACTTTCTTGGAGCTGCCAACCGAAGATACCACTGCGTCGGCAAGCGCATTTTCCGCCGCAACCGTCGCCTGCAAAAAGGCTCCGGGCGGCAAAACCACCTGCGCCAAGCCCATTTGAACCAACGGCGGAAAGCGCTCAACAATATTCGTGCCGTGATTGGCCAGACGCGCTAAGTTGAGCAAAGCGGCTAACTTGGTCATTTTTTGCACGTCGGCTTCACCCAGCGGCCCGCACCCGCGCACATCAACGTCAAGCCCGTTGATTGTTGCGCTCACCACTATATCCAGCGGCTTGTTGCGGTGCGCCAGCGCTTGAGAAATTTCCCGCGCGACTGTTACGGCGCCGGAAAGCTCGGGAGCAAACAGCGGGCAAGCGTCGATCTCAACGATTTCATGCGAACGCGCCTGCATAAAACCAACCCGCGCCTTGCCGTTGTCCATAGCCGCGTGAAAGGTTGCGCGCCGCCGCCCTGCCCCGTGCACATTCTCCAGCGCAGATACTGCAACATCAAACTTGTGATGGCGTAACGCCTCCACCACCAAACCGTGTTTCCAAGCGGAATATGCGGTATCGTTCAAAGTTTGAACACCACAGCCGCCACACGTGCCAAAATACCGGCAAATCGGGTCTATCCGGTCAGGACTAGGCTTCAATATCTTCTTTAACACACCACGGTCCGCTTTAACTTCAGCCTCCACCCGCTCGCCCGGCAGCGCATAGGGAACATAAACCGGCCCTTCAGCTATGCCTTCGCCGCGCTGGCCAAGCCGCTCAATGGTTAGTTCTGTCATGCCCGTACTGCGCAAATCAAAAATTCCCTATTGCCATCGCCGCCCAAAATCGGAGAGGGGTATACACCACGCGGCGGCCAGCCCTCAAGCTGCAACATCGCGGTAATTTCATCACATACGCGCTTCTGTAGCATCACATCGCGGACAATGCCCTTTTTATTCTCGCTTTTCGCAACTTCAAACTGCGGTTTGATCAGCGCAATTAAGATCGCGCGCTGCGTTGTGCGTTTCAAAACCGCCGGTAAGAGTTTTTTCAGCGAAATAAAACTGGCATCGCAGACAATGAGTTCAGGCGGGTCCGGCATCACATCCGCATCCAGCAAGCGCGCGTCCTGATGTTCGAGGCTTATAACCCGCCGGTCGGTTTGCAACCTCGTATGCAGCTGGCCATGCCCCACTTCAACCGCATATACTTTCTCGGCGCCGCTCTCAAGCAGCACGTCGGTAAAGCCGCCCGTGGAGGCACCAACATCCAGACAAATTTTGCCTGCCACGTCCACACCGAAAGTCTCCAGCGCCGCTGCAAGCTTAACGCCCCCGCGCGAAACCCATG
>JAYTYD010000030.1:0-16697 GCA_043742625.1 Methylovirgula sp. | reverse complement strand
TTACTGTCAGACAATGGCGGCAGCTATGTCTCAGGCGAGCTTGGTCAATGGCTGGAAACGGAAGGCATGAAGCAGGTTCATGGTGCGCCCATGCACCCACAGACGCAGGGAAAGATTGAACGCTGGCACCAGACACTCAAAAACCGCATCCTGCTGGAGCATTATTACATGCCGGGCGACCTTGAAGCGAAGATTGCGGCCTTCGTCGACCACTACAACAACCGCCGCTATCACGAGAGCCTAAAAAATCTCACCCCGGCAGATGTCTATTTTGGGCGAGGGCCAGTCATTCTAAAGGCACGAGAAAGGTGCAAACGCGAAACCATTGAAAAACGCCGCTTGCACCATCAAAAACAAGCAGCATAATAAACCAACCGAATGAACCAGAAACTCCGCGCTTTCAAAGCGCAATTGGTCTCAATTCATTCGACGACGGACACGCTTGATGGCTTTGAACTTCGGCTCATTGGGATAGCACTGCTTGCCGCACATCCAGCTGAAATTGGCCGAGACGGCATGGCGGCGGGTCTCCAGCCGGCCATGGTTTTTCTCCACGCCCTCCTGCACGTCAACTTCGCCGGCCGGGGCGGTGTCGAAATACAGCTCGATCTCGGCATGGGCGGTTTTCTGGTTGTCCTTGGCGGCAAGCAAATAATCGCCGCCCAGATCGACAATCGACGCCGCAATCCCGCTTTGGCAGGCCATGGCATCGATCAACACCAGCGCGCCGGTCAATGCGCCGCTCTGCGCAAGGTATTGCAAAAGCACGGGGATTGCCGAGATTTCGTTGGATTTTTCAAACACGCCGATCTGGCCCAGCACCAGATTGTGCGTGGTGGCATAGGCCGAAACCAGATGCAGCGCCGGTTGGCCATTCGTGCGGTCATGGCTGCGCCGCGAGGTTTTCCCGTCGATGGCGATCTGGTCGATCTTGCCCGGAAGACGCTCGGCGACTAACGAGCGGAAGCAGGCTGCAAACAGTTCCGGATCCAACCGGCTCATCATCACCCGCAGCCAGTCGGCGCAGGGCAGCCCCCAGTAAAACGGCGATAGCTCGCGCAGAAAATCCAGATGGGTTTCGCCCCAAAGCACGATGTCGTCATAGTCATCGCAGCTGCGAATACTCCCGCAGACAAGCCGAAGCAGCACCTCTTCCAGCCGATACATCACCTTGCAGCTTTGGCGGCTATCCTTGATCTAACGAAAAATGATCCAGCAGGCTTTTGTGGCGCGATGGTTCAAACCCTTCCATGGCTCCCTCGCATAAGAGAAAGCCTCTTGAATCACCCCAGCTCAACCCCCGCCAGTAAATTTTAAAAACCGCTAACCTGACTCGCTGCCCTGGACATTCTCATTGTGCGGTGACATCTGGCATTATTCTTGCTTGCTTATGATAGCCGAACACTTCGGTAACAATTCGAGGAGAGATGGATGAAAAAGGTATTTTTTGCTATTGCCGCGCTCGTTTCGAGCGCCAGCGCCGCGTCCGCGTTAGATTCGAACATCAGCATGACAAGTTCACTGAAGCCTGCGGACGTGCGTGCAAAAATCGGCGATTTTTGCGGCGTCGCGAATTTTGTTCCGGTCATCGAAAAATGCGAGCTCGGCGGGGACAAGAAGCTGCGCACGATCACCCTCAAAGGCGGCGGAACTGTAGTCGAGGCCGAAGAAGGCAACGATGCGACCGGATACGGATATACGATCGTCTCGAGTCCTCTGCCTGTCGCCAACTACCACGCGAAGATCACCATCGTCGACGATCCTGCCGGCTCGAAGGTGGTCTGGACCGGAAAATACGACGCCAATGGCGTATCCGCCGCAGAAGCCAAGAAACTCATCGACGGAATTTATGAAGGGGGGCTCAAGGTGCTGCTCGGCGGATGAGTCCACGGTGCGAACACGACTACAGACTACAGCGACACGTTACTAGGGTCAGCACTCAATCCAGCTATTGAAGGTTTGCGGTCAGACCACTTCAAATTAGCGGATTTAGGTTC
Source organism: Methylovirgula sp. (assembly GCA_043742625.1). Lineage (GTDB taxonomy): Bacteria > Pseudomonadota > Alphaproteobacteria > Rhizobiales > Beijerinckiaceae > JANXSV01. The sequence continues at coordinate 14,700 of JAYTYD010000030.1, read as the reverse complement.
CAGACTCACAACCAATAGCTGACTGTGGAATTACGGTGACATGATACACATGGCAGTATTTCCAACGTATTGACTTCACGCAATGCGTATCATGTCACCGTAATCCATTGCAAAACCTGCGATATCAACGACCCGGCGCAGAATATCAACTGGGTGACGCCGGAGGGGGGGAGGGGGCCGAATTATGCGGGGATGTGAGGGAGTGAGCAAGCTGCTGATCAAGCGCGGGATGCGCGCGAAATGAGCGCAATGCGTTTCATGTCACCGTAATTGAATTCCACAGCGCAATGTCGTCATAGTCGTCGCAGCTGCAAATGCTGCCGCAGACAACCAGAAGCAGCACCTCTTCCACCCGATACATCACCTTGCAGCGTTGGCGGGTATCCTTGATCTAACGAAAAATGATCCGGCAGGCATGTTGCGGCGCGATGATTCAAACCCCTCCATGGCTCCCTCCGATAAGAGAAAGCCTCTTGAATCTCCCCAGATAAAACCCCGCCAGTAAAATCTTAAAGACCTTTAACCTGAACTCACTGCCCTGCTATCTTTAGCGAGAAGTGGATCACGAGGGCGAGGTACTGGAAAGCTTTGTTACCAAGCGCCGAGATAGAAGGTTGCACTGAAATTCCTCAGAAAATCGTTGAAACGCCACGGTGTCACAGAAACTTTCGTGACCGACCGCCTGGCGTCGTACGGCGCTGCACTCAAGGTTATGGGAGCAGTCGCAAAGCGCGAAGCTGGTCGTTGGAGTAACAACCTCGGTTGAGAACTCCCACCAGCCATTCCGACGACGAGAGCGTGCGATGTTACGGTTTCGGCAAATGCGAAGTTTGCAGAAGATCGCAGCCATGCACGGTTCCATTCACATTCACTTCAATGGAGAAAGACACCTAAGTTCCAGAACAATTTTCAAGGAACATAGCAGCGCTGCGCTGGCCGAGTGGCGGCAGATTTGCGCGGCATAAAAATGGGATGGGGTAGGGATTTCTGAGACTAATTTGTTTTGTCTCACAGCACCCAAAATGCCCTATCGCTCGCTGTTGCTGCGACCATGTCCGACAAATTCGTCCCCGCGTGCGTGAAACACCGCCACAAGTTCCGGAGCGTAAGAATAAATGTCTGAATTGATAAGGATCGCAGCCGGGGGGGGCCAGTTCGTCGAGCAGTTGCGCCAGACTGAATGCCCCAACCCGGTTGCCATAGTCGCGCCACGCATAATTCAAAACGTCCGGCTGCGGGCCCGCCGGGAGCCAATTCGGCTCCAATCCCCTCACCGAAGGAAAAGCATTCGAGATTTATGGCAATATACAAGCCAGTTTTGCTCCATTGGGCCGGAGATAACTTGGTCGCTTTGTGATTGCACTGTACTCATATCGGTGGTGCGATGCCATTATTTGGCACCGGTATAAGCGCGCCACCCGCCATAGCTGGAAACATCCTGCGCTCCGTGCACCGCCTCGGCCTCAACCAGAAAGCCTTTTGCGGCGATGCCATCGGAGAAGCTGATCGTGCCAATTCCCAATGGGGACGGGATGCGGGAGACGAATTCGCCAAAGGCCTTTGCATCAAGCGCCCATATTTCACAGGTGATTGAAGTTCCTTGGTCCGATGCCACGCGCATTAGTCCCGGCTTGGGCGGCGCTGTGTTTGGCAACGCAAACAGCCTGTAGGCGGGAACAGTTTTAACTTCCCGCAGGAAAACCGCCCCCAATGAAACCAGCTCATAATTGAGCGGCAAACCCGAGAGATGGGCTCCCACAACAGCCAGCTCTATCCTTCCATCTCCTGCCAGTACGGGTGTGGAGCGTGGCTTGGCTGCAATGCCACCGGTTGCGCCCATCGTTGTGCCGGATTTTGCCTGAACCTGCGCAGCAATTCCGGCCAGAAACCCGTCGCTTCCCGCTGGACCGATCAATGTGAGGCTGGAAGGTAACCCATCTTTGCGCGTGCCCGACGGCACCGCAATCGCCGCCATATCCAGCAGGTTCACAAAATTGGTGTAGATGCCGAGATTGGAGTTCAATTGCACCGGATCGGCAAGCAATTCGGCCACCGTATACATGCGCGGCAGAGTTGGCACAATCATCGAATCAAACTGCTGCCATATCGAAGCCGTCTGCCGTTTCAGCGCTGCCAATTTATAACCCGCCTCAAAACAGGCCACCGCATCGTGCTTTTGAGCGCCAAGAATGATGCTGCGCGTGACCGAGTGGAAAACTTCCGGATGCGTTTCGATCAGCGGTTTGGTTGCGGCGTAGCGCTCGGCAACCCATGGCCCCTCGTAAAGCAGCCGTGCGACCTCATAAAAGGGTTCGATATCAAATTCGACGAGTGTAACGCCCTGGGCGCGTATTTTGTCGATGTCCGCCGAAAATGCCTGATATGCCGCGTCGTCTCCAAAAAACTGCAGCTGCGCAGCGCGCGGAATGCCGATGCGAAGATTTTGCGATGGCGCCGAGAGTTTTGGCGTGGGCAGAGGCTTCGATATGAAATCGGTCTTGTCGTAGCCAGACGCAATCTGAAACGCCAGGAAGGCGTCGGCCACGTCCAACGCAAAGATCGAAATTGTGTCCAGCGTCCGGCAGGCGGGAACCACGCCGGTTGCAGACAGTGCGCCAAGACTTGGCTTGAGCCCGACAATGCCATTCATAGCGGCCGGAATACGTCCGGAACCTGCAGTATCTGTGCCAAGCGAAAAAGGCACCAGCCCCGCACCAACAGCCGTTGCCGAGCCGGAGCTCGAACCGCCGGGAATGAGCGCTGGCAACAAAGCATTGCGCGGCACTCCGTAGGGGGAGCGCACACCAACGAGGCCTGTTGCGAATTGATCGAGGTTGGTTTTGCCAATCACTATGGCGCCGGCTGCCTCCAGCCTCTGCACAACGAAAGCAGAGTCGGATGCAAGATATGAAAATTCAGCACACGCCGCAGTGGTAGGCAGGCCTTTGACATCGATGTTATCTTTGACAACAAAAGGCACACCAAATAGTGGCTTGCCGGTCGGGCCGGAGCTTTCAAGCGTGGCTGCCAGCGCCAGCGCCTCGCTTTTGTTTCGCAAGGTGATAAACAGAGCGGGATCATTGTGGTGCTGGATGCGCTGATAGACCTCGCTTACCGTTTCAGCGGGTGATTTTCCATTTGCATGCGCGTATAAAATATCGTGAATCGTAAGTTCCATATCCAACCTCTTTATGTGTGCTTGATCTTGCGGCTGAGCATGCAAGTTTCGGGCAAATCGTCTATCGCACGTCTTGGATTTCCCTGGCAGCAGTTAGTGCGGTGCTCGAGCGCCAATTCCACCGCAATCAGCCACACCCCGCCTGTTTTCTGGGCAGCTACGCTGGTATTGCATGCAATTAAGCGACTGCGCCGGGCCGTAAACTTGGCACAGTTTTTGCTAAAATATTGCTGAGCGCCCGAGCAAATTCAGACTTGCGCTGAGCCTGTAGAAGGAGAGCATCAATGTCTTTTTCGCCTTTCTCACGCCGTTTGTTTTTGCAATCCTCTGTAGGAGCCGCCGCTGGGCTCACGCTATCGCGCCCGGCTTGTGCCGCAGACCTGACTGTCGGCATCGTCTACGTCGGGCCACGCGATGATTTTGATTGGAATCAAGCGCACGCTGTCGCCATCAAAGCCCTCAAATCTGTTGCCGGTGTGAAGGTCGTCGAAGAGGAAAACGCGCCTGAAACAGATGCATGTGCGAAATCCATGGAGTCCGCGATCAATCTTGACGGTGCAGGTCTTATCCTTGCCACGTCATTTGGAAATTATTCACCCTTCATGATTGACCTCACGAAAAAATATCCAAAGATCGAGTTCCGTCATGCCGCGCCGCTGTGGAACAAGGACAAGGCCCCTAAAAACGCGGGGAGTTATTTCGGTTATCTCAATCAGGCGCACTATGTCGACGGCGTTGCTGCGGGCCTCTCAACCAAGTCCAACAAACTCGGTTTTGACGATGCAAAGCCGATTTCTTCGGTTCTGAACAATATTAATTCCTCCATGCTCGGTGCAAAATCCGTCAACAAAGACGCCACGGTGCAGGTGATTTTTACCGGAGACTGGTCAGTGCCGGTGCGTGAAGCAGAGGCGACAAACGCGCCGGTCGATGTCGGCTGTGATGTCATCACCTGCCATGCGGATGGGCCGAAGGTGGTGGTTGAAACTGCCGAAAAGCGCGGTGCAAAATCCTGCGGCCACAATGCGAGCCAAGCCCCGCTGGCACCAGAGGGCTTTTCTACCGGGGCAGAATTCAAGTGGGAAACCATTTACAAGGGCTTTGCCGCCGCGCTGGGCAAGGGTGCGGCGCTGAGTAAGTTCACCTCGGGCGGTTACGAAGGCGACCTGGTGCAAAATACCGCCTTTGGCGCAGGCGCAACTAAACCTGCAATCAAGGCCGCCACAGCCGCCATCGCCGATCTCAAGGCTAAAAAGCCGACCTATGTCGGCGCATTAAAAGATAACAAAGGCAAGGTCGTCATTCATAAGACCTATGACAACTTCGATCCATTCCTCGACAAGATGGACTGTTTGCTCGAAGGCGTCGTCGGCTCAATAACCTAAGGGATGACCATGGTTTCGAGCGCCCCGGCCATGACTCCATCGCAGGCGACCGCGTCAAAAGGCACGGCAGCGCGCTCTTGGGCAAAATCGCTGCGGGTGAATTCGGAATATCTGGCGATTCCGCTGCTGGCTCTGGTGGTAGCGTCATTGCTCTTTTCCGTCTTTCTGCTCCTAGTCGGAAAATCTCCCGTTGATTTTGTCAGCTACGTTTGGCAAGGCGGATTTGGCAGTGCTTTTTCCTTCCAGAATTCCTTACAGCGCTCCGCTCCGCTCATCCTCACTGCCCTTGCCGTGGCGATGCCCGCGCGCATAGGTCTAACGATGATCGGTGGCGAAGGTGCGCTGGTTATGGGTGGCTTTGCCTACGCAGCGTTAGCCATTCCGTTGGTCGGCATTTGGCCGCCATGGCTTGTTTTGATCGTTATGGCTCTCGCCGCTATGGCCGTTGGCGCGCTTTGGGTGGGATTCGCCGGATACCTACGTTACACCCACGGCGTCAACGAAACAATTTCTTCCCTGTTGCTGACCTATGTCGGCATCGCCTTCATGAATTTTTTTGTAGAGGGCATGCTGCGGGATGCGGCCAACCCGAATAAACCATCCACAAAGCAAATCGGTGAGGCTTATATGGTTGGGAAAATCCTAGGCCCCGATGTGCATTGGGGCTTCGTGGCCGGTATCGTGCTCTCGATTCTTCTCTACATTCTCATGGAACGCACGACATTCGGGTTTGCGGCACGTGTCACGGGCGGCAACATGCGCGCCGCGCTAATGCAGGGCCTGCCCGTTTCACGCCTGATCATCATCTGCTGCATGATCGCGGGGGGATGCGCAGGGCTGGCCGGATATTATGAGGTTGCCGCCATTCAGGGCCGAGCCAACGCATCTTTGGCAGCCGGTTACGGCTTCACCGGCATCCTTGTTTCCTTTTTTGCGCGGCACAATCCGCTTGGGATTGTACCCGTCGCCATTCTCTTCGGCGGGCTGGTCGCAGCAGGCGGACTCATCCAGCGCCGGATGGGCATGCCGGATGCAACAGTTCTGGTGTTGCAGGGGCTCATGGCCGTTACGCTGGTAATTTTCGCGCGTTGGAACCCTATTCGCTGCGTTTTAGCGGCACTCTTGTTCGGAGGCGCCGGTGCCATTGGGCCTTCTTTGCAGGCCATTGGCATCACGCACGGCTATTATTTCTTCAATTCCGCCCCGTATATTCTGACTCTTGCCATCATGGTTGCAACTTCAAGCGCCAAGAGATCGCTCACGGACATGCCGGGCGAACTGGGAGTTTCACGCTGATGGGAGACCCAAGCATGGCCGCAAAAACGATACCCATTTTAACCAAGCGGTTGATTTAACCCATGCCGCACTTGGCCGCTGATCCTTATGCATGGCTCTGGAATAGTGATTGGAGCGTGCAAAACACGGCGCTCATCACCATTGACATGCAGACGGACTTTTGCTGTCATGTCGGCTATGTCGAAAAAATGGGGTATGATCTCACGCTGACGCGCGCGCCGATTGCGCCCATCCAAGGTGTCCTTTCCGCGATGCGCTCCAAAGGCTACTGCATCATTCACACCCGCGAACGCCATCGCCCCGATCTTTCTGACCTGCCGCCTAACAAACGTCGGCGCTCACGCCAGATGGGCGCGGGAATTGGTGATGTCGGCCCTTGTGGCAAAATCCTAATTCGCAGGGAGTCGGGCTGGAACATAATTGGCAAATTGACTCCCCCCGATTGCGGTGAAGCTCATTTACGCGGCAACCGGTCGGGCTGGAACATAATTGGCAAATTGACTCCCCTGCCTCGTGAAATCATCCTTGATAAACCGGGCAAAGGATCTTTCTACGCAACCGACCTTGAGCTCATCCTGCGTACGCGCGGCATTTCCGATCTTATACTCACCGGCATCACCACAGATGTGTGTGTGTGCACCACCGTGCGGGACGCCAATGACCGTGGCTTTGAGTGCCTTGTGCTGGAAGACTGTTGCGCCGCCACCGACCTTGGCAATCATCTCGCCGCTCTTAAGATGATAAAGATGCAGGGCGGCGTCTTTGGTGCCGTGGGCGCGTCCGCCGGGTTGCTTGAGGCCCTGCCATGAAGGCTGCTCCCCTGAGACAAAGCTTCGTGCACAGGATTTCGACTGCAGGACCCGATGACGTGTCCGAGCTGAAAGCGTTGATTGGCTCGGGTGCAATTGAGCCCGAAAACATCGTCAGCATAATGGGTAAAACCGAAGGCAACGGCTGCGTCAATGATTTTACCCGCGGATTTGCCAGTGCCGCGTTGAAAGCGTGCTTGTCGCAATTTTTGCCGCCGTCAAAGCTGAACGACATTTCGATCATTATGTCGGGCGGCACCGAAGGCGCGCTGGCACCCCATATTCTTGTCTTTGAAGTTCGCAAGGTATCTGCCGCGCAAGAAGCGGACGCTCTTGCGATCGGCACGTCCATCACGCAGCCACTCCGTTTTAGCGACCTGGGCCGCATCGGCCAAACGGAATTGGTGGCCGAGGGTGTGCGTGCGGCAATGCAAAACGCTGGTATCGTCAAAGCCGCTGACGTCCATTTTGTTCAGATCAAATGCCCGCTGCTCACCCTTGAACGTATCGAGCAATCGGAAGCCGCCGGCAAAAAGACCGCAACGCGCGACACTCTGAAATCTATGGGCCTATCCCGCGCCGCATCGTCGATTGGAGTCGCCTTGGCGCTTGAAGAGCTTGATCGAGCACACGTCTCCGACGCCATGATCGGCTCAGATTTTAGGGTATTTTCTGAGAAAGCTTCGGCATCGGCTGGCGTTGAACTTTTGGGGCACGAAATTCTGGTCATGGGCAATGCGCCCGGCTGGTGCGGACCCCTGCGCAGCAACCATTGCGTGATGAGAGACGCCATTGATATCGTGCCGGTGCGGTCAGCTCTGGAGGCGTTGGGAATTCCAGATCAAGCGAGTTGTGTCGCGCTGCTGGCCAAAGCAGAGGCCAGCTCGAACGGCCAGCTACGCGGTTTTCGGCACACCATGCTGAATGACTCCGATATTTCTTCGACTCGGCATGCACGCGCCTTTGTTGCGGGTGCTCTGGCGGGTTTGGTTGGACATGCCGAAATTTATGTCTCCGGAGGGGCGGAACATCAAGGCCCGGATGGTGGAGGCCCGATTTGCATCATCGCCACTCAAAATACCGGGGCAAAAAAGACACAAGGCTCAACAAGCGCGAGGAGTGTAAAATGACCGCAAATCCCAACATGCGTGCGCCAGCGCCAATCCAGCGAGCACCACGTCTTGAAACCGTAGGCATGTCGAAGTTATTCGGCACGCTCCGCGCTCTCGACAGCGTGTCCATAATTGTCCCAGCAGGGTCCTTTCATGCGCTTCTGGGTGAAAACGGCGCTGGCAAATCCACTCTCGTCAAATGCATCATGGGGTTTTATGAACCAGATCATGGGCAGCTTCTGCTGGATGGACAACATGTGCGGGTGAGAAACCCGCGCGACGCGCAGGCTTTGGGCGTCGGCATGGTCTTTCAGCACTTTACCCTCGTGCCTGCGCTCACCGCCGCTGAAAACCTTGTTGCCAGCCGCGCCGATGCGCCCGCAGTAATCAACTGGAAAAAGGGGCGGCGCGACCTTGCCAGTTTTCTGGACACCATGCCTTTCAAGGTGCCGATGAACCGGCAGGTGTCCTCTCTGGCGGCCGGCGAAAAACAAAAGCTCGAAATTCTCAAATTGCTTTACCTCAACCAGCGCTTTTTGATTTTGGATGAGCCGACCTCGGTGCTGACGCCCGGCGAGGCGGATGAAATTTTGGGCCTGCTGCGCGAAATGGCCCATCGCGGGGAAATCACCGTGATGATGATCACGCATAAATTTCGTGAGGTTGAAACCTTTTGCGATCATGTCAGCGTTTTGAGGCGTGGCAAACTGGTTGGCAGCGGCACCGTCGGCGTCATGACCCGCACTGAAATGGCCTCGGCGATGATCGGAGAAACCGTCGTTCGTCAGGGTGTGGCGCGAGCAGAACCGCTAAAGCGCGACACAGTGCTCGAACTGGCCGGACTTTCCGCTCAGAGCGACACAGGCAAAAATGCCGTGGACTGTGTCAATCTCAAAATCCGTTCGGGGGAGATTGTTGGAATTGCGGGAGTGTCCGGCAATGGCCAGAGCGAACTGGTGGAGACGCTCGCAGGCCAGAGGCCGATTTCCCAAGGCCAGATTTTGGTCAACAACGAAAACTTCGAGCCTGTCCGCGATGATTTTGATCGCTTTAAAATATTCGGGCTTCCGGAGGAGCCGCTTAAAAATGCGACTGTCGCCAATATGTCCGTTGCCGAGAACATGGCCTTCCGCAACTTTGACAAAGCACCAATCGCCAAGCTCGGCTGGTGGCTGGCGCGCAAGCCAATGCGTGACAGCGCGCTGGATTTGATTGCCCGCTACAATGTGAAAACCCCGACGCCGGAAACTGCGATCGGCAATCTTTCCGGCGGAAATGTCCAGCGCGCCGTGTTGGCGCGAGAACTTTCGGCCGATGTCGACGTCTTGATAGCTGCCAATCCGTGTTTCGGGCTCGACTTTGCGTCTGTCGCAGAGATCCGCGGCCAGATTATGGATCAGCGTAACAGCGGCGCAGCCGTGCTGCTCGTCTCGGAAGATTTAGATGAAATATTTGAATTGTCGGACCGCATCGCCGTCATGTCTGAGGGAAAGATCGCTTACCTGATTGAGGCATCACAAACCGACCGGACGACCATAGGCAGCTATTTGGCCGGGCATTAGCACGTTTTGGAACAAGGGTTTTGTCGTGATAGAAGTTATCGCTAAGCCATTTTCTTTTAAGCTGGATCCAGCGCATGTCGTCCTAGTGGTAATCGATATGCAGCGCGATTTTCTCGAAAGCGGCGGATTCGGGGAAACCTTGGGCAATGACCTTACCCTCGTTCAGGAGATTATCCCAACTGTCTCCACGCTGCTTGGGCTGTTTCGATCACATCACCTGCCGATCATCCATACCCGGGAAACCCATTTACCGGATCTTTCGGATTGCCCTCCGGCCAAACGCGAACGCGGTAATCCGTCGCTCTGCATCGGTGATATTGGACCCATGGGCCGGATATTGATACGCGGCGAGCCGGGCAGGGGCATAGTGGACGCTTGCGCGGCTCGACCGGGCGAGATCGTAATTGATAAACCGGGAAAGGGGATGTTCTATGCCACAGGCATCCAGGAAACTCTGAAAGCAATGCAGATATCTCAGCTTGTCTTTGCAGGTGTCACAACAGAGGTCTGCGTTCAAACATCGATGCGCGAAGCCAACGACCGAGGCTATGAGTGCCTACTTGTCGAGGACGCAACAGCGAGCTATTTTCCGCGCTTCAAAACAGCCACGCTGGACATGATCCGCGCGCAGGGCGGTATCGTCGGCTGGACGACACTACTGACCGATTTATCAGCCGCCTTGGAGGCCATGCCGGAATGACCGATACTGAAAATGAAAAAATGCTTGATGCTATGCTGCCGGTGGTGGGCATCACTTTGTCGCCGTCTTCAACCATGAACTCCACGCGGTCGCAGGTGCTTCTCCATATCGCCATAGCGCGTGAGCATGCGGCCAGACTTTTTGCGACTTCGATCTCGGACCAGCTTGAGCCAGCGCCGGTATTCACTCCATCAGAGCCGCCTCATGAGTGAAAATCCTGCCGATCTTACAGCTTCCGAACTTGTGGCTGCATTTAAAGCCGGAACCTTCAGCGCGCGCGAAATTATAAGTGCCTCACTTGCCCGCATTGCCGAGAGAGACGCGAGCCTTGGTGCTTTCACGGATATCCTCACCGAGCGCGCGCTGAAAACAGCGCAAAAAGTTGACGAAAAACGCCTGCGCCAGCAACCGCTTGGAGCTTTGGCAGGTGTGCCCTTTGCTGTGAAAAATCTATTTGATATCGAAGGAATTCCGACACGGGCCGGCTCAAAAATAAACCGGGATATGCCGCCCGCTTCGCGTGATGCTGCATTGCTGGCGCGACTGGAGGCTCAGGATGCCATCTTGATCGGTGGTCTCAATATGGGAGAATATGCCTACGATTTCACGGGGGAGAACGCTCACGACGGGCCCTCACGCAATCCCCACGCCATCGCTCACATGTCAGGCGGTTCTTCAGGCGGATCAGGCGCGGCTATTGCCTCGGGCATGGTGCCATTAGCATTGGGGTCAGACACCAATGGTTCCATTCGCGTGCCATCCTCGTTTTGTGGGCTGTTCGGGCTCAAACCAACCTATGGCCGATTGACTCGCGCGGGTACATTTCCCTTTGTCGCCAGCTTTGACCACCTCGGCCCCTTTGCCCGCAGCGTTGGCGATCTGGCTCTGTCATATGACGCAATGCAAGGCGCGGATCCTGACGACCCGGGGCAGGCGCATGTTTCAACCAAGTTGACCACGCCCTCGTTGCACCAGCCCATTTCCGAACTTCGAATGGCCACGCTGGGTGGCTATTTCCATCAATTGGCAACCGACAGTGCGCGGCAGGCTGTAGCCCGAGTCGCGGCAGCGCTGAATGTCACTGCGCAAGGTGAATTTCCGCAGGCTGCACGTGCGCGTTCTGCAGGATATTTGATCACGATGACAGAGGGTGCGGCGCTGCATCTCGAGCGGTTGCAGACCCGCCGCGAAGATTTCGACCCCGACGTTTCGAACCGGCTGATTGCGGGTGCGATGCTACCCGCAGCCTGGATTGTTCAGGCGCAAAAGTTTCGCGGCTGGTTTCGATCGCAGGTCGCCACGATTTTTGAAAATTACGACATCCTCCTCGCGCCAGCCACGCCCTATCGCGCGCCTCTCATCGGCCAGAAAACCATCGACTTTGATGGCGAGGAGCAATTAGTGCGTCCTAATATCGGCATATTCACGCAGCCGATCTCGTTCATTGGTCTTCCGGTCGTTACGGTTCCCATCTGGACACCGGGCGTCACACTGCCGATTGGCGTTCAGATCATTGGTGCCCCTTGGTGCGAGGATAAGGTGCTCCGGGTGGCAGAAGTTTTGCAAAGACAAGGTGTCTGCTATGCACCGATTGCACCCTTCACGGCGAGCATTCCATCAAAATGATCATCAATGAACCTCAAACGCTTGAACAGGTCAAGGCTGCATTTTCTGCCTATGAAGCGGCCCTCATTGGCAATGATGTTGCAGAGCTGAACGGCTTTTTTTTCGAAAGTGACCTCGCGCTCCGTTATGGCATAGCGGAAAATCTCTATGGATTTGAGGCCGTTCGCGCATTCCGTGCCGCACGGTCACCCGCAGGATTGGCGCGAACCTTGGAAAAAACACAGATCACCACCTATGGGAACGATTTTGCCGTGGTGTCCACGCTGTTCAGACGCGCATCCTTTCCCGACAAAATCGGCCGCCAGATGCAATCGTGGGCCCGCTTTGACGTTGGCTGGCGCATAGTGGCGGCCCATGTCAGCGTGATTGATGATCCGGAAGGGAAAGTTTTACCATGAGCACGCCATTCGCTATCATCGATCTGGCCGGTTTTGAAACAGGCGATCCTTTGCACCTCGATGCGATCGCGGCCGAAATTGGTGCCGCCTGCCGTCGAGTAGGCTTTTTCTACGTGATCAATCACGGCATTTCGCCGGACATCTTTGCCGCTATCTTCGCGCAATCTCACGCCTTTTTCGCTCTGCCGATCGGGCAAAAGCGCGCGATTGCGCTGGAAAAAGTCGGCGGCAATCGAGGTTATTCTGGCCTGCTACACGAGGCGCTTGACCCTGCGCGCGGTGCTGATTTTAAAGAGGCATTCAATACCGGGCTGGAACTTGACGCGAACGATCCTGAATTGCTCGCGGGCGTGCCTTTTCGAAGTTTGAATGCTTGGCCGGAAATCGCGGGGTTTCGTGAAACACTCATCAGATACTTTGACGCTTGTGCGGGTTTGGCCCGGGCGCTGCACCTTGCTTTTGCCGTTGACCTCGGTCTTGTGCCGGATTTTTTTTCATGACAAGCTCAATCGTCCGATGGCCACGCTGCGGCTTTTGCATTATCCGGCTGCTGACAAAACCGCGCCTTCGGACCAGCCGGGTGCAGGGGAGCACACGGATTATGGCAACATTACCTTGCTCGCTACCGACACTGTCGGCGGTTTGGAAGTCAAAATGCGCGACGGCGCGTGGATTCCCACCCCTGTGTTGCAGGGTGCGCTCATCGTCAACATCGGCGATTGCTTGATGCGCTGGACCAATGACATTTATGTTTCAACGCCGCATCGGGTGGTCAATCGCGCCGGCCGGGAGCGCTATTCAGTGGCGTTTTTCTTTGATCCCAACCCGGAAGTCGTTGTTGCCGCAATCCCGACCTGTATTCCCAACGGTGAACAGCCACGCTATGCCGCGATTACCGCCTCTGATTTTCTGGCCATGCGGCTCAACGCCAGCCATATCAAGCTGAAATCATGACTGCAACACTCTATGGCTGGCACCTTGCCCGCGATCAAAACGTGCGCCTCGATATTCAGGACGGGCTGATCTCGCAGATCAGTGGGTCAGCAGCGCCCACAGGGCAGCGAAGCTTGCTGATGCCTGGCCTTATAAATGCGCACGATCACGCAAGGCCACTTTCACCCACATCTTTTGGGGGGGCAGGCAAGCCACTGGAAAGCTGGCTGCTACGCCTCATGGTCATGCCGGGAGCCGATCCCTATCTTGCCGCTGTTGCTGCTTTTGGCCGGGCTGCGCGGTCTGGATGCGTTTCAATTATGGCGCATTACACCCGCTGGCAAGGCGGCACGCCTTCAGTCGACGAGGCTTTGGCTGTTGCGAGGGCGGCGCAGGATATTGGCGTCCGGGTTACATTTTCACCGGCGTTGCGCGATCAAAACCCGTTGATTTACGCTCAGTCGGATAAAATTCTCGACAGTCTGCCGCCGGCCACACGGCAGGTAATTGAAGGTGTGACATCCCGCCCGCCTATGCTCGCAGCCGATCAGATAGCCATGATCGATGCCTGCGCTCAAGCAGCCGAAGGGGCCTTGTTTACAGTTCAGTATGGCCTGGCGGGTTTGCAATGGTGCTCGGATGCGCTGTTGCGTTGCGTTGCGGAAGCCTCCACCCACAGCGGCAGAAGAGTGCATATGCACCTTCTCGAGACACAATACCAACGCGCCTACGCCGACATCAGGTGTCCTTCGGGAGTTTTGCCTTTTCTGAAAGACATCGGCCTGCTTTCGCCGCGGCTGTCTCTGGCGCATTGCGTTTACGCGCGCCCCAATGAACTCAGCCTGATTGCGCGGTCTGGCGCCACCATCGTCACCAACGCCAGTTCCAATCTGCACCTTCGCTCCGGAATTGCTCCGATAGCAAAAGCTTTCCAGTGTGGTTGCAACGTCGCAACCGGCATCGACGCCTCCGCATTGGACGAGGATGATGATGCCCTACGCGAACTACGCCTCGGCCATTTTCTTCATGGGGGCTGGGGATACGATGAAATCATTTCGCGCGCCGATTATCTCTGCAAAACGGTCGCGGCGGGGCGCAATGCCAATGGCGTTTCTGGCGACGGAGCCCTGGAACCGGGCCAGCCGGCGGATTTGATTGTGCTTGACCTGGACAGGCTTGACCGCGATTCGCTGATGCCGGTCGATCCGCTTGATTATCTGTTTGCGCGGGCCAATGCTGCCCATGTCAGGGAAGTTTTTGTTGCCGGTCGCAAGATCGTAGCCGATGGCAAAGTGCTTGGCGTCGATATCGATCACGTTGAGAACCAGCTACGGGCACATTATCGCGCATCCTTGCCTCAACGGGAAGCTTTCATGAAAGCATGGCCATATCTGGAAAGTGCCGTTGCTGCTCATTATCGCGATCGACTGGGCTGTTCATGACAAGCCGGATGCGGGCAACCCCAGTTCGATCTCCTGGCTCGCGCGCGCAAAACGGAAGAATTCAAGGCGGTAGAAACGGGAACTGGCCCGTGTCACCGGATGCCTTCGAGCAACAGCAAAACCGAAGCTGAAAGCTGTCTACAACTCTGGGGGCTGTTCATTCTATACCTCAGAAATGTGAAGAACCATCCGTGGAACCACAAGAGGGTGTACCGGATTTACCGGGATTTGGAGCTCAACATGCGCATAAAGCCAAGGA
>JAYTYD010000029.1:0-45448 GCA_043742625.1 Methylovirgula sp. | reverse complement strand
GGCCCATGATTGCGGCGCAGCATCCGCCAAAACAAAATGGCGAGGCCAAGCGGCCAAAATACGATAAATCCTAAAATCATCGCGACCAGTTCGAAAGGATTGCCACCGCCACAGCGGCGGCCATAACCGCGCCCTTCAAAGCTGCGCCCGCTGTGACGCGCATCTTGCGGGTCATTGCCGAAGCCGCGCCCCTCACCCCTGTTCCATCCACGTTGCCCGAACGGGCCATTATCCGACGGGCCGCGGTCTGACGGGCTACTTGCGGCACCGTCTTGAGTACCATCATTTGCTGGAGACATTAGTCACTCCTCTTAAAGGCGATCTAGTTCAGATTGTGCCATTTTGCGGGCGCGATTTTCCAATTTTCATTGCGCTCCAACTCTGGCGTTTAGACTCTGCTGTTACGTTTATCGCCTATGTTAATGTAACAAACATTTACATTTGTTGGCAAGGACAAGTTTGCAAGAGTGCGGCAAAAATAAATTATGCGGCAGGATGAGTTTGGCACCAGGCTGAAACAGCCGGATTAAGCCTTGGCAAGCTTTGGGGGAGGCTTCGCAATGAAGGGCGCTGAACCGGGTAAATTCCTACTTGTGGTATGCAAACTTTTTGGAAGTCAGTTTTTTGGTTTAAGCAACGGCATTTTCATTTTGAAGCAGAATACCGGCGTCCTTAGCGCTCCAGCGGATTATTGGTCTAATTGACGGTGAATGCGGTCAAGCCTCGGTTTGACGCCTGCCGGCTGTGTCCGCTCTCCGCACTTGTGGGCAGTTGAGAACCTGACAGCGGGTTCGATGCCGACAGTTTCGCCTTTTGGCGGGCAGAGGCGATTAAGGCGACGCTAGAATATCCCCCCATGGGATAGAGAACGCTGCCCTGGGTGATTTGCGCGCTAACAAATTCGTCTTCTAACATTAATCGGGTAAGTGTGGCTGACAAACGCTGAGCGACCGAATTTAACTGAGCTACGTCTGACATTAGCGACACAAACACTGCAATTTCGGTATTGCTGACGCATTTTACACAATCTGTCGCACGCAATTGTGACTCTAATTCAGCGGCCAAATGCAAAATCACGTCATCGTCGGCCGTCAGTGCTTGCGCGCCGTTTGCATCACGGGGCGTAAAACTCAAGTGGAAATAGATGACACCGATGACGCGGCCCTTACGCACGGACGCCTGAACAGCAATCTGGACACGCTCTTCAAAAGTTAAATATTCGATCTTTTTGTCATAGGGATTGTTGAGCAAAACCCGGGGAATGGCAGCTGCTGTGGAGGTTGCCTCATCATCGGTGTTGCGTTCGGCCTGCCGCTTTGGGGCCAGTGCAGGAAGCTGGGACAGCGCTGTTTGGGGCATGGGGTCCACTATAGCAGCGGTAGCCGACCGGGAGTTTCGGGCTGGCAGAACCGGCTTTTTGGGCGCGATGATTTGAATGCCAACGCTGATAAGCGCGGCAACAATCAAAAGAGGATATTTATGGATGTCACCCGCGAGGAGCAACATTCCGGAAAGGACAGAGCTGCTGTAGTGTGAGACTGACTGAAGAAGATTTTGGCTAAATTGCGCGGTTCCGTTCAGCCAAACGCCGATAATCCCAAGCTCAGATAAGTCGTGATCAAGATTGCCGAATAGATATCCGGCACCAAATAATGACACTAAAAGGCAAGAGTTTTTAAAACGTGTGTCTCTAAACATGGCGTGGTTCCTTTCCCGCTACAGGCTTAAAAAAATTATGAATGGTTTGCTCTTGCTGAAAATTTCCGGCAGGCACTTTCAGCCTATAAGGCGCGTTGAACCGGATCATTTAGGTGCATGCTTATGGTGTTTGTGCGGTGTTTGCGGCTTTCCTGACCGGATTTTAGAAGCGGTGATGAGCGGATATCTGGCGCGGTATTCAGGGCTGAGTCTGTAGGGAACAATTATCAGTCCAACCTTGAAGTGCGTTTGGCGCACATCTGCCGTTGCGGAACTGAAACCACAAAGGGTTAGCATGACGATGAAACCGAAGCGGGATGTAAGCTGCTGCACGGGTTAGCTCCATTTGCAGCTAAGGTGAGCTTTCTGACGGGTGACGCAACTGATTCACAGTAAAGTGCTTACTGACAGCGAAATTGAAATCCCAACTGGGGTAAGTTACACACTGTCATTTGGAATCAGGCATAGGACATGTATATGTTTACGATAACGTAGTTTTTGGACAGTATTACCCAGATTTATTTTTGAAAATAATCAGAACCCAGTGCGCTAAACACTGTTATTTAACTGAAATCGAGTGATACTTTAGAGGGGGATTTGTTTATTTGCGGAGTTTCAATTTTTAATGAATACCGATCAACATGAACCTTTAGCCAGAAAACCGCTTTATCAACAGCTGTTTGAAGTGCTGCAAAAGCGCATCATGGACGGAACTCTGCCTGAGAACAGTTATATCCCTAACGAGTATGATCTCACTCTGGAGTATCGGGTCAGTATCGGCACAGTACGAAAAGCCGTTGAAATGCTCGTGCACGATAAATTGGTCACCCGGCAACAAGGCAAAGGAACCTTGGTTGCAGACCGCCGCTGGATTGGTAAGCCGGACAAGCTGAACCGGCTCCGGAGAGCAGAGCAGCTGGAGTCGTATCGCTGGAGCAAGACGGATGTGCGCACCCGGACCGATGTTTCCCACGGGCACATTGCAGAAAAACTGGGCCTGCCGGGCGATGCTAAAATTAATGTCATCACTCAAATTCTACGGTCGGAGCAGTTTTCAGAAGCTGATATCTCTGGCGCTGCTGCCTCTTTAGCTCGTGCCTCTGTGGTGCTTGAAACGCTTTATTTTTCGGCCGAGCTTTTCGAAGCCGGGCTGAAGCAGTCGTTCAATTCGGTGGATTTGTTCGAGTCTATGGCGATTCACGGCTATTCGATCGGCAGAGTTGAGGAGCGTGTCACTGCAGTTTTGGCCTCGGCCCAAGGAGCTAAATTAATGGCTGTTGAAGTCGGAGCGCCGCTGCTGAAAACCGAGCGATTGGTTTTTGAAAAACGGGGCTTTGCGCTGGAGTTTCGCATTGGTTACGCATATATGCCGGACGGTTGCTTCTACGTTTCGTCTGATTAAACGGCGTCGCCGTGAATAGGTGTTGCTAACGTCACGTGCCGGGTAATGTTCTTTGAACAGACGACTGTTAGCCTGAAATTTGTTTTCTAAGGCTTAGTAAATATAAATCATAGTAAATTTTAAACTTACAGTAACAATTAACATTGTTTGCTAATTTCATAATAATTTATGTCTTTTCGTAGCGTAACCGAAAATTAAACATCTAATCATGTGACAGTAATATTCATAAATATTCTGAGAATATCTGTACATTACGAAAAGAAAATCTCACGATATTTTAATGGAAGACACTCAATATTTTAGATGTATTGAGCCTGATTTGTACAATTTTTGATGATCGGGCCTTTTGGAAAGTTGTGTCGCCAGTGGCTGAAAATCCAATGCAAATGCTTCGAGCACAACCCTCTAAGCCGCACGACACCGCGCTGCTGAAGTTGGACAGGCTTTCGTCGGAATTTCTGGATGTTGAGTTTCACGCGTCAATATCCACGCAGGTTTCGAGCATTCAGCCTTATGTCACGGCTCTGCTGCACATCTCCGAGGGCGTTTCTTACTACGACGCTTGTGGCGTATTGGTGTTGAGCAACAAAAAATATGAAGAGATGTTCCGGTTGCGCGCCGAGGAGATGAATCCGGGCCTGACACTGCGTGAGATTGCCGGCTTGCGCTTGAAGGCGGGAACGCTGCCGAAAGAAGCCCTTGAGCATTATGTCGCGCATTATGAAATTGCAGGATTTGCGGAGCAATCCAGCAAGTTTACGTATGTCCTCTGCGATGGTCGCAGCATTTGTGAAAACTATATCCGGACTCCCGATGGCGGTGTGTTTGTGACCCATTGTGACGTTACCAAGCTTGAAAATGATTCAATATCATTGCAAACGCTGATTGATTGGGTGCCGGATTTCCTTTGGATCAAAGATGTCAACGGGCGATTTATCATCGCGAATTCGGCCCTTGCCAATCATAGCGGGCTTGCAAACTCGAAAGAGTTGATCGGCTTGTCTGATTTTGATTTGCACGCGCCGGATCGTGCCGCCGAATTTTCCTTGCAAGAGCAAGAAATGATTGCCTCCGGTGAGCCGTCTATCGCTCACGAAGAAGAGGTGCTTTCTGCCGCCGGGGTTGATCAGTGGCTTTCCTCCACCAAAGTCCCGATTAAAAATGCCGATGGCAAGGTGTTTGGCTTGCTGGGCATTGCCCGCGACATTACTGAACAGAAACATGAGGAGGAAATTCGGGCGGGGCGTATTGAGGTTCTTGAGCTGATCGCTTCCGGCGCTCCGGTCAAAGAGATTCTCGATAAGCTTGTTCTTCTCGTCGAACACAAAGCCCCCGGCATTGCATGTTCTATATTGCTGGTTGAGCCGGATGGATTGCACTTGCGGCACACGTCGGCATCGAGCTTGCCCGAAGCCTATTTGAAAGCGACCAACGGGGTTCGCATCGGTCCAAGTGCCGGTTCATGCGGGACGGCCGCTTTTCGTTCGCAAAGGGTGATTGTATCCGACATTAGAACAGATCCGCTATGGGATGAGCAGCGCGCTTTGGTTACGCCGCACGGCTTCAAGTCGTGCTGGTCGACGCCAATACTCTCACAACACGGCAGTGTTTTAGGCGTCTTTGCGGTGTATTCAAAAACCGCGCGGGCACCAAGCGCAGGTGAAATCGGCCTGATGGATATTACCGTTCATTTTGCCGGCATTGCCATTCAACGAAAAATCAATGAAGACCGCATCGAATATATGGCCAACCATGATGCGTTAACCGGGCTGCCCAACAGAGCTTTGTTAAATGACCGGTTAGCGCAAGCGATTTCGTTTTCTAACCGCTATGGTCGCGGCGTGTCCGTTGTGTTTATCGATCTCGATCATTTTAAACAGGTGAATGATTGTCTGGGCCATCCGGTTGGGGATGAAATTCTTAAAACGGTTTCCTCCCGGATGCTCAAAGCTGTGCGTCCAACCGATACTGTGGCGCGGTTGGGCGGAGACGAGTTTGTTGTCATTCTATTTGACCAGGCAAAAAACATCGACGCGACCATATCCACGCTGCAGAAAATTACCAATGCAATTTCAGAGCCTATTCTCAGAGGCAAGCATAAATTGCTGATAACGGCCAGCGTTGGCGTGGCAACCTATCCGGATGATGGCACAGACGCCATTGCCCTGCTCGCAAATGCCGATGCCGCGATGTATCGGGCGAAGGAGCTCGGACGTAATAGTTTTCAATTTTATACACCCGAGCTGAATAAAAGCGTCCACGAGAAGTTTGAACTGCAAGAAGAGCTGCGTGGCGCATTGGGCCGCGGGGAATTTGCGCTGCATTACCAGCCACAAATTGACCTCGCCAGCGGTAAAATTTTTGCGGTGGAGGCGCTAATCCGGTGGTATCACCCGACACTTGGCACAGTTTCTCCGGATAAATTCATTAGGATTGCCGAGGAAACCGGGCTGATCGTCCAGATTGGCGAATGGGTTTTGCATACGGCGTGTTTGCAAAATATGGCTTGGCAAAATGCCGGTCTTGCGCCCATTAGGGTTTGCGTCAATGTTTCCGCCCGGCAGTTCAGGGAAAAAAATCTGATTCAATATATCAAGAATACCCTACGGGAGACCGGCCTCGCCTCGCATTATCTGGAACTTGAAGTGACCGAAAGCCTGATTATGCAGGATGTGGCGCAGGCGGTGGCCACGATGAAGGAGCTGCAGGAGCTTGGCATCCAACTGGCCATCGACGACTTTGGCACGGGCTATTCCAGCCTCAGCGCCTTGAAGGATTTTCCCGTGGCGCGCCTCAAGATTGATAGGACCTTTGTTGACGAAATACTGACCAACGAGAGCGACAAGGCCGTTGTCAACGCGGTAATTTCTTTGGCGCATAATCTCAACATGAAGGTCATTGCCGAGGGCGTGGAGACGACCGGGCAACTGGCGTTTTTGCGATCAAGCAATTGCGATGAAGTGCAAGGCTTCCATTTCAGCAGACCGGTAAGCGCCGGTGACATAGGGCTGATGTTGCAAGCGGATGTGTAGCTTCGGCGTGGCACATCACATTTTCAAATAGCCGTATCTTCAATTGATGTTTGCGGGATGCTTCATAAAGCCGACCATAGAGTAGAATTCTATGGGAGATGTTTATGAGCGTGGAACTGGCGCGGGTGCCGCAAATTTTGTCCGGCGCGGGCGCGCGGCATCAAGTTGGCGCCAAGGCTCTAGAGTTGGTGCCGAAGGGAGCGGCGGTTTTGCTGGTGGCAGATCCGGGCTTGGAGGCTTCCGGCGCACATGCGGATTTGAAAGGCTCACTGGAGTCCGCCGGCCTTAAAGCCTATGTTTTCAAAGATTTCACCGGAGATCCGACCATTGCGCAAACCGATGCGGCGGCGGATTTGGCCCGCAAAGTTCAGGCGCAGCTGGTGGTGGCTTTGGGCGGCGGGTCGGCCCTGGATTTGGGTAAGGTTGTTGCCGCCATCGCTGCGGCACCGGCTTCGGCTTTGAAATACCAGCTGTGCGAAGCGCCGTTTCCCGGCTCGCGGTTGAAATGCATTACTCTGCCCACAACTTCCGGCACAGGTGCAGAGGTAACCCGCACGGCGATTTTGACCCGCGCCGACAAGGCCAAGGTTTGGCTGTGGGGCGAGGAGACCAAAGCTGATCTGGCGATTCTGGATCCGGAGTTGACAGTCACGCTTCCAGCTTTCCTGACAGCCGCAACCGGGATTGATGCGCTGGTACATGCGGTGGAGGCGGCAACAAACCGTAATAATCATGCGCTCAACAATATCTATGCCTATGAGGCCATGCGCCTTCTGGGTCTGCATTTGCTAAGCGCTGTTAACGATCCCGGCAGTGTTGAAGCGCGCGCCGGGGTGCAATTGGCGGCGACGCTGGCCGGTATTGCCATCGACAATTGCGGTACGGCGATTGCGCATAATATCGGCCATGCGATCGGCTCTCTCAAAGGGGTGCATCACGGCCGCGCGGTGGGTGTGGCTATGTTAGCAACCTTGCCGTGGAACATTGATGCGGATGATGGCCGCTGGGCGGCCTGCGCCAAGGCGCTGGGCGTTGGCGACACGGCGGCGGAGTTCGCGCGTGGATTTGAAGGGCTTATCCGTGCCAGCGGCCTCGACATGCACTTGCATGAATGCGCTGATATTTCGCCAGCGCGCCTGGCGGAGCAGATGATGCGGCCGGAAAATGTGCCGATGCAGACCTCGAACTGGCGGGCAAGTTCGCCAGGCGATCTTGTGCATTTGGCCGCTGCAACTCTCGAAATGAGGTAATACATGACCCAGGTCACCATTACAGGCATTGAAGTGACGCAGCACAGGCTGCACTTCTCGCCGCCGTTTCATGCCAGTTGGGATACCAAGCCGCGTACCTTCTGGGACGCGACGATTGTGCGGGTGCATACTGACGCCGGGCTGACCGGCTATGGCTCCGGCGATCTGATGATCGGCTTTGAGGGCAATGAGCATTTGTTCATCGGGCAGGATGCGATGGCAATAGAGCGGCATTGGCGTGTGCTCAACAACATCAGTTTCCATGCCGGACGCTGCTGGCCGCTCGATTTGGCCTTGTGGGATTTGGCCGGGAAAATCACCGGTCAGCCGTGCTGGCGTTTGCTGGGTGGCCTCTCCAACAGCATTAAAGCCTATGCCAGCTCAGGCACGTTGCGCGTGCCTGATGAATTGGCTGATGCGGCGCAAAGATATCTCGAACAGGGATATTACGCGTTGAAAATCCGGTTTCACCGTGGTGACTGGCGTAAGGACATCAAAGCTCTTGAGGCGGTGCGGGCGCGGGTGGGCGATAAGCTCGATCTGATGGTGGATTGCAATCAGGGCTGGCGAATGAATTGGGATACTTACGCGCCGTGGTCGCTGAAAGACGCGGTACAAGTGG
Organism: Methylovirgula sp.; assembly: GCA_043742625.1. Lineage (GTDB taxonomy): Bacteria > Pseudomonadota > Alphaproteobacteria > Rhizobiales > Beijerinckiaceae > JANXSV01. The sequence goes on along the minus strand of JAYTYD010000029.1, from coordinate 37,444 downwards.
CGCGCGAGCTGGAAAAGCTTGGTGTTTATTGGATGGAAGAGCCGCTGCATCGAGGTGATGTGGAAGGAATGCAGCGTTTGCGCGGCTGCACGGATGTGCGCATAGCGGGCGGCGAAATGACCCGCGAGCTCTATGAATTCCGCAATCTGATCACGGCGGGCGCGCTGGATGTAATTCAGCCGGACGTGGCGCTGGTGGGCGGCATAACAGGTTGTCGTCGCGTGGCGCTTATGGCGCAAGAGCATAATCTAATTTTCACACCGCATACGTGGACCAACGGCATGGGCGTGACAGCCAACGCCCACTTAACAGCGGGCGCTTGCGATGCGCCATTTCTGGAATTTCCATTTGACCCGCCGGAATGGGGTTTGGACCGTAGGGATTACATGATGCAAGAGCCGTTGCGGGTTAACCAAGAAGGTTTGATCATTCTATCCGACAGGCCGGGAATGGGCTATGATCTTGATGAAGATGTGTTGAAAGCGACACGCATAGGCTGATTGCAGCGGAATTGAGTTAAGAATGGATCGCAAATGGTTGCCACTCAACGCCTTGCGGGCGTTTGAGGCGGCGGGGAACCTGCTAAGTTTCACTGCGGCTGCCAATAAGCTCACGGTGGCGCAGAGCGCGGTGTCGCGACATGTGATTGTGCTGGAGCAGTTTTTGGGCGTGCCGCTGTTTGAACGCCGACCGCAACAATTGGTGTTAACCGAGGCGGGCAAACACTTGCTGCCGGTGGTGACCAAAAGCTTTGACCGGATCGACCAGGCTTTAGGCGAGATTATCCGCGAAAAAGGCACACCGAAACGCGTGTTGAAAGTGTTTTTGCCGCCCACATTCGCGCACCAGTTGGCGATTCCGTTGTTGCAGGATTTTCGGGCAGAGCAGCCGGACATAACGCTCGAAATTGCCTCAAAACCCGCCACAAACCCCAATGACGGTGATGCCGATGTTGCGGTGGTTTATAAACAGCCGGAAGTGAGCACTTCGATTCTAGATTTGCTCTGGATGGTTCAGCTGTCAGTGGTGTGCACGGCGAATGTGGCGCAACGCATCGTTGGCGCTGACCTTGCCGCAATTGTTGCAAGTAACGACCTGCTGCATGTCAAGCTTGAAGGGCGGCCGCGCCATGAATTTTGGGAAATGTTTATGCGCCGCGCCGGACATCCGGAAATAAAAGTTAATCGCGGGCTGGTTTTTGATACGGCCCAACTTGCGGTTCAATATGCTTTATCCGGCGAAGGATTGGCATTGGTCGATCCGATGTTGTTCAAAGCTGAAATTGCTTCGGGAAAACTTGTGCAGCCATTTGATCTATTGTTGGATGATGGTTATGGCTATTATCTGGCAACGCACCCGGAAGACTTGAATAATGAAGCGGTGGCGTTGTTTCGCTCTTGGTTGATACGCCGGTTTGGCGGACATAAGCTGAGCGAGAGTTGACCACAGCCAATGCAGACCGTTTTGGGGATATTCACTAAGGCGGTCGTGTTTCGGTTGTGATTTAGTCATGCACTGTTCATCAAAGAACGGGCATAAGAAAAACATTGGGTCGCTAACTGCCGTCAGGCAAGTTCCGTCAGGAATGCGCGCGTACCCAAGTGGCGGTTAGTGACACTATTTATTGAGGAGAGAACAATGACTATTCGTTTGATCGGAACTGTATTTGGCACCGCTGTATTGGCTGCGGGCTTCACTTTTGCTGCGAGCGCACCAGCGCGTGCCGCTTCAGTAATGCAGGAATGCGGCGTAAAATATGAAGCTGCAAAAACTGCAAACACACTGGCAGGCCAGACTTGGTCACAGTTTTATTCCAAGTGCGCTGCTGATGCTAAGGCATCTCCTGCGGCCGCAACCGCGCCTGCAGCCCCTGCTGCAGCAACAACACCAGCAAAGCCAATGCCTGCACCGGCTGCCGCTGCGCCTGTCAAGCCAATGCCGGCTCCTGCCGCTGTTGCTGCTCCTGCTGCTGTTGCTCCTGCCGCTGTTACTCCTGCAAAGCCGATGGCTCCTGCAGCGCCAATGGCTGCTCCAACCGCGTTGAACGCAGCAGGCAAGGCTGGCCATGATGCACGCATGAAGGGTTGCGGCGCTGAATGGGACGCTAACAAGGTCGCGTTGAAGGCACAGTACGGCTCATGGCCGAAGTACTACAGCGCATGCAACACCCGCATGAAGACCACAGGCAAGTAAGCTTACCGAAAGTAGGTTTGCGGAAAGTAGGCGTATGTAAAGTGGGCTTGCAGGACATAAACCGAAGTCAATCAGTTAAAAAAGCCCGGAATCTTGGTTCCGGGCCTTTTTAGCGCCGCTCGGTCACTCAGCCAATGTAGCCTTTTGCTGCTACGCCCATGCCAATAATTGCTAAAATGATGGACGCGTACCAAGGCCATTTTTGACCCCTGGTGATGATGGCCACAGTGGCAATGGCGATGGCGACGTGGATAATGGTCACTGCGATGGTCAGAATATGGTGGCGATGTTCAAAGTGGTCACCCTCGGTGAGCTTCTCGTCGCGCTCGTGCTCAAGCTCTTCAGCCTTTTTCTTGATTTCCTCGGTCTCGCCATCATAACGTTTGGCGGTTTTCTCAAACTCTTCGGGTTTGCCACCGGCGGCGGTGGCTTGAGTAGCTGCAATTTCAAACATGTTTTTCTTCAGGCTTTTGGCCTGATAAAACGCCCATTGGTCACTGGCTTGGCTTTGCTTCAAGACGGCGGCGTTCTTCTCGGCAATGGCGCTGCCTGTTGCCAGAGTTTCCATACTGCCGACGGTTGCGGCAATCACCGCCAAGATGGCAATGGTCATGGAAACCGTGGTTATGAAGGAATTGCCTTCCTCGGCCGCATGGGCGGCGTGTTCAGCATGTTCGAGATGTTCCTGCGTTTCTAATTCCATAAAAGTCTCCCCTGCTTAATTATTTTTCAGTATTGGATGTGGCCGCTTAAAAAGCTTGCGGCACAGTCTGCGGCGTTGACGCTTTCGGTTTCTTTTCAGTGCGCTTTTTCTTGGTCACCAACACCTTCTTGCGCGGGCGTTGTACGGTCAAATCGCTCATCATTTCGAGCTGAATTTGTTGAATTTCAGCCAGCCGTTGCCATTGACGCGACAAAAGATGATCCATTTTTTCATGCAAATGCCGGATTTCCAACTCTGCCTTCAGGTTGACCTGATAATCATTTTCGGCGCGCAAGCGGTCTTTGGCTTCTGAACGTTTTTGACTCATCATGATGATCGGTGCCTGCAAGGCGGCAATACTCGACAAAACAAGATTAAGCAGAATGTAGGGATATACGTCGAAGGCCAACTCGCCGAGCACACCTTGGGCAATCATCCACGCAAACAAGATCACCATGAAGATTATAATAAAAGTCCAGCTGCCACCGAAACTGGCGATAATGTCTGACAGGCGCTCGCCAAAGGTGCGGTCTTCCTCATATTCACGCTCGGTGTCTTCAGCCAAGGTGTCATGCAGAGTTATTGATTCGGCGACGCGGCGATCGAGCTCGGTGAGCTCGCCATGTTCAGCTTGCAGCAAGTTGCGGACGTAACGGGTGCGATAAACCGCCAAATCCGTGCGGCAGATGAAGCTCTCAAGCGTCGCATCAGGATTGGCCTCCAGAATACTTTCGGACAAGGACGGGCGCAACAAATCCAGACTGACCAATTCGCGTTTACTTTTTTCCAAACCGCAAACGCAGCACACATGGCGCAGAACCGACTCTTCGAGAACCGACTCTTTGGGAGTGGAGTTTTCGAGTGCAGCTTCTTTGAACTCGGGTGCATCTGTCGCAATGATCGGCGCGGATACATTTTCGGTGTTTGCAGTGGTTTCGTTCATCTCAACCCCCCGGTCCGGCACCACCTTATTTCAGTTTTGCCAGTAAACTGTTAGCGCGCCACATGCAATGCCCAACTGCAATGCCCAACTGCAACGCCCAACTGCAACACTTGTCGCGTAGGCCGCGCGTGCCAGAGTTGCGCCTCACATTGCCGATTTGTCATTTGGTCAAATTGTTATTTGCCTTTATGCAACCACATATATTGTGTGGGGTGTATATTTGATTTTCCTCACCATTTGTTGCCCTCGTTCGGAGGCTAAATGGCGGGCACAGGCACTTATGCACCTCAATCTGTTGGAAACCCGCACGCGTATGTGAAAGTTGAACTGGCTTGATGTTTGAGATGGCATTAAAACATATTGGTGTGATCGCGGTAATTTTCCCACTGGCGGCTTGTATGGCACCGGAGAGGGAGGCCGCGCGCGGCATTGCCATTCCGGCTCAGTTTTTAAGCGCTACAGGCACAAAAACCACTTTGCCGCGCGGCTGGCCGAAACTTTTCGGTTCGCTGGAATTGGCCCGCCTGAGCAACGAAGCTTTATCGGATAATTTTGATATTGCAGCGGCCGGTGCTAAAATAGCGCAGGCGCGGGCGCAGTTGGGCCAGAGCGGCGCGGCGTTGCAGCCGCAACTTTCGGGCTACGGCGATGCCAACCGGACTTTAAGCGCCGGCACCGCGCGGGCAAAAACCGCACCGTTCAACAGTACTGCCAACAACAATTTTGATCTGGGTTTCACAGCCAGTTATATTCTGGATTTCTGGGGTAAGAATGCCTCCGGGGTGGAGGCGGCGAAAGATCAGCTGGCCGCCACGGAATTTGACCGTGACACGGTGAGGCTCTCCACGCTGGCGGCAGTCTCAAATGCCTATTTGCAGATTTTGGCATCCCAAGACCGGCTCAGGATCGCGCGTGAAAACATCCGGCTTTCCGAGGAAGTGTTGGAGGCCATTCGCGGGCGTATCAAAGTGGGCACGTCAACCGCGCTTGAAGAAGCCAGCCAGGAAGTTATTGCCACAACAGCGCGCGCGGTTGTTCCGGCGCTCGAACTTTCGGTTCAACAATCCCGCAACGCTTTGGCAGTGTTGCTGGGTCAGGTGCCGGAGCGGGTGAAAATCAACGGCGGCGGCTTGGGTTCGCTTAGGGTTCCGCGCATAAGCGCCGGGCTACCATCGCAATTGCTGACGCGACGCCCGGATATTGCCGCTGCCGAAGCGCGGTTGCTAGCGCAAAAGGCCAATGTTGAAGTGGCTCGCGCCGCTTTGCTGCCGAATATTTCGCTGAACGGCAAGTTGGGCTTGCAAAGCCTGACCTTGCAGAACCTGATCCGGCCGGAGGCTATTCTCGCCTCTTTAGCAAGTTCACTGACCGCGCCGATTTTTGACGGCGGCAATTTGCAAGCCCAACTGGATGCCGACAGAGCGTTGCAGCAACAGTTGCTATTCACTTATCGAAAAAACATTATTCAGGCGCTCGCCGATGTGGAAAATGCCCTCGCCGCAGTGCGGCTGCAAACGCGCCACGAGTCCCTGCAAAACGAAGCCATCCGGGCCTCGCGCCGCGCCTATGAAATTAATTTGACCGCATTGAAGACCGGAACGATTGACCTTGTGAGCCTGCTCAACTCGGAAACCAGCCTGTTCAATGCGCAGGATGCTCTGGTGCAAATTCGCCTTGCCAAGTTTCAGGCCTATGTCAGCCTAATTCAGGCGCTGGGCGGCGGCTGGGATATGAAAGACAGTATGTAAGATGAAGCGCTTAATCACACTGTTGATCTTTGGCACGGTAGCTTTTGCCATTTACTGTGCGGCTACAGGGTATCGTCCGGCTTGGCTGGAACCTTACTGGCACGCGCCCGTGGTAAAAGAGGCAACAGGGCGGCGGGCCCGCAATCCTGATGAGGCGATTTCTGTTTTGGTGACGCCGGTAAAGCGACAGGATGTGCCGGTGACTCTGGAGGCGATAGGTACGGCGCAGCCGCTCAACCAGGTTGTGGTGCGGGCGCAGATTGACGGACGCTTGAGCGAAGTAGTGTTCAAAGACGGACAGGATGTGAAGGCCGGGGACATTCTGGCGAGGATTGATGCGACTACCTATCGGGCGCAATACGACCAAACCCTCGCTAAGAAGGCACAGGATGAAGCGCAGCTTGCCAATGCGTTGAAAGATTTGGAACGCTATAAGACACTTGCCTCCACCCAATTTACCTCCCGCCAGCAGGCAGACACGCAGGCCGCCACCGTGGCGCAATTGCAGGCGCTGGTGCAATATGACGCCGGAGTTATTGCCAACGCCAAAGCAATTTTGGATTATGCGGTGATCAAAGCGCCGATTGACGGGCGCGCGGGGTTTCGCGCAGTTGACCCCGGCAATGTGATTCACGCCGGAGACACAGCCGGATTGGTGACCATCACGCGGCTTCAACCGATAGGCGTGGTGTTCAACCTGCCGCAACAGTATTTGCGGGCCGCAAACGACGCCAGCAAACTTGCGCCTTTGAGTGTGGCGGTTCTGGATGCCGACAGCGCCAAACCGCTAGACCAGGGCATGGTCACTACCATCGACAATCAAGTGGATGCCACCACCGGTTCGGTCAAATTTCGCGCCGAGTTTCCAAATGCGACCTTGCAGCTTTGGCCCGGTCAATTTGTCAATATCAAGCTGGTGCTTTCAACTTTGAAGGGAGTTTATACCGTGCCAACCGTAGCGGTTCAGCGCGGGCCCGCAGGCGCATTTGTATACGCGGTAGCTGATGGAAAGGCTGCGGCGGTTCCTGTGACAGTGCCGCGCCAGGATGAAACCACGGCGGTGATCGAAGGGGCGGTGAACGAGGGGCAAAGCATTATCACCAGCGGCTTCGCGCGGCTCAAGGACGGAGCCAAAATCACCATTGGCGATGCGCCTGCCGCCGGCCTCAAGAAGCCGGAGGTTACACCCGTCGCGGATGGCGCAGAAGCTGCAGGCGTTCCGGCGGGTGTTCCGGCGGCGCAAAACCCGGAAGTAAAACAAACTCCAGATACGCCAAGTGCGGCTATATCAGGCACCGAACCCAAAAAACGCCGCAAAAAGGACGTGGCCAATGCGCCTGCGGGCGCGCCCGCTGCCACGCCATGACCCCTGTAACTGATCCAGCACCAACCGCTGAGCCGGACGCGTCACCGGAACAGGATTTTGGCGGCGGCGTATCAACGCCGTTTATCATGCGCCCCGTGGCCACCAGTTTGCTGGCCCTGGCAATTTTGTTGCTTGGTGTTCTGGGGTATTTGAAGCTGCCGGTTTCAGCGTTGCCGCAGGTGGATTTTCCCACGATCCAGATCACCACACAACTACCGGGCGGGAATCCGGATACGATCGCCGAACTGGTAACCGCGCCGTTGGAGCGGCAGTTTGGAACAATACCTTCGCTGACGTCTCTCACCTCGCAAAGCACGTTTGGCCTCAGCCAGATCACGCTGCAATTTGATCTTGATCGCGACATTGATGCAGCGGCGCAGGATGTTCAGTCGGCAATCAATGCCGCCGGGTCCACCTTACCGCGCAACATGCCGTATCCGCCGACCTATGCCAAGGTGAACCCCGCTGACACTGCGATATTGATGCTGGCGCTAAAGTCAAATTCGGTGTCCTTGCGCAATCTGAGTGATATCGCCGATACGCTGATCGGGCCGCGCCTGTCAGAGATCAATGGCGTCGGCCATGTTGCCATAGCGGGCAATATCCGCCCCGCAGTGCGCATTGAGGCCGACCTGCAGCGGCTCGCGTCATATTCGATTGGTTTGGAAGATTTGCGCAGTGCCATTTCCAACGCAAATGTGGCAGGCTCCAAAGGCGCGATTGACGGCACTTCTCAAGCCTACACGATTGGTGCGAACGACCAGATTGGCACTGCTGAAGCCTATAAGGATGTGATTGTGGCGATGCGCGCCGGTGTGCCTGTGCATTTAAAAGATGTGGCCAAACTCACCGACGGTTTGGAAAACACCCGTGTTGGCGGTTGGTATCAAAATGAACCGGCGATCCTGATTGATGTCCAGCGCCAGCCCGGGGCGAATATCATTAAAACAGTCGAGGCTTTGCGCGCGGCGCTGCCGGGGTTGCAACGGTCTGTTCCGGCAGGCGCGGAATTGGTGATTGTGCATGATCGAACCGATACCATCCGGGCTTCAATTAACGATGTGCAATACAGCTTGCTGCTCAGCGCAGCACTTGTGGTGCTGGTGGTGTTGCTGTTCTTGCGGAATTTACGGGCGACGATCATTGCCGGGGTGGCGCTGCCGCTGTCTTTGATTGCGACGTTCGGCGTGATGAATTTAGCGGGGTTCTCGCTGGACAATCTATCTTTGATGGCGCTGACTATCGGTACCGGATTTGTGGTCGATGATGCTATTGTCATGATCGAAAATGTCGTGCGCAATATTGAGGGCGGCAAGAACCCGCTAGAGGCGGCTTTACAAGGCGCGCGGGAAATTGGCTTTACGGTGATTTCTCTCACGGTGTCATTGATCGCTGTGTTTATTCCGCTGCTGTTTATGAGCGGTTTGATCGGACGGATGTTCCGCGAGTTTGCGCTGACGCTATCCATCGCTGTGCTGGTTTCGGCGGTGGTGTCGCTAACCCTCACGCCGATGATGTGCGCAAAATTATTGCGCAGTCAAAGCGAAACAAGGACGCCGTGGCTGGCGCGCATGTTTGAAAAACCGATTATCTGGATGAATGATGCTTATGCGCGCAGCCTGGATAGCGCGCTGCGCCACCGCAGCTTTATGATGCTGGTGATGGTGGCGACGTTGGTTGCGACAGGGTATTTTTATGTGAACATGCCAAAAGGCTTTTTGCCGGAGCAAGATACCAGTTTGTTGTCGCTTACGCTTGAAGCCGCGCCGGACGTGTCCTTTGAAGAGATGGCGCGCTTGCAAGGTGAAGTGGCAAAACGTATCCGGCAGGATGGTGATGTGGTGGGCCTGACTTCGGTTGTCGGGATCGGAACGTTGAATGCCACAGGAAATATTGCCCATCTGAATGCCAGCTTGAAGCCGAAAGTGCAGAGAAGCGCGTCCGCCAGCGACATTGGCAGGCGGCTTGAGCAGGCCGCTTTGGCTGTGCCCGGCGTGACGCTTTACGCACAGGCGGTGCAAGACATTCAGATTTCAACGCGCACCACGCGGGCGCAATATCAATATTCATTGACCGGCACAGATGATGCGTTGGTGAATTTATGGGCACAAAAGCTGGTGGAGCGCCTACGGGGGCTGGAGCAGTTTGGCGCTGTGGCAGCGGAAAACCAACTTGGCGGCCTGCGCGCGCAAATCAACATAGACCGCGATAAGGCCGGGCGCTTTGGTGTTTCGATGCAGGCAATTGACGACACATTGAACGATGCTTTCGGACAGCGGCAAGTTTCAACGATCTATGCGCAAGCCAACCAATACCGGGTAATTTTGGAAGCCTCGCCGCAAGACCAGCGCGATGTTGCGGCGTTGGGCAAGATCTATGTTTCGGGCACTGGCGGCGTGCAGGTGCCGCTCGAGTCATTTTCCAAGATTGAGCGGATTTCGGCACCTCTGTCTGTAAGCCATGAGGAGCAATTTCCAGTGGCCGCATTGAGCTTTGATTTGCCGCGGGGCACTTCGCTCGGGGCGGCAGTTGCAGGGGTGAAGCAGGCGGAAGCGGATATTGGTATGCCGGCCAATATAGTCGGGAAATTCGGGGCGGACGCGGCAGAATTTCAGCGCTCAACAGCCTCCGAGCCTTTGCTGATTTTGGCGGCGATTGTAGCTATTTATCTGGTTTTGGGGATGCTGTATGAAAGCTTCTTCCATCCGATTACCATTCTCTCGACGCTGCCCTCAGCTGGCATCGGTGCACTTTTGGCGCTGCAATGGCATGGAGATGATTTGTCGATTGTGGCGCTCATTGGCATTTTGCTGCTCATGGGGATCGTCAAGAAAAACGCCATCATGATGATCGATTTTGCGCTTTCGGCCGAGCGAGAGCAAGGGCTTTCGGCGCTGGAGTCAATAGTTCAGGCGGCGCATCTGCGTTTTAGGCCGATTATGATGACAACGCTGGCAGCCTTGTTCGGCGCGCTGCCGTTGGCGCTTGCTCACGGCGCGGGCAGCGAGCTGCGAGTGCCGCTTGGCATTACCATTGTCGGCGGATTGGTTTTAAGTCAGCTTATAACGCTGTACACCACGCCGGTGATTTATCTGGCGGTGGAAAAGTTGCGATTTAGGCTGTCGGGCGGCGTAGTTCAGAATGGCCTTCAGCCTCCTGTAAGCGAGGTGCCCCGGCCATGAATTTCTCGAAGCCGTTTATTTTGCGCCCTGTGGGCACACTATTGATGGCTGTCGGGCTGTTTCTGGCGGGTGCGGTTGCCTATGCGGTTTTGCCGGTGGCCAGCCTGCCGGCCATTGATTTTCCGGCCATTCAGGTGTCGGCCAGCCGACCGGGCGCAGATCCGGAAACCATGGCGTCCAGCGTTGCGGCACCGCTTGAACGACGGCTTGGCACGATTGCGGGCGTGTCGGAATTGACCTCGACCAGCTCGCTGGGATCAACCCGCATCACGCTGGTTTTTGATATGGCGCATAAGGTGGATTCGGCGGCGCGCGATGTTCAAGCAGCCCTGAATGCCGCCGCCACTGATTTGCCCGGTGACATGCCCACCTTACCAAGTTTCCGAAAGTTCAATCCCAATTCCGCACCGATTATCATCTACGCGCTGACGTCGGACACAATGAGCGGCAGTGATATTTATGACGCGGCGGATTCGGTGCTGGTGCAACGTCTTTCGCAAATACCGGGTGTGGCGGAAGTCAGCGTGAGCGGTTCAGATCAGCCCGCAGTGCGTATCCAGACTGACCCGCAACGGATTGCCAGCATGGGGCTCAGCTTAGAGCAGGTGCGCGTTGCCCTCGCCAATGCCAATGCGCGCGGGCCGATCGGCGCTTTTGATGGCGCCTTGCAAAGCGAAACCATTGGCGTGTCAGACCAACTGTTTGAGCCTGCGGAGTACGCCAATATTTTGATCAAGGGCAAAAGTGGTGCAATGATACGCCTTGGCGATGTGGCAAGCGTTACGCCCGGCGTGCGCAATGTGCGTTCCTCTGCCAGCTTTAACGGCAAGCCAGCGGTGATTTTGCAAATTACCAAACAGGCGGATGCCAATGTTTTGGCCACTGTTGACCGCATCAAGGCGCTGATGCCGGAATTGCAGAAATTTGTGCCTGCGGCGCTGGATGTTTCAATTTTGTCAGACCGGACGTTGACCATTCGCGCCTCGGTGCGGGAAATCCAGAAAACGCTGATCATCTCCATCATTTTGGTGATGCTGGTGGTGATGGTGTTCATGCAGGGCAGTACAGCGATTATTGCGGCGGGCATTACTGTGCCGTTGGCGCTGACCGGCACTTTTGCCGCGATGTGGCTTGTGGGGTTCACAGTTGATAATTTATCGCTGATGGCGATCACCATATCGGTGGGATTCGTGGTGGATGACGCAATCGTCATGATCGAGAACATTTACCGCAATCTGGAAAAGGGCTTGGCTCCACTGCAGGCGGCGCTGGTCGGGGCGCGGCAAATCGGTTTTACAGTCATTTCAATTTCGCTGTCGCTGATCGCCGCTTTTGTGCCGCTGCTGTTTGCTGACGGGGTTGTAGGCAAGATATTGCGCGAATTTTCGCTGACACTGACATTCGCGATTTTGCTGTCAACTTTTGTTTCTCTGAGCGTGACGCCGATGATTGTCGGGCGCTTGATGAAAGCGGGTGCAATTCATAACGCGCCTAACAAGGTAGCCAGGGCGGTTGAGGCCGTCATGTCATGGCTGGTCGGGGCCTATCGCACGTCGCTGCTGCCTATTTTGCACCATCCATGGCTGGCCGGGGTTGCCACCGTGTTGACTGTGGCGCTTACCGTTTACCTATATGTGCAATCGCCGAAGGGATTGTTTCCTCAAGATGATACCGGCTTGATGTTTGGCTCGACCGAAGCTTCTCCCGACATTTCCTATCCGGCGATGTTAGCCTTGCAAAAGCAGGCCGCTGAAATTGTGCGTGCCGATCCGGCAATTGAGTCTGTTGCGTCTTTTATTGGAGCGAGCGGGCCGTTCAGCGGTGTCGTCAATCAGGGCAGGCTGATTATTAGCGTAAAACTGGCACTGCTGAAAACGACGCCCTCGACGGATATTATTGCGCGGTTGCGGCCAAAGCTGGCTAAGTTGAACGGTATTAACACTTACATCAGCCCGTCTCTGGATATCCGTGTGGGCGGCAGGTCGGGCAAGTCCACCTACCAATTCACGCTGTGGGATCCGGATATTATTGAGTTGGAAGCCACGGTGCCAAAAGTGGTTGAGGCCTTAAAAAAGCTGCCGGGCATGACGGATGTTAACACTGATCGCGACCAGGGCGGCTTACAGGCCAATCTGGTGATTGACCGGACGGCAGCGGCGCGGCTGGGGGTAGCCATCGCTGATATTGATGCGGCGCTGAACAATGCTTATGCGCAGCGCCAGGTTTCGACCATTTATGCGCCGCGCAATCAATACCGGGTGATTTTTGAGGTGAACGGGGCCAACCGCGACGACCCGAACGACTTGCCGCAGATGTTTGTGCCAAGTAAAAGCGGCGCGCAAATTCCGCTCTCCGCTCTGGCAAGGCTGGAGCGCGGTACTGTGCCTTTGGCAATCAACCATCAGGGTGCGTTTCCCTCCATCACCATTAGCTATGCACTGGCCAAAGACGCGGTGTTTGAAGATGTGAGCGAGCAGATATTGACCACAGTTAACGGGCTGCACTTGCCCGACAATGTTCACGCCGAATTTGCCGGAGACGCCAAGGAGAATGTCGCAAATGGCTCGAATATGGTGATCTTGCTGATTACCGCATTGCTGGCGGTTTATATTATTCTGGGTGTGCTTTATGAAAGCCTGCTGCACCCGTTGACGATTTTGTCGACCTTGCCCTCAGCCGGGCTGGGGGCGCTGCTGGCGTTGCGCGGGGCCGGAATGGAGCTGACCATCGTGGCGCTTATAGGCATTATTATGCTGGTCGGCATCGTCAAGAAAAACGGCATCATGTTGGTGGATTTTGCCATTTCGGCGCAGCGCGAGCGCGGTAAAACTCCGGAGGAGGCAATTTTCGAGGCGTGTCTCGAACGGTTCCGGCCTATTTTGATGACGACACTGGCGGCGATGCTCGGCGCAATTCCGCTGGCGATTGCAACAGGCGAGGGCAGCGCATTGCGCCAGCCGTTGGGCATTACCATTGTTGGCGGGCTGGCCTTGAGCCAAATTTTGACGCTTTACACCACCCCAATCATTTATTTGGCTCTGGCTAAACTCTCGCTTCGCATAAAAAACCGCAGCTAACAAAATGCGCCAGTGCCGTGGCCAGAAGCAATAAGATTTAGCCGCGTTGAAGCATCCGAAGTGTAAAGCTGAGGATGGAGAAATTCATCGCGTAGGCCGGGTCAGGGATTTATAACCCGCATGTTGTCATCTGATTTGAAGCGCTTGTCGCCGGTTAGAAAAAAGTCGCAGCCTTGTTCCAGCGCGGTGAGATAGTGGATGCAGTCTACCAATTTGAGGCCAAGAGCGCCGCCATAGTGCGCAGCACGGGCTGCAACACCATCCGCCAAAGGAACCATTACGATATCGCCGCTCAAAAAAAGTCTTTCATACGCAGCAATTGCAGCGGCGTTGTCCTGTTTGGTGGCTCCGTACAAACATTCAGCGAACGTTATTTCGCTGGTTATCAAAGTGCTGCCTGCTTCCGCTGTGCGACGAAATATCTGTTGCAGTGCGCGCGTGTCTGCGCGCGGGTGTTCGACAAACGCTATGAACATATTTGTGTCCACATATAAAAGGGTGGCGGCTGTGAAGGAACTTACCGCTTCACCCATTTGGTCAAGCCCGGCCGGCAGGGTTGTCAATGTTGGAGGTGCTTCGGGGTTTTGCGCTCTGCGCTCCGGCACCTGCCACGGCCAATAACGTGGTCAAACGGCGATTTGCGTCGTTGCGGGGTTTCGGTGTTGAATCGAGATAATGGGAGAGCGCTTGCCGGACTATGTCCAGCTCTGTCTGACCCGAGCTTGCCGCCAATGTCCTGAGGCGCCCATACAGATTTTCCGGCAAAAGGACTTCGAGTGCGGAAAGGTTATGGCGGGACATCATGCTCTGCCTGGGGTTAACGGGGCGTATGGTCAACAACGAACAGCTTGTCTAACATCATTTTGCCAAGCGAGCGCGGGGATACGGCTTTATTTAAGATAAAGCCATGCCAAAAACGTTTTCGCATAATGTTGATCTTGGCTGCACATTGGACACTACTGGTTTTGCGGAAATTTTCGACGCGCTAAAGGACACATCATAATGAAATCCCATGCTCAAGTTGTGGTCATTGGCGGCGGCGTGGTTGGCGCATCAGTGCTCTATCATTTGACCAAGTTGGGCTGGAAGGACGTGGTGTTGCTGGAACGCGCCGAGCTTACCGCCGGTTCCACTTGGCATGCCGCGGGCGGCGTACACACCGTTAACGGTGATCCCAATGTGGCGAAACTTCAGCAATACACCATTGAGCTTTACAAGGAAATTGAAGCAATCTCCGGCCAAAGCTGCGGCGCGCATATCACCGGCGGCATTATGCTGGCAGGCACGCAGGAGCGGGTTAACTGGATGAAAATGGCTATCGCCCGCGGGCGATATTTAGGCATGGACCTCAGCATGATTTCAATGGATGAGGCCTTTGACCTGTTTCCGCTGCTTGATAAAAAGAAGTTCATCGGCGCGATGTATGATCCGGTGGAGGGCCATGTTGACCCCTATGGCGTAACCCATGCCTATGCCAAATCGGCGCAAATTGGCGGCGCGAGCATTCAACTGCGCACCCGCGTGATGGATCTGGTTCAGCGCGAAGACGGCTCTTGGGATGTGATTACCGATCAAGGCAACATCCACGCGCAGCATGTTGTCAATGCGGGAGGGCTTTGGGCGCGCGAAGTTGGCCGCATGGTTGGGCTTGAGCTGCCGATACTGGCCATGGAACATCAATATCTTATAACCGAAGATTTGGAGATGCTGAAAGGCAGAACCAAGGAACTGGTTCATTGCATTGATTTTGAAGGCGAGATTTATACCCGCCAAGAGCGCGGCGGCGTTTTGCTTGGCACCTATGAGAGGGCCGGAAAGGCGTGGAGTGAGCGCGAAACGCCGTGGGACTTCGGCCAGAATTTGCTCCCTAATGATCTTGATCGTATCGCGCCTTCGCTTGAAGTCGGGTTTGAGCATTTCCCGGCGATCGGCGAGGCGGGCATCAAAAAGGTGATCAACGGGCCATTCACTTTCGCCCCAGACGGTAATCCCCTGATCGGGCCTGTGCGTGGCTTGCGCAACTATTGGGTGGCCTGCGGCGTCATGGCCGGATTTTCTCAGGGCGGCGGCGTCGGACTGGCATTGTCAAACTGGATGGTCACCGGTGACCCCGGCTTTGATGTTTGGGGCATGGATGTGGCGCGGTACGGCTCTTGGGCCACGTTGGCGTTTACCAATACCAAGGTCAAAGAAAACTATTCGCGCCGGTTCTCGATCCGCTACCCCAATGAGGACCTGCCTGCCGCGCGGCCTTTGCGGACTTCCCCAGTATATGATCTGTTAAGACAGGAAAATGCAGTATTCGGCGAATATTGCGGGCTGGAACATGCGTTGTGGTTTGCGCCTCAGGGGGCCGCGCCTGTTGAGGACGTGACCTATTTGCGCTCGAACGCGCACCCGCATGTGGGGGCCGAGGTTTCAGCCGTACGCAATGGCGTCGGTTTGTTAGAGATTACCAACTACGGCAAATTTGACGTGAGCGGACCTAAGGCTGCTGAATTTTTAGAGTGTGTTATGGCCAATAAATTGCCTGGCATTGGCAAAATGGTTCTCACGCCGATGTTGAACGAAGCGGGAAAGCTGATCGGCGATTTCACTATCGGGCGGCTGGCGCAAAACCACTTCTTCGTTGTTGGCACTTATGCGGCCGAGGACTATTACCTCCGCTGGTTTGAACGCCACGCTCCAGCCCGAGGCGTGACCATTCGTGCGTGCGCGATGGAATACACCGGATTTTCGGTTGCGGGGCCGAAATCCCGGGCGCTGGTACAAACATTGGTGAATTTAGATTTGAGCACTGCGAATTTCCCGTTTTTGTCGTTCAGGCAGATGGATATCGGGATGATCCCGGCCTACGTCGGGAGGGTCTCGTTTACGGGAGATCTCGGTTACGAAATCTGGGTCACCTCGGACTATCAGCGTGCGCTCTACAAGCTGCTAAAGACTGCAGGCGAACCGTTTGGGATCAAGCTGATTGGCGGCCGGGCGCTGAACTCGATGCGGTTGGAAAAAAGTTTCGGGACATGGGCGCGGGAATACCGGCCGATTTACGGGCCGTTTGAGGCTGGTCTCGGGCGCTTTGTCGATTTAAAGCGAGAAGATTTTGTCGGGCGCGTTGCAGCGTTGAAGGAGAAAGAGAGCGGCGGAACACTGCGGCTGGTGGCCTTCAGCGTTGAGTCAGACGCTGATGCGTTTGGCGACGAGCCGGTGTGGCACAACGGCAAAGTGGTGGGCTGGGTCACTTCAGGGGGCTATGGCCACACTGTGCAAAAATCGCTGGCCATGGGCTATATTCCAAAAGACCTGGCAAGCGAGACGGCGTTCGAAATCGAGATATTAGGCGAGCGACGTAGGGCGGTAAGGTTGGAGGGTGCGGCATTTGACCCCTCGGGGAGCCGGATGCGGCAATAAACCATAATTGCAGTTTGGGCTTTCAAAGGAGGGGTTCTCCAGCCGC
Source organism: Methylovirgula sp. (assembly GCA_043742625.1). Classification (GTDB taxonomy): domain Bacteria; phylum Pseudomonadota; class Alphaproteobacteria; order Rhizobiales; family Beijerinckiaceae; genus JANXSV01. Next base: position 20,775 of record JAYTYD010000029.1, on the reverse strand, counting down.
AGAGGGATTGATGTAACTTTATTGCAACGTTCGTGCCTTAAGGGTTTTAGCATCGAATTGGCATTAAGGGTTGCTATGACCAAAATTCTACCAGTCATCATGTGCGGCGGCTCCGGCACAAGAGTGTGGCCAGAGTCACGCGAGAGTTTGCCGAAGCAATTCATCCCGCTTATCGGTGAAACTTCCACATTCCAGAATATTCTGAAGATAATTGCTGATCCTGCGGTGTTTGAAGCGCCGATTATCATCACGAATATTGATTATCGCTTTCGTGCCGCTGAACAGGTTTCGGCGGTCGGCATGAGCGCGCAAATCGTGCTCGAACCGGTTCGACGTGATTCTGCCGCCGCTGTGGCGGTTGCCGCCGAACTTGCCGCCAAAATCTCATCGGATACGATCGTCGCCGTATTGGCCGCTGACCACGATATTCGTGATCCCAAAGCCTTCATTCGCCTCTGCACTGAGGCAGCGCGGGCGGCGGCGGGCGGCGAGATTGTCACTTTTGGCATTACGCCAACTCACGCGGCCACGGGCTACGGCTACATCCGCACAGGCGCAACAGTTGTGCAGGGGAGCGAGGTGCGCAAGGTAGAGGCATTTGTTGAAAAGCCGAATGCCGAGATTGCCGCCGGATATGTCAAACAAGGCTATTTATGGAATTCCGGCAATTTTATCTTTCAAGCCTCAACAATGCAGCGCGAGTTAAAAAGCTTCGTTCCAGATATTCTTATCGCAGCCTATGAGGCGGTGAAGCTTGCCAGGCAGGATCTGCAATTTCTGGTGTTGGATAAAGATGCCTTTGCCAAAAGTCCGAAGACATCCATTGATTATGCGGTGATGGAAAAAACCCAACATGCCGCAGTTATCCCTGCCGATATGGGCTGGTCTGATGTTGGCAGTTGGACGTCAGTTTGGGAGCTTTCTGACCGTGACGAAAACGGCAACTCCGTGCGCGGGCGCGGTGTGGTGATGGGCAGCAAAAATGTCCATGTCCGCTCAGATGAAATTCTCACCGCCGTTGTTGGTATGGAAGATGTGATTGTGGTTACCAGCGCTGATGCAGTTTTGGTGTTGCATCAATCGCAAGCCGATAAGGTAAAGCAACTTGTTGACGAACTTAAAGCCCGCGGCCACAAGGAGGCGGTGGAGCACCGCCGCATGTACAGGCCTTGGGGCTATTATCAAAGCATCGACAACGGCGCGCGCTATCAGGTCAAGCGGATTGTGGTAAAAGCGGGCGGGGCGCTCTCGCTGCAGAAGCACTTCCATCGCGCCGAGCACTGGATTGTGGTTAGGGGCATTGCCGAAGTCACCCGCGACGAAGACGTTATTCTCGTCCATGAAAACGAGTCGATCTATCTCCCGATCGGCTGCACGCACCGCATGATCAACCCCGGCAAGATTGACCTTGAACTGATCGAAGTTCAGGTTGGCTCATATTTAGGCGAGGATGACATCATCCGCATCGAGGATGTGTACAACCGGACGTAAAAAAAGGCGACCGTTAGGCCGCCTTCTTTGAGAGCAGTCTCATTTGCCCCAGATTTTCTTATATTGATCGCGGTAGCCATTGTCCGGGTCGAACACGTTTTTAGCGCCGCCGTCGAAGGCGACGTTATCTGCGGTCACCAGATGGATGCCTGAAATATAGCCGGACCATGCAGTTTTGCCAAAGGCGCGGTTGAGTTCGTCCACCAACTGCCAGCCCTGCATGTTCAGCGGCTCTGGCACCGTGCCAGCCTGATATTGCTTGGCGCGGATGCGTTGATAAGCCGATTCTGAGCCGTCACCTGCTGAAATCGCCTTTGGCGAGCTATCACCCTTTTTGCCCGCTGCAGACAGCGACGGGCCCATAAAGTCGAAATAGAGGTCGTTGATGGCCAACGAATATGTCCACTTGTCGCCATATTTCTGCAGAAGGGTCGTGGTCAGCTGCGGCATGCGATTTGAGGATTCGGCTATTGGTGAGTCCACGAATTCCAACACGGTGCAGCCGGCGCATTTCTTGATCACAGCTTCCATGGCGCGAGCCTTGAACACGGCGATTTCGTATTGCGTGTCGGTAAAGATCACCACACCGGCTTTGCCGTTTGAATCGGCAATTGCCTGATAGGCGGCGGTGTTAGAAACATCCTGTGGATTGGTGGTGACATTGGCGAAAATACCAGCCTCAGGCTCCGGGCCGGGTTTTGGACCGGAGTGCCAACCAACAACCGGAACACCAGCCTTGGCGGCAGCATCAAACACAACCTGCTGTTCTTTGGTGTCAAAGCCGCCAACGACGATGCCGTCCGGCTTCAAGGTCATAGCCTGACCCATTGCCGCGGTGCGGCCGGAAACAGAGCCTTGACCGTCGATGACGGAGGCAGTCCAACCGATGGCAGCTGCTGCCTCTTTAACGCCTTCGGAAGCACCCAAAATGCCGCCGTTTTTCAAATCACCGGCAACGAATACGATCTTTTTAGCGGCGGCGGCCTTTGGACCTGCAGTTGGGCCATCCCACTGATCCGCCTTAGAGGTCGCAGCTTTGGCAGCTTTGGTCGCCATATCGGTAAATTCGTCAGCGCGCGCGGTAGAGGTGAGTGCCAAGGCACTGACCGCTCCGATGAGTATGAGTTTTAACATGTTTCTCTCCCTGTTTGACGGACTAAGCCGCCGGTTTACTCTCCGCTGGCTTTGTTTCCGCCGGTTTTGCAGAGGTTGCTTTAATCGCAGATATGCGCTTGCGCTGTGCATAACCCGCAATACCGATGGCGATCAGCAGAGTGCAGCCGTTGAACATGGGCTCTACCCAAAAAGAACCGCCAAATTGTTGAATGCCTGAAATGCCGATGGCGAGAATGGTGACGCCGATCATCGTGCCCCAGACATTAACGCGCCCGGGCTTAATAGTGGTTGAGCCCAAAAAGGCTCCGACCAAAGCAGGCAGTAAGAACTCCAAGCCAACGCTGGCCTGACCGATGCGAAGTTTGGACGCCAGCAAAATGCCTGCCAAAGCCGAAAGTGTGCCAGAGGCAGTGAATGCCAGCATAGTGTATTTTTGAACCGGAATACCGTTGAGGCTTGCGGCTTTCGGATTCGCTCCGATGGCGTAAAAATAGCGGCCAATGGGCAGATATTCGAGCGCGGCCCAGAGCGAAAAGGCCAGAACCAGCACATAGACGCCGGTGACGGGCAGCGGCACGCCTAAAAATTCGTTGGAGGTAAGGTTTAGAAAGCCTTCAGGCAAAATGCCGATGACTTGGCGGCCCTTGGAGTGCCACATCGCGAGCGCATAGAGAATTGTGCCGGTGCCAAGTGTGGCGATGAAACTGTCAATTTGTGCCACCTCGACCAGCAACCCGTTGAGAAAGCCAACAGCGGCTCCCAGAAGTAGAACAATAAGCACGGCAACAGGCCACGGAATGCCAAACATGGTTTGCAGGGAAATGGCCAGAATATGCCACAGCACAATTCCATAGCCGATGGTAAGATCGATTTTGCCGGTCACCATCGGGATCATCGCAGCGAGCGACAGGATGGCGATGATGGCCTTATCAGAGATGATCGAACGTAGATTAAGCAGTGTTGGAAATGTATCAGGCAACAAGAGTGAGAACATCACACCCAGAGCAAGCGTTAGGATTACCAAACCATAGGTGGGAAGGAGACGCTTAAGCTTGTCGAAGCTGCTGAGATCTTTAAGCTCACCAGAAGTCGGTTCAAGGGCCGTGGATCGGACAGATGATGCCAAAAAATCTCTCCCTATCGCTTTTTTTGTCCGGCAAAATTCATGCATTACCGCTTGTTATCGATAACGTAACTGTAAATTAAAAGTTCCGCAACCGGGCTTATCGACATGGCGATGAAATAATTCTTAACTGGTTTCGCGCTGGACAATCGTAAACGGCAGGCGCTCCACGCGCGGCGCGGCAGCAGGCGTTTTCAGCGCTTCGAGCAGAATTTCACCGGTACGACGGCCGATGCCCATGCAGTCCACCTCCACGGTGGTGAGCTTGGGCCAGCACCAACGCGACAGGTCAAAATCACCAAATCCGGCAATGGCAATCTGCTGCGGGACTTTTAAACCACGGCGGTGACATTCGCTCAAGGCACCAAAAGCTGAAAGATCAGAGACGCACACAACCGCATCGACATTTGGCCAAGCAGAAATCAGCATGGTGAGTGCCTCGCCGCCGTGTTCAATGGAAATGGGTGGCAGGCCGTAAGTTGTGACGCGCCCTGCGGGAAGTCTCAATTTGTCAATAGCCGCGACATAACCCATGAGACGATCAGAGCCACGCGTATCGGCTGTGCTGCCGCCGCCAATGAAACCAATTTCTCGGTAACCTCGTTGATGCAAATGGTGCACCATGGCGTTTGTGGCTTCGGCATTGGAAAAGCCCACAACATAATTGATAGGTTCGGCTGGCAGGTCCCATGTCTCAACCACTGGAATGTGGGCATTTTTAAGCAGACGCCGCGTGCGCTCACTATGGGTGCCACCGGTAAGCATGACCCCCTCGGGTCTACGGCGCAGCATCGCCTCGATCAAGGCTTCCTCACGGTCCAGCGAGTAATCGGTGTAGCCGAGCAAAAGCTGCAATCCTGCTGCGGAGAGCACCTCGGTAAGCCCGCGCGCGGTATCAGCGAAATTTGAATTGTTGATGGTGGGGACGAGGGCAGCGATAAAGCCGGATTTGCGGGAGGAAAGTCCGCCTGCCGTCATGTCCGGTACGTAGCCGATTTCTTCAATTATCCGGAAAATGCGCGCCCGTGTGCCCGTGGCAATGGCTGAGTCCGGTCGCAAGGCGCGTGAAACTGTCATCGCCGAAACGCCTGCAAGGCGCGCGACGTCTGCCATGGTGGATTGGACTGGTCTGTCTGTCATATGGCTACCCCGTGCACCATAACACGTTACCGCCTGAGGACATAAATTTCATATGAGTCTTACACCCGTATTCAGGATATTGGCAATTCAGTAAAAAATGCAAATCGTTCAGATTTTCTTGGTGCTTTGTACGCATCTGAGCAGCAGAAGGAACCTAAAAGCGTGAGCGCCCAAAATGCTATTCGATCGCGCGCCAGCGTGGAATGGCCGACCGTGTGGTTGGCAGTTGGCATTTTCGGATCTTGGCTGCTGCTGACTTATTTTTCTTTTGCTTTGCCTTGGTGGGTTTTAGCGCCTTTGGGCGCGTGGCTGGTGGCGTGGCAAACATCTTTGCAGCACGAGATTTTGCACGGTCACCCGACAAAATGGCGTCAGCTAAATCGATGGATGGCGTCTTTTTCACTTATTCTATGGCTGCCGTACGAAACCTATCGGCTAACACACTTGCTGCATCACCGCGACGAGCGCCTGACCGACCCGTTTGATGACCCGGAAAGCTACTATTGGAGCGCAGAGCACTGGGCGGCATTAAAGCCATGGCAGGAAACAATGGTGCGGGCGCAAACCACTTTGCTGGGACGGCTTTTATTGGGGCCGTTATGGATTATTCCGCGTTTTATCGGAGCGGAAATGCGCGCGCTGAAATCCAAGCCGGTTGTGGCGCGCGGGTCTTGGGTGGGGCATGGGGTGCCAACCGGGCTGATTTTGTTTTGGCTGATTTATGTCTGTAAAATAAATATGGTGTTTTATGTCTTGGGCATCGTCTATCCGGCAACATCACTGATGTTGTTGCGGTCGTTTGCCGAACACCGCGCTGCAGATGCGCAAAAAGAACGAACGGCCATCGTTGAAAACGCCGGGATATTCGGCTGGCTGTTTCTCTACAACAATTTACACTCGGCCCATCATGAAGACCCAACCATGCCGTGGTATGCCATTCCGGCTTGGTATCGCGCAAATCGCACCCGGCTTCTGCGGGAAAATGGCGGATTGGTCTATCAAGGCTACGGTGAAATCGCGCGGCGGTTCCTGCTGCACCCGCATGATGCGCCATTGCACCCGTTGCGGCCCAAGGAGTAATTGCCCCCGGAGCTTACCTTCAGGCGCTGGTCGGCAGAGCTGATTTAACACTCGAGTGCCTAGCGTAGGCTTGGGTGCCTACCGCAGGCTTGGGTGCCTAGCGAAATTCAACGCTTGACAGATGCAAATTGCTCTTCCATGTCTCTGACAACGCATATCATTTTCGCAAAGCCGCCACGCACCTTTGCGTGATATGCTCTAGCGCAAGCTCGCCGTGAAACGCTGAATTTTCTGGCAGGCTTCTTCCAGCATTTTGGTGGATGCCGCATAAGAAATGCGGAAGTTCGGGCCTAGACCAAAAGCTGAGCCGTGGACAACGGCAACGCCTTCCGCCTCGAGAAGTGCCGTGACAAAATCCTCGTCGGTTTTTAAAAGCTTTCCAGCCTGCGTGGTTTTGCCCATGGCTCCGGCGCAAGACGGGTAGACATAAAACGCGCCTTCCGGCATCGGGCACTTGATATACTTGGCCTGATTGAGCATTGACACCACAAGGTTGCGGCGCTCTTCGAAGGCTTTACGGAAAACGGGCAAATGCGCCTGTGTCCCGTTCAGAGCTTCAACCGCAGCCCATTGTGCGATGGAACAGGCACCGGAGGTCTGCTGGCCCTGCACCATATCCATGGCCTGTATCAGCTTGAGCGGACCGGCGGCATAGCCGATACGCCAGCCGGTCATCGCGTAAGCTTTAGATACGCCATTCATGGTCAGGGTGCGGTCATAGAGGCCGGGCTCGATTTGGGCCGGAGTGGTATAGACAAAGTCACCGTAGATAAGGTGTTCGTACATATCGTCAGTTAAAATCCAAACATGCGGATGCCGCATCATCACTTCGGTGATGGCCTTTAACTCGGCATGGGTATAAGCCGCGCCGGACGGATTGGAGGGTGAATTGAGCACCAGCCATTTGGAGCGCGGGGTGATGGCGGCCTCCAGATCGGCAGCCTGAAGCTTGAAACTGTTTTCCATCGTGGTGTTGACAAACACCGGCGTGCCGCCGCACAGCAGCACCATGTCGGGATAGCTGACCCAATAGGGCGCCGGAATAATGACTTCATCGCCCGTATTCATGGTGGTGAGGAAAGCGTTATACAGGATTTGCTTGCCGCCGGTGCCGACAATGGTTTGGTTCACTTTATAGTCGAGACCGTTTTCGCGCTTGAATTTGGCGGCGACAGCCTCTCTCAGCGGCACGATGCCGGCCACTGGCGTATATTTGGTTTCACCGCGGCGTATAGCGTCTATGGCAGCATTTTTGATATTGTCCGGGGTGTCAAAGTCCGGCTCACCAACTGAGAGGCTGATGATGTCGCGGCCCTGTGCTTTTAGATCGCGGGCTTTTTGGGTGACGGCTATGGTTGCGGACGGCTGCACACGGGACAAAGCATCGGCGAAGAAAGCCATTTAAAGTCTCCAGAACCTACAAGTGATGAGTGTATGACGGCGTTTAATTACGGCGAGACAATAGTTTCACGCGGCGCATGGCGCAACAATTAAAGCAAAATTTGGTAATGCAAAATTAGGTGGATATTCCGCTTTCGTATTCGCTTTCCTTACGGCCTTTGTAACCCTGCCTTGCACTATGAACGGGGTTGTAACGGGTGGTTTTATGAAACTTGTTTCAATGTGAACCGTAGTTGATGTGTTGAAGCGCACAGCAAACGGGAACCTTATTTGGTTTTGTCGCGTTAGAGGTTTTATAGGAGCACATCATGGTCAATCGTAAAAAGCTCGGCGCAGTCCAAGCCAACCAGTCAGGCTATAATTTTGCGCCGATGGCTGGCGTAGCCCAGCAACAGTTCACAATGTCGCTTTTGGTGGTGGCGATTGCTGCGCTGGCGTTCATCATGTTTAACCTTTTTCACTTTATTGTCGCATAGGTGCTGACAAAGCGCCCTGCTCCGCCTTATATTGCTGAAAAACAACCCCTTTTGCGGGTCTCTTTTCAGGGCGGAAACATTCATGGCGACGTTACGGGCTTCAGGTACGATTACTGTTAATTTGCCGCTGGGGCTCACGCCGCAAGGCGCTGAAGCCAGTGCCGCATCGGTTCCGGGAATTTCTCATTTCCACCTCGCCAACGGGCTGGAGGTGGTGGTAATTCCAGATTTGCGTGCTCCCATCGTAACCCACATGATCTGGTATCGTAACGGGTCGGCTGATGATCCGATTGCCAAATCCGGAATTGCGCATTTTCTTGAGCATTTGATGTTCAAAGGGACAGCGAAAAACCCTTTGGGCGCGTTTTCTGATCTCGTAGCCGAGCTTGGCGGGCAAGAGAATGCTTTCACGTCAAATGACTTCACCGCCTACTATCAGCGAATAGCTAAAGAGCACCTCGGCAAAATGATGGAGCTTGAGGCTGATCGCATGATCAACCTGCAGCTTACCGATGAAGTGGTGGCTCCTGAGCGCGACGTGGTTTTGGAAGAGCGGCGTATGCGCACCGACTCTGACCCGGCATCCGAATTGAATGAAGCGGTGCAGGCGGCGTTGTTTACGCGCCACCCCTATGGCACGCCGGTGATCGGTTGGGGTCATGAGATTGAAGATCTTGGGCGCTCGGACGCGCTCGATTATTATCACCGGTTTTACACACCCGAAAACGCAGTTTTGATTGTGGCGGGTGACGTGACCGAAGCGGAGGTGAAGCGGCTTGCCGAAGCAACATACGGCTTAATTGCTGCGCGGGGTCAAGCACCGCAACGCAAACGTGCCAAGGAACCGGCCGCACGGGCACACCGGTTGGTGACCTTGCGCGATGAAAAGGTTGAACAACCAAGCCATCAGCGCGTGTATCTGGTTCCGTCTTACACAACGGGGGGGGGCCAGACCGGAGAAGCCTTGGAGGTTTTGGCGCATGTGTTGGGCGGCGGGCCGACCAGTATTCTTTACAAGGCACTGGTGGTTGAGCAAAAGATTGCTGTTGCAGCAGGGGCCTATTACTGGGGGCAGGCACTTGATGACACCCGCTTCTTTATTTATGCGATGCCCACTGAAGGTGTGACGCTGGAAGCGCTGGAAATCGCGATTAACCTGGTTTTGGCGGATGTTTTTGCCAAGGGCATCAATGAGGGTGATCTTGACCGCGCAAAAACCCGACTTGTCGCCGACGCGATTTATTCTCGGGACAACCAGACAGAGCTGGCGCGGTGGTATGGGGTGGCGCTGACAACCGGCCAGAGCGTTGACGATATTCAACATTGGCCGGAGCGGATTGAGGCGTTGAGGCCTGCCGATATTCAGGCGGCGGCGGTGAAATATCTGGATACGGCACGCTCTGTGACAGGTTTCCTGCTTCCGGCGGCCTAAAACATAAGTTTAAAAACAACGAATTGGAACTTTAATGTCTGATGTAAAAGTGAAATCGCGTGCGTCGACGGTTCAGCAAATTTTGACTGCAAAAGGCATCAGTGCTTGGCTGGTGGAAGACTACGCAGTGCCGTTGATTGCGGTGGAGTTTTGTGTCGACGGCGGTGCGGCGCAGGATAAAATCGGCAAAGCGGGTTCGGCAGGCATGTTGGCCGGGTTGCTTGATGAGGGTTCAGGGCAATATGACTCTGAAGGCTTTCACGAACAGCTCGATAATTATGCCATCGAGATGTCATTTGGCGCGGGCTATGATTATTTCTCAGGGCGAATGCGTGTGCTGACAAAGCATTTTGCTCCGTCGTTTGATCTGCTGAAACTGGCATTGAACGACGCAACGCTGGCCAAAGAGCCGCTTGAGCGGGTGCGTTCGCAAATGGTGGCAGGCATAAAGCGCGATGCGCATGATCCCCATCATTTGGCCAATGAAGCGTGGCGGGAGTTGGCCTACGCCGAACACGCCTATTCGCGCGCCTCGGACGGCACCCTTGACAGCATTGCCGGACTGAAACGTGGGGATCTTGATCAACTGCGGCGAGGCTGTTTCGCGCGGGATAGCTTACACATCGCGGTTGTGGGGGCTATTTCCGCTTCAGATTTGAGCAAGTATCTTGATGCGGTGTTTGGCGCATGGCCGGAAAAGGGCAAACGCGCCGCTGTGAAAGACGCTGGTTTACATAATTTGGGTGCGCGTAAAATTATTGACGTTGAGGTGCCGCAAGCCACAATTCAGTTTGGCATGGCAGGCATTGGCCGCAAAGATCCTGATCATGTTCCCGGTTTTGTGGTCAATCATATTTTGGGTGGCGGCGTGTTCTCGGCGCGGTTGTTCCGTGAGGTGCGCGAGAAGCGCGGTCTGGCCTATTCGGTTCATACGTCGTTGTCGACGTCGAAACATAGTGCGTTGTTCATTGGCAGTACCTCAACCAAGAATGAACGGGCGATGGAAAGCCTATCCGTGATCGAGGACGAAATTGCCAAAATGGCAGCAGACGGCCCCACTGAGGAGGAATTGGTTTCAGCCAAGAAATATCTCACCGGCTCTTACGCGCTGCGTTTTGATACTTCGAGCAAGATAGCCAGCCAGCTCAACAATTTACAGTCTGAGGGCTTCGAGCCAAGCTATCTTGATGAGCGCAACGCGATGATCGACGGCGTGGAGATGGAAAGCGCGAAAACTGTGGCCAAGCGGCTATTCGACGGTAAAAAGCTGCTGGTGACTATGGCCGGCAAACCGCAAGGCGTTTAGATAATTTCTTATTACATCTTGTGATTGCCGCTATGTCCGTTCGCCGCCTTGATCCGATTTTGATTGACCGCATTGCTGCGGGCGAGGTTGTGGAACGGCCTGCTTCGGTTGTGAAAGAGTTGGTTGAAAACGCGCTCGATGCCGAAGCCAAGCGCATTGAGATCGTGCTGGGACGCGGCGGATGTGAGCTTATCCGGGTGGTTGATGACGGCAAAGGCATGAGCGCAGCAGATCTAGCGCTGGCGGTAGAGCGTCATGCCACGTCCAAAATTCCTGATGGTGATTTATCGCATATTGCAACATTGGGTTTTCGCGGTGAGGCGTTGCCGTCGATAGGCTCTGTGTCGTTTTTAGAAGTGACAACGAAGGCGCGCGGGTCTGATCTTGGCCACGCAATTGTAGTGGAGGGTGGTATCCAGCAAGCGGTGCGCCCGGCGGGAGCCAATGGCGGAACCAAGGTTGAGGTGCGTGATTTGTTTAGCGCTACTCCGGCCCGGTTAAAGTTCCTAAAATCGGAACGCGCCGAGGCTTTGGCTGTGGTGGACGTGGTCAAGCGGCTGGCGATGGCCCATCCCTATGCGGCATTTGCATTGTCGGGGGATGGTTTCAGCGCGATAAACTATCCGGCCTGCACGTCTCCGGGGCGCACGTCTCCCGGCTGCACGTCACAGGGCGCGCATTTGCAACGCCTTGGGCAGGTGCTTGGAGCAGATTTTCGGGCCAATGCGCTGCAGGTGGACGCGCACCGTGAAGGATTGTCGCTCTCAGGTTTCGTCGGCCTACCCACATTTCACCGCGCCAATGCCCAAGTTCAATATTTGTTTGTTAACGGACGCCCCGTGAAAGACCGGTTGTTAAATGGCGCCGTTCGGGCGGCCTATATGGATTATTTACCGTCGAACCGCCATCCGGTTGTGGCTTTATTTGTTGATTGTGATCCGCATTTTGTCGACGTTAACGTGCATCCGGCCAAGGCCGAAGTCCGGTTTAAAGATGCCGGATTGGTGCGAGGGCTGATTGTAGGGGCTCTGCGGCAGGTATTGGCAGGGGCGATGCACAGGGCAACCTCCACCGGCGGAGATCGGGCGTTGAAGGTTTTGGCGTCTCAGGTTAGTGCATCACATCAACGCCCAGATTTTATATTTTCAAATGCGCCACAGGCCATGGCGAATTATAGCGCGGGCTTTGCAGAAGATGGCCAAAGCGCGTTTGATATGCCAGCCTCGGCGGATATGCGCGCCGATATTGCAGAGGAAGGGGCGTTTTTTTTGCCACTGGGCGCGGTGAAAGCGCAGGTCCATGACACCTATTTGATTGCGCAAACCACAGACGGCCTGGTGATTGTGGACCAACATGCCGCGCATGAACGGCTGGTGTATGAGCGGATGAAAGCGCAGCGGGCTAAGGGAATGATAACGCGGCAGGTTTTGTTGATTCCGGAAATTGTCGAGCTGGATGAATGGGAGATCAAGATTCTGCTTGAGAACGCCGCCGCGTTGGAGACCCTTGGTTTGAGTGTCGACAGCTTTGGCGTTGGCGCTGTGGCTGTCCGAGAGGTTCCGGCCGCGGTGAAGGAAGGTAATATCGCGCTTCAAATCAGGGATATTGCGCAAACGTTGAGCGAGGACGGTACTCTGAGCATGGAGCGGAAGCTCAATAATGTTTTGGCAACGATGGCTTGTCACCATTCGGTGAGGGCCGGCCGCCGGATGCGGCCCGAAGAAATGCATGCCCTGCTCCGTGACATGGAACGAACGCCCGGTTCAGGACAGTGTAACCATGGACGTCCCACCTACATAGCGTTGAAATTGGCCGATATTGAGCGCCTTTTCGGGCGCAAATAAATTAAAATACCGTTTTAAGTCAAAAAAAAACCGAACTTTCGTTCGGCATACATCGTTGGAGAGGGGAAACCACCGATAATTATGCAATTCCGGTTGCGTTTGCCGGATGGGAGAGGAATAAAACAAGACATTAACTTAAACGCTAGAGCAATTCAACGCTTAACAGACGCAAATTGCTCTTCCGTCTCTCTGATAACGCATATCATTTTCGCAAACCGCTACACACTTTTGCGTGATATGCTCTATGAGGACAGAGCATCCTTCACGCAAACGCTGAAATGTCAGTGCCGCTATGCTGCAATCGCAGAGCTCGACAGGACGCTTCAGCGGGGTTCTAAAACAGCCAGCGCTGGGCCTTGGAGACCATGAAATCGCGGAAGACCTGCACGCGTGCAACGTTTTTCATTTCTTCGGGGTAAACGAGGTAGCAATCAAGCTCCGGCATCTCGCCCTGCAACATCAGGCGGACAAGCGGCGATTCCGGCTGCACGATATAATCAGGCAAAACGGCAATGCCGATGCCTTTTTCAATAGCGTGGCGGATGGCAGTTATACTGTTCACGGTCATTGCGGAGCTTCGCGGATGTTTCGGGTCCCGTCCGGCGTAGATGAGGTAGTTGATATTGTTCAGGAATGTCGCATCCATGGTGTTAAAGCTGACGATGCGGTGTTCATCCAGGTCGGCGAGGGTCATCGGCTGATTATGGGTTTTGAGATATTCCTGAGACGCGAAAGCGTGAAAGTGCATCGTGAACAGCTTGCGCTGGATGAGATCCGGCTGGGTGGGCGCGCGCATGCGTATGGCGACGTCCGCTTCCCGCATGCCAAGATCAAGCTCGTCATCGGTAAAAATCAGGTGCAGGCGAATATCAGGATAAAGTTCTAAAAACTCACCGATCCGCGGTGTCAGCCAATTGGTACCGATCCCCAACGTGGTGGTAACTTTAAGGTCTCCATTTGGCTTGGAGCGGCTGTCATTGAGGCGGATACGGGTGGTTTCCAGTTTTTGCACCACGTCTTTAACCGTGCGTGCGAGCAAATCTCCTTGCTCGGTTAGAAGCAGCCCGCGCGCGTGCCTGTGAAACAAGGGCACTTGCAGCTCGTGTTCAAGGGCGCTGACCTGACGGCTGACGGCAGACTGGCTGAGGCCGAGCACCTCACCGGCATGGGTGAATGAGCCAGCATCGGCTGCGGCCTGAAACACACGCAGCTTATCCCAGTCCAAAGCTCTGTCCCCTGGCACTTTTTCGCTCCCGGTATTTTCACTTTTTGAAAGCGGTTTAAATTCCGCTCTTGCCATAAGAGACCATTGTTTGGTCCCTCTGTCTATTCCGCAGCCAGCTTGGCACCGGTTTTTTCGGCGGCGAGATATTTTTCTGCTTCCAAAGCGGCCATACAGCCCATTCCGGCAGCCGTGACTGCCTGACGGTAAATATCATCTGTGACATCGCCTGCGGCAAAAACGCCGGGCCTGCTCGTGGCAGTGGAATCCGCAGCGGTCCACATGTAACCGTTTGGTTTCAGCTTAACCTGATCTGCAAAGAGCTCGGTTGCCGGAGCGTGACCAATAGCCACGAATACGCCGTCGACATTGAGAGTCGAAATCGTGCCTGTCTGCACGTTTTTCAGACGGACATGAGTGACACCGGGCGGCTCGGTTCCGCCGCAAACCTCTTCCAACTCAGTGTGCCAGACAACTTCAACATTTGGCGTGTTGAATAAGCGCTCCTGCAAGATACGTTCGGCTTTAAAAGTGTCGCGCCGGTGGATAACAGTGACTTTTTTGGCCAGATGGCTGAGATATAGCGCCTCTTCGACAGCGGAATTTCCACCCCCGATGACCAAAACCTCTTTGCCGCGATAGAAAAATCCGTCGCAGGTGGCGCAGGCTGAAACCCCATAGCCCTTGAACGCCTCTTCCGATGGCATTCCGAGCCATTTGGCTTTCGCGCCGGTGGCAATGATCAACGCATCACAGGTGTAGGTGGTGCCATTGTCACCGGTTAGGCGGAAGGGGCGCTGTGTGAGATCCGCCTGCATAATGTGATCAGAGATCATTTTGGTGCCGACATGTTCGGCTTGCGCTTTCATTTGTTCCATCAGCCAGGGGCCTTGAATAGCCGTGGCAAAACCGGGATAATTTTCAACGTCGGTGGTGATCATCAATTGCCCGCCCGGTTCAAAACCGGCGACCATCACCGGCTCCAGCATGGCGCGGGCGGCGTAGACGGCGGCAGTGTATCCGGCAGGGCCGGAACCAACAATGAGAACCTTAGCGTGCAGATGGGTCGGGTGAACAGACATTGGAAACTCGTTCGGAAGGGCGATGGTTTCGTTATAAGAACGTGGATGCCAAGCTGCAAGGCGCGCGGCACGGAATCCCTGCGACTTACCGCCTTTTCCCGCTCACAAATGTGTGAATCAGGTGGCTTTGGGAGATTTAACCGAGGCTTTGGCAATCAAATTTTCAATAGTCAGCGCGTCTCCGGAAAGTTCACCGACAATCTCGCCCTGCGAAAACACCAATGCGCGGTGACATAGACGCGCCACCTCTTCAAAATCGGTTGAGACGACTATCACGCCGAGGCCTGCGTCGAGCGCCGTCTCCAACAGGCGGTAAATTTCAGCTTTTGCCCCTACATCAACCCCGGCGGTCGGGTCTTCGGCGATGAGCAATTTGCCGCCGGTGTCCAGCCAGCGCCCGACCACAACTTTTTGCTGATTGCCACCGGAAAGCGCCTCTATGGGCAGTTCCGGCGCGTTTGGACGCAGTCCCACCTTGTCGCCGATGCTGCGTGCGGCAGCGCTTTCAGAGGCAGGGTTTGATAGCGCGAAGTGTTTGCGGCCATGGGCTTTGGGATTGAGAAACGTGTTTTCGCGGATGCTGAGGCCCTGCGCGGTGGACTCCTCCACCCGGTCACGCGCGATAAGACCGATGCCGGATTGAATGGCGGCGCCCGGGTTTCTCATGTCTGGCGTTGCGCCATTCAATGTCACGATGCCGCTCATTGGCGCTGCCCCAAACAAGGCGCGCCCGATGTTTTCCTGACCTGCGCCGCGCAAGCCAACCAGGCCGATGATTTCGCCACAGCAGACATCGAAGCTAACCGGCGCATTGCTCTCGACACTGAGATTTTTGACGGTAAGCAAGGGCGTGAGGTTTGAGCGGGGCTTTGCCTGATACCGCTCAAAGGCTTTGCCGACGATCATAGAGATAAGTTCGTCGGGTGTGGTATCTTTGACCAGCTTGTCACCGACCAGAGCTCCATCACGCAACACAGCAACACGATCGGCGATTTGAAACACCTCATCCAGCCGGTGTGAAACGTAAATCATACCAACACCGCGCGCCTTTAATGGACGCAACGCATCAAACATGCGATGAACCTCATCGGCTGGCAAGGACGCGCTGGGTTCATCCAGCACAATAACATTCGCCTCAATGCTGAGCGCCCGGGCGATGGCGACGAGAGATTTCTCAGTACGGGTTAAATCCTGGACGCGGGTGGATGGGTCCAAGTCGCAGCCGATTTGAGCCAGCGCACGCCCCGCCTGCGCTTCTGAAGCTTTCCAGTCGATCAACGGTCCTTTTTTAGGATAACCTATGGCCATCGCCATATTCTCTGCAATGGACATCCAATCAATCAGGCCTAAATCCTGATGAATGAAGGCCACTTTTTGCCGGACGTTAAACTTTGCTGGGCGGTGCGTGTAGGTTTGTCCGCGATATAAAATTGCGCCACTGTCGAGCGTGTAAATTCCTGCGAGACTTTTAATCAGCGTGGATTTTCCGGCTCCGTTTTCGCCGAGCAAAGCTAAAATTTCTCCGGCATGGATATCCAGGCTGACATCTTTCAGCGCGCGGGTGCCGCCAAAGCTTTTGACGATGTGATCAAAGCGGATGAGCGGTGCGGTTTGGTTTTGGCTCACGCTATTACCTTTGAAGAGTTACGTTATCGATATCATAAACGCACTTTCAGCTTTTCAGCAATGGCGATATTGCGCCAATGCCGTCCGGTTTATCGCCTATGTGGCCAAAGAAATCGCCGTGATTGTGTGTGACGCAACACTGTCTTAGAGATATGTAAGAGAATTTGAAAAAAACGGGTGATAAAATGGCAAATTCTTATGTCCTAGCTATTGACCAAGGCACCAGCTCGACGAGGGCGCTGGTGTTTGATCAAAACAAAAGCATCATAGCCAGCGCTCAAAAGGAATTTACTCAACATTACCCGCAATCTGGCTGGGTGGAGCATGATCCTGAGGACATTTGGATATCTGTGTTGGAAACCTGCAAGGCCGTACTGAAAAAGGCAAAAGTCAAAGCTGCCGATGTTGTGGCGCTTGGCATTACCAACCAGCGTGAAACCACGCTGATTTGGGACCGGGCAACCGGCACGCCGATTTACAATGCGATTGTATGGCAAGACCGGCGCACGGTCGAAATCTGCACGAAATTGCGCGAAGACGATTATGAAAAGACCTTTCGACGTAAGACGGGGCTGTTGCTCGACCCATATTTTTCCGGAACCAAAGCGGCGTGGATTTTAGATAACGTCTCCGGCGCCCGAAAACGGGCGGAGAACGGCGAGCTGGCTTTCGGCACGGTGGATACGTTCTTGTTGTGGCGGCTGACCGGCGGCAAATCTCACGCGACCGACGCGACAAACGCCTGCCGCACTCTGATGTTTGATATTCACCGTGGCGAATGGTCTAAAAAGCTGTGCAAGATTTTAAATGTACCGCGCGAGCTTTTGCCCGACGTTAAGGATTGCGCTGCCGAATTTGGCGCATGTTTACCGGAATTTTTCGGCTCCGCCATTCCGGTGCGCGGTATGGCGGGAGATCAGCACGCGGCAATGGTAGGTCAGGCTTGTTTCAAGCCGGGCATGATGAAAAGCACTTACGGGACCGGCTGTTTCGCACTTTTGAATACCGGTGAAGACGCGGTGGATTCGAAAAACCGCCTCCTAACCACAATCGCCTACCAGCTCAACGGTGAGCGAACCTATGCGCTGGAAGGCTCAATTTTCATTGCCGGCGCTGCGGTGCAATGGCTGCGGGACGGGCTTAAAATCATTGGCAAGGCGGGCGATAGCGGTGCCTTGGCGGAACAGGCGGACCCGGGGCAGAACGTTATTTTGGTGCCGGCATTTGTCGGGCTTGGCGCGCCTTATTGGGATGCGGAATGTCGCGGCGCGCTTTTCGGGTTAACGCGCGGCACCACAAACCGCGAAATTGCCAAGGCGGCTTTGGAAGCCGTGTGTTTTCAGACGCGCGATTTGCTGGAAGCGATGAAGCGCGATTGGGACGGAAACAGCAAAACAGTATTACGGGTTGATGGCGGCATGAGCGCATCCGATTGGACGATGCAGGCTTTGAGCGATATTCTAGGCGTGGCGGTAGATCGCCCTACTGTGTTGGAATCCACGGCGCTAGGCGCTGCATATTTGGCGGGATATCAATCGGGGCTTTATGAGAAGCCGGAGAAATTTGCCAAAGAGTGGAGCCTTGAGCGGCGCTTCACACCGATGATGGGCGACCACGAGCGCAAAAATAAATATGCCGCGTGGAAAGAGGCCGTGTTTCGCACGCTGGGGCAAATTTAGGTTAATGCTGCAACTTTATCCCGAATAAAAAGACGTTGTCGGAATATCGTGATCCGGGGTCCGAACTGGATTGGTGCGTATAATTATAGCTGCCTCGCAACAACACATCGCGCGTGAGGGCATAAGTGGCTGCCAGAGATCCTGTCGTGATATGATCGGCGCGGCTTGTGCCGGTGTATTTGTTGTTCTGATAAGCAATATTGCCTGTCAAATTGAGGTTTCGCAGTAGAGCATGGTCGACTTGCAAAGAGACCTTGGTGTCCCAAATGCCAGAAGCGCCGCTTAGGCTGGTTTCGTCTTGTGCGGAAGATTCCTTAAGCGTGACGGTCGTGAGGGGTGTCGCCTGCCAAACAAGCGACAGGTCTGCGACAGGGCCAACACTGGTTTTGAGGCGGGCGTCGCCATAATCACGGGTGCCGACCCCGACATTTGCGTCGGCGGTCAGAATTCGGCTCAGCTCATATGTCGTGCCAAGCCGCAAGCTTGTGCCAATTGAGGAGCGGGCAAAACCGCTGCTATCCAACTTGCTGTCGCGTTGGCGGGTATCGACGCTAGCTTGAACATAGGGTGCAAATCCGGGTGTAAGTTCATATCCGGCGCGGGCTCGTAATTCGAGCGCAGTGAAGTTTCCGCTCGATAGGTTTAGGGCCGATCCGGCAATAGTCGGGTTTGCATAAACGGTTCTATCTAACGATCCGCGCAACGTGGTGGTGAGGCGGCCAAAGCGGCGGGTTACGCCCGCTGCAACGCCCGAGTCATAAATGCCCGAAGTGATGTTGCTGGTAACGCCCGAGACCGTTTGCAGGTTGCGCTGCGTTGTGTAGTTCAAATGGCTTTCGAGATTGATATCCGTATCATGCGATACATCAATTTTGCCGTTAGCCGTGAAACTCAAATCCGGATGGCTGCTGGAGTTTGCCGTGAAATAGTCTGTGTATCCGGCCTTGAGCTCGCCGCTGAGGGCGTGACGGGACCAGTCGGATTTAAACTTAGCTCCCGCCCCGGTACGGGCAAAGCCGGAGCCACTGGCGGTTGTTGCCTGTGCCGGGTTGGACTCATAGCCGATGTCGCCCTCAACAAACGGGATTAAGCGCAATCCGCCGAGGTCAAAGCCGATGGGGTCGTATGGCCCGATAGCTGAGGGAGGGTTTTTAGCAATTGCCGGAGCTGGAATTGCGGCCGCAGCGGGGGGCGCCGCCGGGTTCGGGTCATATTTAGTGATGCGTTTTGGCGCACCGGCGGCATTAGGTAAAGGCGGCAATCCGGTGGTGGCCAAGGGTTTTGCCGGGCCTGCCAGCTTGCGCCGGGCGCGGCCTTCAGTGCCAGCAGGCGGATAGGTTTGATATGCGCTGAGAGGCGGCAGGGCAGGGGAGTGTTTAAGGGCCGCAGCAGGACGCTTTGGCGCGATTGAGCCGCGCTCTTCGTCCATTAAGGGAGCAACAAGATCCGGTTGTGCCGATGCGGGAAGCGTTTGGGCCGGATCTTCAAGTCCTGTCTGGGACCCGCGCAACAGCGGGGCCTGCTGGGCTTTCACAGCAGTTGTGCCGCAGGGCGCAACACACAAAGCTGCCAACAGAGCGCCAGAGGCGCGCCTGCGAAGGCTGCATTTAGGGATAGGGCGAGATGGCACGTGGGGCGTCAGCTTAATTGCGATGCCTAATGGTTAACAATTTATGGTTAATGCTTGGTTAGCGACTGTTCCGATCAACAGGGTCGAAATTTGCAAAAAAGGGTGTTAAAAGCGGCCCATGACAATACAACACCCTTTTTTTAAAAAAAACACTCCGGCTGTGCAGTCCGCGCTCAAAACCTTCGCCACTGAGAGCGCGGGAATCATGGCACTTGAAGCTGCGTTTGGTGGCGAAGCGCTTAGCGACCTCGCGCAATGTTTTTCGGACGTTGTGGAGCGTTTTGCCGGTTTGAAAGGGCGCGTGGTTGTAACCGGGATGGGCAAGTCAGGCCATGTCGGACGAAAGTTGGCAGCGACATTTGCCTCGACCGGCACTCCGGCATTTTTCGTTCATCCCGCCGAAGCAAGTCACGGCGATATGGGCATGATCCAAGAGGGTGATGCGATTTTAGCTTTGTCCTGGTCCGGTGAAACGGCGGAACTTGCGGACATCATAACCTTTTCACGGCGGTTTAATATTTTGTTGGTCGCATTCACCTCCAATATAGCTGGTACATTGGCACGTGAGGCGGATATTGCGCTGATTTTGCCAAAATCTGAAGAAGCTTGCCCAAACGGGCTGGCGCCTACAACATCGACCACGATGCAGCTGGTGTTGGGAGACGCGCTCGCTGTCGCTTTGCTCGAGACGCGCGGTTTTACGGCGCATGACTTTAGAATGTTTCATCCGGGCGGCAAGCTTGGAGCGCGGTTGCTACATGTGCGGGATGTGATGCACGCCGGAGACGATATGCCGGTGGTTTTGCTTGGCACCTCAATGGCGGGCGCTGTGGTGGTGATGACGCAAAAGCGGTTGGGTTGCATTCTGGTGGTTGATGAAAACGGCGGCCTTTGCGGTATTATCACGGACGGTGATTTGCGCCGGAATGTCGAACGGGCCAATATTTTGGCGCTTCCGGTTAATGATCTGATGCAAGCCTTGCCGCTGCAAATATCGCCGGACGATTTGGCGGCAGAGGCCCTGGAAATGTTGAACCGGCGCAAGATTTCAGTTCTGGCGGTAACGGCAAACGGAACGCTGACCGGAATTGTCCATATCCATGATCTGCTGCGTCTAGGGGTGGCTT
>JAYTYD010000028.1:0-1949 GCA_043742625.1 Methylovirgula sp. | reverse complement strand
CGCAATAGGTGTTTGGCCTTGCCAACGCGCGCCCAAATCTTTAGCCGAAATCACGCGTCGAGAGGTGGGTCTGTCCTGCCGCACTTTTTGAAACGCGGCCGCTGTTTCGGCGTCCAAACGCCGACGCCACAACGGCTTGTCCGAGACTTCATCCAACGACGTCACCAGCTGGTCGGTTGATTTGAGTAATGTGAGCAGGCGCTCATCTGCAACCTTGTGGCGGACAATGTCCGAATGCGCACGGCGAATGGCAACAAGCGCAATTTCATCATAGTAAGTCGAAAGCGCCCGCCCCTGCAAAAATTTTACCGCATGCTGGCGTGCCTCGCGCGGATCCCCCGCCAACATCCGCTGATAAAACATTTCATCAGGTGTCAATGGCGGACTATCGCCCAAGAGGATGTCGATAAATTCAAGCCGCGATATGTGACGCCCCATCACCACAAGACAAATGGTGAGCGGCGTTGCCAGCACCAGACCGACAGCCCCCCATAAAAACGCCCAAATCGTTGCGGAAACAACCACGGCCAAGGGTGACAGGCCGGAGCTGTGCCCGTACAGCACCGGCTCAATGCCTTGGCCGACAACCGGCTCGATAACCGCGAACATGCCGAGGGTCCATAAAAAGGCGCTCCACCCCGGATCAAACGCGAAAGCCACCAACAGCGGCGGAACCAAGCCTATGATGGCGCCGATGTAAGGCACAAATCGCAATATTCCAGCCAGAACGCCCCACAAGAAAGCACTCGGAATGCCGATAAACCAAAGCCCGACCCCAACCGCCAACCCGAATGTTGCGTTGACCGCAAGCTGAGACAATAACATGCGGCCCACCCGCTGCGCCGCATCATCCATTGC
Organism: Methylovirgula sp.; assembly: GCA_043742625.1. Lineage (GTDB taxonomy): Bacteria > Pseudomonadota > Alphaproteobacteria > Rhizobiales > Beijerinckiaceae > JANXSV01. The sequence continues at coordinate 1,091 of JAYTYD010000028.1, read as the reverse complement.
CGCCGTGGTTTGCTGCAAATCTTCGGTGCCAACCAGCTTGATCAGCCGGTTGCGCAAATCTTCCCGCTCGCTCAGGATGAAGGCCGCCAACAAAAACACCCCCGCAAACGTGCCGAGTACATGCAACAGCGGTGATGCAACTGACCCGATCCGCGCTAACCCGCTTGCGTCTTCAGATTTGACTGTCACAGAAGAAACTGGATTCTGCGCTCCGGTGCCAAAATTTTGCAAATCGGCCAATACCTCACCGATCACGCCTGAGGCACGCGAGAAGTCGCCGCCGCCACCGAATTTTTTGGTTACATCCTCAATTTTATTGTGAATTGTCTGTCGGTAAGCCGGTAATTGCGCTGCCAAGTCAGCGGTCTGCTGTATGGCTATGTAGCCTACCAAACTGATGACCAAAGCCGCAGCAGACACAGCCCCTGCAATTGATAGTCCACGACCGGCTCCCATCCTTTGCAACCTGCTTGCCAACGGAGCCAGAACGAAACTCAACAACACGGCCAAGGCCAGTGGAATAAAGACGTCTTTGCCGAAGACAAGGATGGCGCCGAGACTCAAAATCAGCAGAAAGCTAGCCAAGACCCTGAACAGGGGCACTGCCTGACGGAGCAATTGGTTGGTTACTATATCCATAATGCGCGTCTCTAGCCGCCAACTACGGCGGTATTCTCGGCGGGAACCGGCTGGCACAGAGTATCAATTTGATAAAGCAATCTTGCCAGATCAACCGGCTTGGAGTGGAACTCATCACACCCGGCCTGCAAAATCTTCTCTGGCGCACCTGAGCCGACATGTTCTGTCATGGCTATGATCGGAATTGAACCGGTGAGAGGATCGGCTTTGAGCGCACGCGCCACACTCCAGCCGTCCATCACTGGCAGGTTCATGTCCAAAAGGATGATGTCAGGCTGGCCGGACTTGGCATTGGCAACACCCTGCTCGCCATCATGTGCCAAGATGACAGTGTGACCGCGTCTTTGCAGGCGGCGTGCCAAAAAATTCCAGATTTGTTCACTGTCTTCCACGAGCAAAATACGCGCCATGGGACTGCTCCACCGTGTTGAAATTATGTATAGGCCCGAAGA
>JAYTYD010000027.1:0-2486 GCA_043742625.1 Methylovirgula sp. | reverse complement strand
ACCAAGGCTGACTCCGTTCTTGCCAAAGCTGATAAGATTTTGGGTGACAGCACCGGCTCGATTCAGGCAAGCGTTAAGAATGTGGAGACTTTTACGCAGGCATTGTCGGACAACAAGGACGGCATCAATAGCTTTTTGAAAGGCGTGGGAGATCTGGGAGCCACGATCGGCCCGCTTTCGACGAAACTGGGCACTCTTTCAACAGATATCGACGGTTTGGTAAAGGCTGTTGACGCGGAAAAGGTTAAAAGCATCGTCGACAATGCCGACAAGCTGCTGAGCGATAATCAGGACTCGGTTAAGGCGACATTGAAAAATGTTGCAGGATTTTCACAAGCTTTGGCCGATAATAAAGCCGGACTGGACAGCTTCTTGAAAGGTGCCGGAGAACTTGGCCCGACGCTTGGAACACTTTCGACTAAGCTTAGCGCCGTATCAGCCGACATCGAAGGCGTTGTCAGAGCCATCGATGCCGAGAAGGTTAAAAAGATTTTGGCCAATGTTGATACCTTCACCAGTGGCTTAAGCCAAAACAAAACCTCGGTTGACGCGATTATGAAAAATGCGCAGGAGCTGACGGCCAAGCTCAACACCACGGCAGATAAGCTGGATGGGGTATTGAGCGGGGTGGACGGATTTTTGAGCTCCGCCGAAAAGAAGGGCGTGTTTGAAAATGTCTCTGGAGCGGCGGTTTCCATTCGGAAATTGGCCGATAACCTCGATAAGCGCACCGCCGAAATTGCTGCGGGCATAAACCGCTTTACCGGGCCCGGCCTACGCGACTTGGAAGCTTTGACCGGTGATGCCCGCAAATCAATAAATGAAGTGAACCGTTCACTTCGCTCTTTGCAGGTGAATCCGCAACAGTTCCTGTTCGGAGCCAAGCCCGCTTTGCCCGACTACAAGGGGAATTGAGTATGGTGTGGCAAAAAGTTTTGGCGGCGTGTGTGCTGGCAGTGAGTGTGGCGGGCTGCGGCGGAGCGTCACTCACCGCCTATGATTTAACCGCGCTTGGCCCGCAGAAATCAGCCCGGGCACCGCGCGGTTTATTGTCGATTTCGCCGCCGCTCGCAGCGCAAGCGCTCGACTCGGAGCGCGTATTGGTGCGGGCGGATGGCAACGCATTGGCGTATTTGCCAGGGGTACAATGGGCCGAGCGTTTGCCTCCTCTTGTGCAGTCACGTCTGGTGCAGAGCTTTGAAAACAGCCATGTTTTGCGTTCGGTGGTCAGCAGCAACGAACGGGTGACTTCTGACGCGCATTTGGAAACCGAAATCCGCTCGTTTGAATACAGTGCGGCAACGTCTGAGGTTGTGGTTTCGTTGAGCGTAAAGCTGATTAATGATCGAAATGGCAAAATTGTTAGAGCGAAGGTGTTCAGCGCCCGATCGCCACAGGGTTCCGCCGATGGCGCGGCGGTGGTGCAGGGACTGGACGCAACATTGGCGCAAGTGATGCGGCAAATCGTTGGCTGGGTCGGCGGCGCAGTTTGAGGCATCGCTGGCGATCAGCGCCACCAGCATCAGGCCGGGCAAATTGCCTGATGCCAGATAATAGGTGCGGGTGGCGGGCCGCCAATGTCCCGCACCAGTTGCCGCGGCCTGTTATTCGAACCGTGCCGCCGCATGGGCGAGCATGGTGTAAACCTTGCCGGTATCGGAGCTAAGATATGTGCGGGTGACGCTGCCGTCGCGGTCATCGCGGTTGACCTCGCCGAGCAAGCGCTCAAATTCTGAGACGTAACGATTTACGGTTTCGCGGAATTCTGAATCACCCCGATAGCGGCGGCGGATTTCCTCAAATGTTTTCTGGCCTTGGGGTGTATAAAGATGGCGGCCAAAAACATTGCGTTCGCCGTTGCGATAACGATCCCACAGGTCGATTGCCGCCTCATGATTGATCATGCGGGCGATGTCGAGCGAGATGGTATCGAGCGATGAGCCGGCGGTGCGGGGCGCCGGGGTGTTGCCTCGCGCCTCTGGCTTCTCCTCACGCGATGCGCGATTGAGAATTTCCGAGAGCCAACCCGGGCCGCGCTCACCGGATGTGGTTGGCAAATTTTGCGTCGGGCGCGGTGGCGGAGTTGGCGGAGCCGGGGTACGGGGCCGCAGAAAATCCTCGCGCACGGCAACCGGTGCGGGTTCTGCGTAACGCCTTTGCTCGGACCCGCGGGTTGGCTCGGGCGCGCGGGTTGGCGGCTCCGGCTGGCGCGCAGGTTCGGCAATGTGGGCAGCTTGGCGGGTGGATTGCGGCTCGGCAAAGTCGAGCGAGCGGCCTGAACGGTTGACCACATCGGTCAATTCGTTCAAAGCGCTGATCTGATCTGCCACAACGCGGCGCAGAGTGGCGGCTTGAGCGGCGGTTTCCTGCGGCAGCTCGGAGGCGCTGCGACGCAGCTCCTGACGGGTGGCGTCCAACTCACGGCGAATCGAATTTGACATCGCCAAGAGTTCCTCGGTTGAGCCTTTAAAGCGCTCGGCAGTGCC
>JAYTYD010000026.1:0-2779 GCA_043742625.1 Methylovirgula sp. | reverse complement strand
ACCATCAAAAGCCCGCGCCCGCAGCCCACATCCAAAACACGCTCGTCGCCGCGCCAAGGTATGTGGTCGAGTATGGTTTCGCGCGTCTGCAATTTGATTCGTTTGCTCCAAACCACCATCAGGCAGCCCATGCCTGACAAATATATTCCGACAGAAAAAGCCCGGCGCATGCCACAACGCTCCAACTCCGGCCTTCGCCAAATTGCCAGAGCGGCCAAGCCAGCCCGACAGCGCCAAGCGCCCCCGCCAAAAAGCCTGAAGCAAGACCCGGCGCATCAATGCCGTAATCAGGTTTCTTCAAAACTGCTATCTCCCTCCACACGTGGCAGCAATATTCTTGTCCATAGCGATGGCGACCTCCTTGGCTCTCTCATAATCTTCGGGTACCTTAAACTGAGGGCGCAAAAAGCACTGCCGCAGAAACTCCCCACCCTGCGATGACAAAACTGCCGATAACCAATCAAGCAGGTATAAAAACCCGCATAACCCTGCCTCCTTTTGACTTTTCAATCAACCACGGGACATCGCGACTAACAAGGGGGGGGCAGATGCGGCAATTGGTGCTTTTGGCACGATCTGGGTATTGGCCGTGATGCGGGCGATGATGAAGCGCCGATTTTCTCCTTGGCCACATTTGACCGCTTTTTGACCGGGTTCCGCCACCATCTGCGCAAGGTTTTTGGGACTGTTTTTTGCGGGATTGCATTATTTTTGCCGTGCAAAAGCGTAACCCCAAACCGGGCTCTGGCTAATAATTGCCAAACTTGCGCGCAAAAACTTGACATGCGGCCTTGGCTGCGGACTATCTCAGCCCCACATATGTGTTTTGACCCGTTGAAAGGGTGCCCCTTGGCAAAATTGTCTTATAAGCTTGTTTTTGCTGGTGTTTTTTTGCCTTTCCTAGGCTTTTCCGCCGTTCAAGCCCGCGAATCGCTGGCCATTGCCACGCCCTTTGAGGTGGGAGACACCCGCGCCGGGAATTACCTCGCAGCCCTTGTCGCCAGCGCCGATAAAGATACTTTTGCCGCCTCGACGTTTTTTCAAGAAGCTTTGCGGGATGATCCTAAAAATCGCGAGCTTATTGAGCGTGGTTTTTTGGCATCCTTGGCAAATGGAGACTTGGACGCGGCATTTGCCATTGCAAAACAAGAGCTTAGAGTTAACCCCAAATCGGGTCTCGCCCGCCTAGCACTCGCCGTGCAAGCCATTCATGATAAAAAATATGACGTCGCCAAGCAATATCTAGCCAAGGAAATCGCTGCCAGCCGCGACGCCACGGCCATACTTTTGTCGGCTTGGGCTGAGGCGGGCAAGGGCCGCACCAAAAGTGCGGTGGCGCAAGTTGAAAAGCTCAATGATCGCGGTTTACAAATCTTCCGCGACTATCATGTCAGCATGATCAATGAGTTAGCCGGCAATCACGAAGCTGCTATAGCCCGTTTGCGCACCGCCTATGGTGCTGATGCCAAAACCTTGCGGCTGGTGGATAGCTTCGCCCGGCTTATGTCCAAAACTGACACGGACGGCGCGCTAAAGCTCTACGAAAGCTTTGACAAATTGTTGCCGCGGCACCCGATCGTTGTGCGCGCCATGGCTGATCTAAAAATAGGTAAGTCATTGCCAAGCTTGATTAATTCTGTCCAGGACGGCGCTGCGGAAGTGCTGTACGGTCTCGGGGCCGCCGGTGGTCAACAGGGCGATGAGATGGCGTCAATCATCTATCTCCGGCTGTCGTTATATCTGCGTCAGGACAATGCGCTGGCGTCGGTTACACTCGGCGACCTCTACGAGCGCCTCAAGCAAAATGAACGTGCCATCGATGCTTACGAGATGGTAGCGGACGCCGATCCAATGCGCAATTTTGCCGATATCCAAACGGCAGTAGCGCTGGAAGCATTGCAAAAACAAGACCTTGCAGTCAAACGTTTACAAGAAATCGCCAATTCTAACACCAAAGATTTGGATGCTCTGACCACGCTTGGAAATCTCTACGCGTCGCGCAAGGATTTCGTAAGCGCAGAGGCAACTTACACCAAGGCTATTGCGGCGGTTGCCACGCCGGATGCAAGCAATTGGTTGTTATATTACCGCCGTGGCACAAGTTTAGAACGCTTAAAAAAATGGCCGGAAGCTGAAGCCGACCTTAAAAAAGCACTCGATTTATTCCCGGAACAGCCGCAGGTGCTGAATTATTTGGGCTATACTTGGATAGATATGGGGCAAAATCTAGACGAAGGCTTTAAAATGCTACGGCGGGCAGTCGAGCTGCGCCCAAACGACGGCTACATTGTGGATAGCCTCGGCTGGGCCCAGTTTAAGCTTGGCCAAAATGATGAAGCCGTGCGCAATCTTGAAAAAGCCGTGGCTCTGACTCCGGCTGATCCGACTGTGAATGACCATCTGGGCGACGCTTATTGGCGCGCGGGTCGCAAGCTTGAAGCCAAATTTCAGTGGAATCATGCCCGTGACTTTAAGCCTGAGCCGGATGATCTCATCAAAATCCTCAAAAAAATCGAAAATGGCCTTGAGGATGCAGCGTCGGCAAAGCAAGGCGGCTAGCGGCGTTGCGCGCTAAAGCCAAGATAAATCTGTCCCTCCACATCAACGGGCGGCGCAACGACGGCTATCACGAATTGGAAAGTTTGGTAGCCTTTGCCGGAATTGGTGATAGCCTCACTTTTGAGCCGAATTCTGATCTGTCGCTCGTTGTTTCCGGCGCGTTTGCGTCTCACTGCGGCGAGCTGGAAGCCAACCTTGTTGTACGCGCAGCATTGGCCTT
>JAYTYD010000025.1:0-27131 GCA_043742625.1 Methylovirgula sp. | reverse complement strand
GTTCTAAACAATCCGGATCAGGACCCGCACTTGTTCGAGGTAAGTCCGTCAATTGCAAGAAATTTGAATTCAGCTGTTTTGATAATTGTTAACGGCATCGGCTACGATTCTTGGATGGATAAATTGGTTCCACCTTCTAAACAGGACAACGTTTTGAATGTTGCAAAACTAAATAACAAAAAGGACGGAGAAAATCCTCATATCTGGTATGATGTTTTCGTTATGCAAAAAGCAGCTGACGAAATTTGTGCCCGTCTAAGCCTTCAAGAACCATCGTCCAAAGCAGAGTTTGAGCATAATTTGAGCTTGGTTCAGTCCGACCTTCGCAAACTTCAAACCAAAATAGAAGCCGTTTCGGCCAAAACCAAGCACATAGCAGTAACAGCTTCCGAACCGGTTTTCGGGTACATGGCGGCGGCACTTCGCCTTGAAATGCGGAATGAGCGGTTTCAACTGGCCGTTATGAACAACACGGAGCCGAGCTTTTCCGACGTCAAAGCCTTTGAAGCTGATCTTAAAAATCACAAAGTGCGTGCATTTTTATACAATTCCCAAGTAAGCACGCCGACCACAGATCGACTCAAGAAATTGGCCAGCAAATCCGGCATACCAGTAGTTGGGATTACCGAAACAGCGCCTGAAAATACCAAATATCAGGATTGGATGGTGTCACAGATTATCACGCTGGAAGCCGAAATAGCTAAATGACTATTATAAAACTATCTGGCGTTTCCATCTTGCGTAGTGGCCACGTGGTGCTCAACAACATCGACCTACAGATACCATCAAATGTATTTATTGGCGTTTTGGGACCGAATGGTGCAGGGAAAACCACCCTATTCCAAGCTATTCTCGGACTTATAAAACCAGCATCAGGACAAATTTCGGTTTTCAATAAACCTGTTAAGCGTGGAAATCTAAACATAGGATATTTGCCCCAATCGCACAGTTTTCCAAAACACATTCGTTTGGAAGTGCGTGAATTTTTAAAAAGCTCATGGAATGGCGAAAAATGGGGATTTCTATCGACTTCACGATCAGTCGAATTGCCCATATTCGATGCGCTCAAGCTTGTGAATGCGCATGATATGATGTACCGCCCCATGTCTGAATTATCCGGAGGAGAGCGCCAGAGGATACTCATTGCTCAATGTTTGATGCGCAGACCTGAAATTTTAATTCTGGACGAGCCTCTTATCAGCCTCGATCCATCTAAAGCTCAGGATATTATTCATCTCGTTCGTGACATCCAAAAGAGCCTTGGGATAACCGTTTTATTGAGTGCACACGAACTTAACCCTCTTCTGGGCAGTCTTGATAAAGTGCTCTACATGGGTAGGGGTACCGCAGTTTTGGGTAGCGTTGAAGACGTCATAAATAACTCAACTCTCTCCAAGCTTTATGACACTAAAATCGAAGTAATCCACATAAACGGCCGCATATTTGTAATGGCTGGAGCAAATCCTGTCGAGTTCGATGCGCACAATCACGAACATGAACAAGGGCAGAATCGTCAGTGGCACCGCCATGAGTGACTTAAATTTTATCGAAACAGCGCTCTTAGGCAGCAGTCTGATTGCAATAGTAGCAGCCGGAATTGGCTATTTTATGGTTTTAAGAGGGCAAAGCTTTGCCGGGCATGCCCTTTCTCACGTTGGTTTTGCCGGAGCTACGGGAGCCATACTTGTCGGCCTGCCGCCGTTCTGGGGGCTGCTGGGCTTTTCGACTCTGTCAGGTCTTGCCATGGGATTTTTGGGGGAGAAGTTGGCAGGTCGCGATATTGCCATTGGTATGATATTGTCGTTTTCACTTGGTCTTGGACTGTTATTTTTGCATTTTTACACGGCTTATGCGTCTCAAGTAACCAGTTTGTTGTTCGGAAATGTTTTTGGCATTGACCAAGCGTATCTTCCCGAACTTGCTGCTCTGAGCGCATTATCGCTCCTTTTACTCGGGTTCATTGCCCGCCCTCTTTTGTTCGCAAGCTTGCAACCCGAGTTGGCCGAAGCTCGCGGCACACCCTTGAGGCTAATATCAGTGTTCTTTTTGGGATTGTCTGGCTTGGCAATTGCGTTGTGCACCCAAGTCGTCGGGATGCTTCTGGTGTTCACTCTGCTCATCGGCCCCGCAGCTGCCGCACAAAATTTTACCAGACGAGTAACCACAGGTTTGTGGCTAAGCGCCGCAATCGGCCTTGCAGCCTCATGGGGAGGCATTTGGCTGGCGATCATCAGTGATTGGCCCAGTAGTTTCTGTATTACAGCCCTTAGTGCCGCTTTTTATGCTCTTAGTTTGTTAAAACGTTAAGAGACCTTATCCAATCCGTACAACGAATGTAACGTCCGAACGGCAAGTTCGGTATATACCTCGTCGATCAGCACTGAAAACTTAATTTCCGACGTTGTAATAGCGCGGATATTAACGCCCTTTTCTGCCAGAGCTTTGAACGCTTTGGCAGCAACCCCAGCATGAGAACGCATGCCGACGCCGATTGCCGAAACTTTCACGACGTCAGTGGCACCCTGCAAACTGGCATATCCAATCTTGTCATGGTCCTTTTCGAGCAGCACCCGTGCCTTTTGATAGTCTGCGGATGGCACCGTGAAGGTTATATCAGTTGACGCCGCGTCATCGGAAACCACTTGGATGATCATATCAACGTTAATATTAGCATCCGCTAACGGCATAAAAATTGCCGCTGCGACACCAGGTTTATCGGCTACCTTGCGTAAGGTAATCTGAGCCTCGTCCCGCGAAAATGCAATTCCGGTTATAATTTGACTTTCCATAATGTCCTCCTCATCGCAAATCAAAGTACCAAGACCCGGATTCGCGGGATCATCAAAACTGGACCGAACGTACGTCGGCACTTTTTGCACCATAGCCACTTCTACAGACCGCACTTGCAAAACCTTGGCACCCATAGAGGCCATTTCCAGCATTTCTTCAAAAGAAACCCGGTCCAACCGCTGCGCCTTTGGCACGATCCTCGGGTCTGTGGTGTAAACTCCATCCACATCGGTGTAGATGTCGCAACGCTCTGCTTTAATGGCAGCCGCAACAGCCACAGCGCTGGTGTCAGACCCGCCGCGACCCAATGTTGTGACCCTGCCCGACGCGGTGTGCACCCCTTGAAAACCAGCGATTACCGCCACTTCGCCGTTAGCAAAGCCGCTCAGTAGCCGCGTTCCGTCGATGCCTTCAATTCGCGCCGAGCCATGAGCGTCGTTGGTTTCGATTGGGATTTGCCAGCCCTGCCAGGATCGCGACTTGATGCCAATGTCCTGCAACGCAATCGCCAACAGGCCCGCAGTTACCAGCTCTCCCGACGCGACAATGGCATCATACTCGCGCTGGTCATGAATTTCAGCAGCATCTTTAGCGAAAACCACCAGTTTATTGGTCTCGCCCGACATAGCTGAAACGACAACAGCCACTTGATATCCTGCATCAATTTCACGTTTGACATGGCGGGCGACATTCCGGATACGTTCAACATTTGCGACGGACGTTCCGCCAAATTTCATCACCAAACGAGGCATAATTCTACATTTCTAAAGTGCAAACGCCTAAAGCCGCAGCTTAAAGGCACCAAATTCAGTCTTACGCGCGACGAAGCGCCGCGCAACAGACCACTAAAACGGCGCTATACATGACGAGCCAGATAGCGCCTGTCAACTTTGAAAGCATGATCCTATGAAGAGCCCTTCCCGCCCGGCCAGCGCCTCGCTTGACGACGCTGACGTAGCCCGCTTTGAAGCCCTGGGTGAAGACTGGTGGAACCCCAGAGGCTCAATGCAAGCGTTGCATAAGTTCAATCCGGTGCGCATTGCCTATATCCGCGATCATATTTGTTTGCATCTGGGACGCGACTGGCAAAAACCATTGCCTTTGGAAGGCGTTCGTATTCTCGACATCGGCTGCGGCGGCGGCGTATTATCGGAGCCCCTCGCCCGTCTCGGCGCAATTGTGACCGGCATTGATCCTGCGCCCGGAAACGTGGAAATTGCCGTCCGTCATGCCGCAAAATCAGCGTTGCCTGTAACCTATCTGGCAACAACAGCTGAAGATCTTGTCACAGCAGGACACGGTTATGATGTTGTTTTAGCGATGGAAGTTGTGGAACACGTCCGCAATCCGGCAGCTTTCATCAAAACGGCCTGCGCCTTGGTTGAGCCGGGAGGACTATTTTTCGCGGCCACCCTCAACCGCACCTTGAAGAGCTTTGCCTTGGCCATTGTCGGGGCGGAATATGTGCTGCGCTGGGTTGCCAAAGGCACCCATCAGTGGGAAAAATTTCTCACACCGCGCGAGTTGGAACGAATGATCGCCAAAGGCGGCGTCGAAATTTTTGATGAGGCCGGGGTCAGCTACAATCCGCTGCGCGATGCGTGGAGCCTAAGCAAAGACACCTCCGTAAATTACATGATGGCCGGAAAAAAGCTCGAAAAAACCGCCTGATTTTATGGCCAAGCTGACACAGCTGCGTTTAAAATCAAACACTTAACGTATATAAAAACTGGCCAAAAATTCGGCCAACATGGCCAAATGTCGGACATATACGGCCAACAGGGTGCTATAAAACCCTATTTGGCCACTTTATGGCCGGAAATCCACAACCGGAACACAACCGTTTTACAACCCGAGCGGTTGCAGTTCTAAAAAGCACCAAAGCACCCTAATTTCCCGCATCCGGCAACGGCATAATGTCCACGCCATCTTCGAGCAATCCGGCAACGTCCTGCGCGCTGGCCGTGCCGTAAATCGGTTTGGCTTTGGTCTCACCGAAATGTTGCTTGCGCGCCTCTTCCGAAAAGCCTGATCCCACATCTTCGGCGTTTTCCACCACATGCGCGCGCAACGACTGAACCGCAGAGCGCATCTTTACCGCATCTGTATCGCTCAGCACGGCCTCGCTCCCGGCGCTTTTTTCGAGACGGGTTTTTGCCGCCACAAACGGGGCCATCACCGCCTTGCTGGTTCGCTTGGAACCGCAAAATGGGCACGACACCAAGCCGCGTCCGGACTGCGCCTCAAACGCGGTGGAATTGGCAAACCAGCTTTCGAATTCGTGAGCCTGATCACAGACCAGACTAAACTTGATCATGCGACCAACAGAGCATCAAGCTTACCGCTGGCGTCCAACGCATGAAGATCATCGCAACCGCCGACATGGGTCGCTCCGATGAAAATTTGCGGAACGGAACGGCTGCCATTGGCCTTAACCGCCATCGCATCTTGCAGCGCGGACTGGCCATCTACGGAAATTTCCTTGAACGGCACTTTCTTTTTGACGAGCAAATCCTTTGCCGCGTGACAATAGGGGCAGGTGCTCTTGGTGTAGATCAGAATTTCCGGCATAAACTTAGTCCTTGTCCCAAATTCCTTTCCGGATATCCGTGGGGATTTGGGGAATATCAGGGTTGAGGAGCCGCCCAGCATGCTGTTTTACGACTATACGAGGCAGGTGTTATTACCAATATAGTTGCGTCACGTTCCAGTCACAACCCTCGCAAACACCAAAACATCAACACGCAAAGCCCCCGCCCGCAACAGCGCGCGTGATGCGGCGTTCAACGTCGAACCCGAGGTAAGAACATCATCGATCAACAGAACTCTCTTATTTTTCACGAACAAAGCCTGCTCTTCCAGCACTTTAAATGCGCCTTGAACATTCTCGGCCCGTTGCGCTTTGGAAAGCCCAACTTGTGGCCGCGTCGGTTTGACGCGTGTCAGCCAAAACGGCTCAACCGGCAGATTTGCTTCTTTGCCAATCACATCGGCCAAGGCCATTGCTTGATTAAACCGCCGCGCCATCAGTTTTCGCCGATGCAGAGGCACCGGAATCAGCACGTCCGCATCCGATAACAATTCCGCGCCGGCACGGGCCATCCATTTGCCCATTGAAAGCGCGAGCTCGATGCGGTCACCATATTTGAGCCGGTGAATTAAGTGGCGCGCCGGCCCGTCTTCAAACCGAGCCACGGCGCGGGCCCGCTCAAACACCGGCGGATCAGCCATAGCGGCCGGCGAGAGCAGACTTTGACCGTAATCTTGCGCAAATGGCGTTCCGAGCCGCTCACAATAAGGCCGCTCGATAAAACGCACTTTGTGCCAGCAAGCGCCGCACAACACGCCGTGCTCCATTGTGGCTTTGCGGCATGACAGGCATGACGGCGGATAAATAACATCGAGTACAGCATGGCCTGCCCGGCGCAGCGGGCGCATAATGAGCGCGCCAAACCCCGTTGTCGTGCTAATCCCCGTTGTCTTGTAAAAACGCTTCCACATCGGCGGCAGATTAGCGCAGTGAAACAGCCTTGCCAAATGCCATAAACTCAAGGCAGAACTGAGATATGTCTGCACCAGCCCCTCTTTCTGATATTTTTGACCACGACGTTTTACGGCTGCACCTGCGTCGCGCGGCACGCGATCCGGCGGCATTTCTGCTGCACCGCTGCCTTGATGACGCGTTGGAGCGCTTGGCTGTCATAAAACGCCCCTTTGCCAAAATTCTTGACGTGCTGACTCCCATCCCGATTTCCGCCCGAAACTTGCCAAATACGCAACGTGACCACATCAGCTTTGAGGCTTTGGAGGCGGTCAGCGCGGGCGAAACTCTAAACGCCGCAACACCTCCCTATGATCTGGCAATTTCACTGCTCGGCTTGCAGTTCATCAATGATTTGCCCGGTTTCCTAGTGCAAATTCGCCAAGCGCTGAAGCCTGATGGTTTGCTTTTGGCGGCCATGATTGGCGGTCAGACATTGCACGAGTTGCGCACCGCCCTCAACGAGGCGGAGGCGGAGCTATGCGGCGGTGCCAGCCCGCATGTGGCCCCGTTTGCCGATATCCGCGATATGGGCGGCCTGTTACAGCGGGCCGGATTTGCCTTGCCTGTCACCGATATTGACAGCGTTACCGTGCGCTATAACGATATGTTCGCACTGATCCGGGATTTGCGGGCGATGGGCGCGACCAATAACCTTGTGGCGCGCAGTAAAAAACCGTCTAAAAAGGCCGTATTTTTGCGTGCCGCACAGATTTATGCCGAACGTTATCGCGATGCCGATGGCCGTATCCGCGCAACATTTGAAATAATCTGGCTGTCAGGCTGGGTGCCCGACGCCAGCCAACAAAAACCCCTACAGCCCGGCTCCGCCAAAATGCGGCTGGAAGATGCGCTAAAGCTGGCGGACAGCGCCAATGACGAAGGGTGCGACACTGGCAACAATGAGGGCGAAGCACCTTAAAGCCTTGTAAAGAGCGCGGCTTTTGCTCTACAACCCGCCAATGACTGATGTTTCCACACCTTTGCCCTCTCTTGTGGGCCTCACCCGCGCCCAGTTGGCCGAAAAGCTGACGGCGATCGGGGTGCCTCCTAAAGAAATCAAAATGCGCGTCGGCCAGCTCTGGCACTGGATGTATTTTCAAGGCGTGCAAAGTTTTGATGCCATGCTCAATGTGGCAAAACCGATGCGCGCGCTGCTGGCGCAACATTACAGCCTGTCCCGGCCGGAGGTGGTCACCGAGCAGATCTCGGAAGACGGTACCCGCAAATGGCTGATGAGAATGCCCTCAACCGGCAAGTTTGATAGAGGCGCGGAAATCGAATGTGTGTATATCCCTGAAAGCGACCGCGGCACGCTTTGCGTTTCGTCTCAGGTTGGCTGCACGCTGACCTGCACCTTTTGCCACACCGGAACCCAACGGCTGGTGCGCAACCTCACTGCGCAGGAAATTGTGCAGCAGGTGATGGTGGCGCGCGATCGGATTGGTGACTTTCCCGGCCTGACCCCGCCGCAAGACGGTCTTCTTCCCTCCGGCGAAGGCGTGCGCGCCGTGTCCAACGTTGTGTACATGGGCATGGGTGAACCGCTCTATAATTTCGAGCATGTCCGCGACTCGGTCGCGGTGCTCACCGATGGCGAAGGCTTGTCACTCTCCAAGCGCCGCATCACCGTCTCCACTTCGGGTGTGGTGCCGGAAATCGAGGCATTGGGCAGCGAATGCGGCACGATGCTGGCCATATCGCTGCACGCCACCCGCAATGATCTGCGCGATGTGCTGGTGCCTCTGAACAAGAAATATCCGATTCACGAGCTGCTGCAAGCCTGCAAAAATTATCCCGGTGCCAGCAATGCCCGCCGTATCACCTTCGAATATGTCATGCTGAAGGGGGTGAACGACAGCCTGCAGGACGCCAAAGAGCTGGTGCGGCTGCTCAAGGGCATTCCGGCCAAGATCAACCTCATTCCGTTCAACCCGTGGCCGGGCAGCCAATATGAATGTTCAGACTGGGAGCAGATCGAGAAATTCTCGGAGGTGGTGTTTAACGCCGGCTATGCCAGCCCCGTGCGCACCCCGCGCGGGCGCGATATTCTGGCTGCTTGCGGGCAGCTCAAATCTGAAACCGAAAAAATCCGCGCCCGCGCCCGTATGATGTTGGAAGCAAGTCTGGTGGCGGGGGAAGATTAGCGTCACCGCCCCTGCGCGGTGATCAGCTTGAAGGCAAAGGCGCTCATCAACCCGGCAAAACCATAATCAAAATAACGCAGAGCCTTGGGATTTGCGCGGATGGCACCGATAAAGCGCACCGCCAGAAACCACACCATCAGGTTCAGCGCTGTGCCCAGAACCAGAAAATACAGCCCCAAAAACAAAAACTTGCCACTGGCCTGCGGATCATTCGCTTCAACAAATTGCGGCAAAAATGTCAGAAAAAACAGCAGAACCTTTGGATTGGTCAGGTTGATGCCGACCCCGGTCAGGAAGGTGGCAAAATAATTGATCTTGATGCCCTTGGCTTCGCTTAGAGCCAAAGCCGAACCATGGCGGAGAGCCTGATAAGCAAGATACATCAGATAGATCACGCCGACCACCTTCAACACCGTAAAGGCGGTGTAGGAGGCGGCAAGCAGTGCTGAAATCCCGAAAGCCGCCAGCAGGCTTTGCACCACCAGCCCGGCGGACGCCCCCACCAGCGCTGCAAGCCCCAGCCCGCGCCCGCCGCACAGCGTCCGGCTCAAAAACAGCGTCATGTCCGGCCCCGGCGTGAGCGCCAGCAAAATACAGGCGGCGGTAAAGCCCAGCAAAACCGGAAAAGCAGGAACAAAACTCATGGTGAGCTCTCTTAAAGCCGGAGCGCTAACATATGCGGAAACTCACAGCAATGGATAGGCCGCTTCAATTTGATAAGGCCCGCCACCCACAGAATCCCGCGATGAAAACAGCACAAAGCGCGCGGCATCAAACCGCCGCGACAAAAACCCGCGGTTTCCCAGATAATCAGCCACGGCGAGGGGTGGCGTGCGCCGCAGCCGCGCCAAAGTGATATGCGGCGTGAACTTGCGCGGCTCGGGTGCAAGCCCGATGCGCCGTAGCAAACGCTCCTGCTCGGCCTGAAGCTCCAGCAGCGGCGAGGCCGCATGCGCCTTGGCGACAATCGCGTGGGGCCTGTCTCCGCCAAAATAATCCAACCCTGCCAAGGTCACAGTAAATGCGGCACGCTTGATCTGAGCCAGACTTAGGGAAATATCCCGTGCCAAGTGGCGGTCCGTGTCGCCAATAAAGCGCAGGGTGATGTGATAATTTTCGGGGTCAATCCAACGCCCCCCTGATAGACCGCCGCGAAACAGCGACAGCTCATCTGCCAAAGCGGCAGGAATTTCCAGTGCGGTGAACAGGCGCGGCATAGTGGCCTCCCGTTGGTTTAGGGGCCAAACAGCACGCTTGGCCCCGAATCATCTTAAGCTAACCTCAACATCGGCAAATGACCAGATTTTGACAGCCGCTGATCAAACCATTTTACACTTCAACACGCGGCCGCATTTATGGCGCGGGATTGCTGTGCAACTGATGCACTTCGTTGATCCTGTGCTCAAGCTCCGGCGTGATTTTTACGTGCACCGAGTCGAGATTGACCTTGAGCTGCGCCATAGTGGTTGCACCAATAATATTAGAGGTGACAAACTCGCGCGTGGTCACATAGGCCAGCGCCAACTGATTAATATCCAGCCCGAAATCTTTGGCGATGGCGATATATTTAACAATGGCGTCTTCTGTGCCGGGGCGTTCATAGCGTTGGCCGCGATTGAACAGGGTGGTGCGTGCGCCGGCAGGGCGGGCTCCATTTAAATATTTACCGCTCAAATACCCCTGCGCCAGCGGCGAATAGGCCAGCAGCCCGACCTGTTCCCGCATGGCAATCTCAGCCAAGCCCATTTCAAAAGTGCGGTTCACCAAATTAAAGGCATTTTGAATGGAAACCACCCGCGCACCGCGGCCAGCCTCGGCCGCCGACACAAATTTCATCGTGCCCCACGCGGTTTCATTGGAAAGACCAAAATGCCGGATTTTCCCGCTTTTGACAAAGGACGACAGCACTTCAACTGTACTCTCGATTGAATTTTCATCATGCTGGCGGTGTTTGTAAACATTGCCCTCACCGCCAAACAGCGGCACTGCGCGATCCGGCCAATGCAACTGATACAGGTCGATGTAGTCGGTTTGCAGGCGCCTGAGCGAGCCTTCCAGCGCCTCAGTCATATCCTGCTTGTTAAGCTGCGACGGGCGCCCGCGCATCCAATCCATTTGCGAGCGCCCTGCCACTTTCGAGGCGAGAACAATCTTGCCGCGATTGTTGCGTGTCTTGAACCAGTTTCCTAGGATCCGCTCGGTTGAGCCTTGGGTTTCGCGCATGGGCGGAATCGAATAGAGTTCGGCGGTGTCAAAGAAATTAACGCCGCGTTCGAGCGCATAATCCATCTGCTCAAAGCCTTCGGCCTCAGTGTTTTGCTGGCCCCAGGTCATAGTGCCAAGACAGATTTCCGACACTGAAACATCAGTGCGGCCAAGTTTACGCATTTGCATGAAAGTCTCCAAAGAAAGGTGAAGCGAGAAAGGTGGGGCAAGAAAGGTGAAGCGAGGACAGCAGAAGGGTACTGGGAAAAGGCCGTGATAAAGCCGAAATTCGAAGCCCTGAATAAAGTGTATCTGCGAGATTGACCAGCCGCTCCGTCTATTTTTGCGGAACCAGCCTCTCGACGGCAGGCAGAATATGCGCCACCACAGTGTCGACACCCGCCGCATTAGGGTGCATGCCATCGGGCAAAGTCAGTGCCGGGTTGCGCGCCATCCCTTCGAGAAAAAACGGGTAAAGCGGTACGTTGAATTTTTTGGCCAAATCAGGATAAATGCTCTCAAATCTGCCCCGGTACTCTGCACCCAGATTTGGCGCAGCCAACATACCGCACACCAGAACCTTGATGTTGCGGGCCTGCATCCGTTCCAGAATTTTGATAAGAGCGGTGCGCGTCAGTGCCGGATCAAGGCCGCGCAACATATCATTAGCGCCAAGCTCCAAAATTACCAGCTGTGTGCCATCCGGCACCGACCAATCCATCCGTTCGACGCCGTCGCTGGCGGTATCACCTGAGACACCGGCATTGATAACTGTCACATCGTGACCCTTGGCCTTAAGCGCCGCCTCCAGCCGAACCGGAAAGGCATTGGTTTGTGGCAATTGGTAGCCGGCCGACAGCGAATCGCCAAAAGCCACAATTTGAAAAGACGTCGCGTGGGCCTCAGCTGGCACCAGCACCAACATAAGTGCCGACAGCACTCCTGAAAATCTGCCTACAAATCCGCGCAAACGCCCAAAACCGCCCGAACACTCTTGGCGAAAGAGGTGCTGCTGCCCATATAATGTGTTCATAATCCACGCAAGGTTTGTTGTGACTACATCTCATATGGCTATCGAGCTGGCTCATGTCCAGTTGGCGTTGGGCAGCGGCGCCTCCCGCGTTCAAATTTTAAAAGATATTTCGGTTTCAATTTCGGCTGGAGAAGCCGTTGCGCTGACCGGACCGTCCGGCTCCGGCAAGTCCACTTTGCTTATGGTGTTGGCCGGATTGGAGCGGGCGGACAAGGGCGAGGTCAGCTTGAATGGCACCCGCATCGATCGCATGTCTGAAGACAATCTAGCCCGTTTTCGGGGCGCAAACGTCGGCATCGTCTTTCAGAGTTTTCATCTCTTACCCACGATGACGGCTCTGGAAAACGTTGCCATCCCGCTGGAGCTGGCCGCGATTGCCAACGCAAAAGCGCGGGCAACGGCGGAACTTGTCGGCGTAGGTCTCGGCGAAAGGCTGCACCATTATCCGGCACAGCTGTCCGGCGGCGAACAACAGCGCGTTGCACTGGCGCGCGCTCTGGCTCCAAACCCGTCTATTCTGGTGGCGGATGAGCCAACCGGAAACCTCGATGAAACCACCGGAAACAGCATTATTGAGCTGATGTTTGCCTTGAAAAAGCAACGCGGTGCCACTTTGATTTTGGTGACGCATGACGCAAAGCTGGCGGCGCTGTGTGATCGCCAGATTAAGTTGCGTTCCGGCGAAGTCGAAGGCAAATCCACTGAAGGCAAATCGGTCACGGCTGCGCAGCTTGGGGTCGCGCATTGAACGGGCTGCCCTACGACATTGCCTTGGGACTGAAAGATGTGCGAGGAACATTGCGCCATTTTGGCATATTCCTTGGGTGCATTATTTTGGGCGTGTTTGCCATTTCCGGCGTCAGCGCGTTGGCGAACAGTCTCACGCAAGGGTTAGGCGACCAATCCCGCACCATTTTGGGCGGCGATGTCAGTTATTCTTTCATTCACCGGCAGGCCAACCCTGCCGAACTGGCATTTTTTGACGCCTCGGGAAAAGTTGATAGCGCCGCCACGTTGCGCGCCATGGCCCGCACCCTCAATGGCGACCCGGCATTGGTCGAGCTTAAAGCCGTGGAACCGGTTTATCCGGCTATCGGCACCCTCAAACTCCGCCCTGACTTGACTCTATCCGCCGCCCTCGCCAGCACCGATGGCAAGTTCGGGCTTGCTGTAGACCCGGCTTTGCTGGCGCGGCTTGATGCAAAAATCGGCGATATGCTCAAAATTGGTGACCTCATCGCCACGATCCGCGCCACAATCCTCATAGAGCCGGATCAGCTTGGCGGCGGCTTAGGCCTTGGGCCCCGCGTTATGATGTTACAATCGGCATTGAGCGAAACAAACCTGCTCCAGCCGGGTGCGCTGGTGCGCTGGACCTATCGCATCGGTCTTGCCGATCAGCGCATACCTCCGGAGGCAGCCATTGCCTATGCCAACAAAGCCTTTCCCGAGGCAGGTTGGCAGGCCCGCAGCCGCCTCAGCGTTTCACCCGATTTTGAGAAAAATATTGTCCGCTTCGCCGATTTTCTTACCCTCGTTGGTCTCACAGCCTTGCTGGTGGGCGGCGTCGGTGTGGCCAGCGCTGTGCGGGCCTTTGTCGAGCGCAAGCGTAGCCATATTGCCATTTTAAAGGCGGTTGGCGCATCCGGAAGCCGGGTGTTCAACGTTATGCTGGTCGAAATTTTGACAGTGGCAACGCTCGGCATTCTCATCGGGCTTGTTGTTGGTGCGGCGCTGCCTTTTGTTTTGGCGGCAACGTTGCGATCCGTGATTCCTTTTCCGTTCGAGCCTAGCATTGGTGGTACCGGCTTGATACTGGGCGCGCTGTTTGGTTACGGCACGGCGTTGATTTTTTCCATTCCGCAATTGGGCCGCGCCCGCAATATTCCGGTTTCGGCTTTGTTACGTGATTCAATCGACAGCTATGCCAGCCGCCCGCGCGCAAGCTACTTGATCGTAACCGCCGCGCTGGCGCTGGCGCTTTTCGGGCTTGCCATCGCCGCCTCGCAAAACCACAAACTTGCCGCCTATTATTTGATCGGCAGTCTTGTGGTGCTGGGCGCATTGCGCGGCTTGGCTGCTGGAATCATGGCGCTGGCGCGACGCTTGCCTCCATTCGGACCATTACCGCTGAGGCTGGCAATTCGTAATATCCATGCGCCGCGCGCCCTCACCCCGGCGCTCACCCTTGCCATCGGCCTCGGCCTGACCCTGCTGATCACCATCGCTTTAGTGGATGTGAATCTGCGACAAAATCTGGCGCAGGGCCAGGCTGGCAAAACCCCGAGCTTCTTTTTTCTGGACATTCGCGGCACCGAAAGCGCGGCTTTCGGTGACTTTCTCAAAAGCCAATCCCCCGATGCCAAGATCGAAAAAGTGGCGATGATGCGGGGCCGGATTACCGCTTTGAACGGGGAAGCGGCCGAAAAAATTAAGCCGGAAGATAACGCCGCATGGGTGCTGGAAGGCGACCGCGGCATCACTTTTGCCGACAGCGCTCCCGAAGGCTCCAGTCTCACCAGCGGCACTTGGTGGGAGAAAGGTTATAAAGGCGAGCCGCTCGTTTCCTTGGAACAAGACATCGCCACCGGCCTGCATCTCAAACTCAACGACACCATCAGCGTCAACGTCTTGGGCCGCACCATAACCGCCCGCATTGCCAATTTGCGCAAGGTTGATTGGCGCAGCTTCGGCATTAATTTTGTTATGGTGTTCTCGCCCAATACTTTCGCCGGTGCACCGACAACATATTTGGCAACGCTCACCCCGCCAGACAGCGCCGATACGCGCGACGCGTTGAAAGACGAGATGGCGCTGCTCAAATCCGCCGCCGCGCAATTTCCCACTGTTACAACGCTGCGCGTGAAAGATGCGCTGGAAACCGTACAAAATTTGGTGCGGCAACTCAGCCTGGCCATTCGGGCCGCCTCCAGCGTGGTTTTGATTGCGGCGCTCCTGGTGTTGGCCGGTGCCTTAAGCGCCGCACAAAATGCCCGCTCTTATGAGGCGGTGATTTTGAAAACCTTAGGCGCGACCCGCGCAAGGCTTATGGGCAGCTACGCCCTCGAATTTTTCATCATCGGTGCCGCCACGGCTATGTTGGCGCTGGCCTGCGCCACGCTTGCGGCCTATGCCATCATCACATTGTTGATGAAATTCAACTTCTCGATGCCATGGGGCCTAACGCTTATGACCATCGCAGCCAGCGTTTTCTTGATTATATTGATCGGCTTGATGGGGACGTGGCAATCGCTCACGCAAAAGCCCGCTTCGCGCTTGCGGACACTTTGAGTAAACTCTCAGAGGATTTGACGGGGAATTTGGCGGGGAATTTCTGCCAGTAACCGCCGCCGGTAACCGTGTCTAAAATGATGGTCTTGGCAAAGCCATAGTTTCGCACCATATTAGGTTTGTGTTTTGCGAAGGAGCGCTGTTGTGCTGC
Organism: Methylovirgula sp.; assembly: GCA_043742625.1. GTDB lineage: Bacteria > Pseudomonadota > Alphaproteobacteria > Rhizobiales > Beijerinckiaceae > JANXSV01. The sequence continues at coordinate 11,973 of JAYTYD010000025.1, read as the reverse complement.
TCCCAATTCACTTGAGAGGGTTCCATGTCTGACTTTCGTTATGCTCAAACATCCAGCGCCACGCGCAGCTCGGCCCAAGTTGATCAGGGTCTGCGCAGCTATATGCTTGGCGTCTACAATTATATGACCATCGGGCTGGCCATCACCGGCCTGACAGCCATTGGTACAAACATGATGGCTGTAACCACCAGCAACGGTGTCATGCAGCTGACTGAGTTTGGTACTACCATTTATCGTGGACCGCTGCACTGGGTTGTAATGCTGGCTCCGCTGGGCCTCATTATCGCAATGGGCGCGGTGAAGTCCAATAACACTCTGAAGATGCTGTTTTTCGCGCTGTCAGCGCTTATCGGCGTCAGCATGTCGGTTATTATGATGCGTTATGCCGGCACGTCCATTGCGCGGACATTCTTTATCACTGCGGCCTCGTTTGGTGCCCTGAGTCTGTATGGATACACCACCAAGCGTAGCCTGACCGGGATGGGTTCTTTCCTGATGATGGGCTTGTTTGGCATTATCATCGCGTCAATCGTCAATATCTTCATGGCAAGTTCAGCCATGCAGTTTATCATTTCTGTGATTGGTGTCCTCCTGTTTGCCGGCTTTACCGCCTATGACACGCAGGCAATCAAAAGCACCTATCTTGAAAATGACGGTAATGGCGGTGCCTTGAACGAGCGCAACGCCATCCATGGCGCGGTGCAGCTGTATCTGGACTTTGTTAACCTGTTCCAGTTCTTGTTGTCCATCATGGGCGATCGCCGTTAACAATTTCCAAGTTTTAATGATTAGCCCGGCCGGACCCGCTCCGCGCCGGGCTCTATTATAACACAACCAGCTTAGCTTTAGGCTCAAGCACCTGCAACACCTGCCGCAAATCCGGCCCGCGCTTCAAAATCAGCCCGCCCTGCGCGCCAACACTGAATGCGCCCTGCTTACGCGCCAAACTCGGGTTTTTCTCAATGCGATAAAGCGGAACCTCGGTACTGCGGCGAAATACGCTGAACACCGCCTGCTCTTTGCCAAAATCAATGGCATAATCGCGCCACTCGCCTGCAGCTACCTGTCGCCCGTAAAGCGCCAGAATAAGCGTCAATTCGGTACGGTCAAAAGTTACCAAAGGTATTTCTTTGACATTTTTAGCCGCCGCTGCGGATTTAGCATATTCAAGGATCTGCCCTGTCGCAGGCCCACGGGTTTCATTCATATTTTTCACCGTGCATATTTTTCACCGTGCATGTTTTTCACCGTGCATGTTTTTCACCGCATTTGTGGCTCATCGCGTCATCCACCTGTCATAGTCGATAATGCCGCGATCAACGCGTACCGGCAAGCCCGCAGGCTATAAATTTGATCGCGTTTGAAAATCACAGTTTCGCCGTTATTGCGCCCTTTTCGCGACAAAGAGCCAAGACATAACTTCAAGATTGCCTGAACAGCAGGATCTGTAGAGCACTCTGGATTTGCCCCCCAACCCTCAGGGTTGCTCTCCTCCTGCAATCAGCCGCTCAGGCAAATCGGGTCGGCGTTGACTTTTTGTCCGCCGACCCTTTTTTTTTGCCAAATCCCGTAACAACTTGAAATACCGCGTGGGAATCCTGATATGTGAACCACAGCGCCAACCTTTTGCACGGGAATTTCAATGACTGAATATGTTAAGCCACAAGCCTTCACAGCAGATGTTGCCAAGCTCCTGCATCTTATGGTGCATTCGATTTACTCTGACAAAGACGTTTTTCTGCGTGAGCTCATTTCCAACGCGGCGGATGCCTGCGAAAAACTGCGCTATGAGGCGGTTCAAAACCCCGGTCTTGCTGGCGGCGAGGCTTTCGCCATTCGTGTCGAGACCGACCCGTTCGCCAATTCGATTACCATCATCGACAATGGCATTGGCATGTCCGATGACGACCTTGTCAGCGCCCTTGGAACCATTGCCAGCTCCGGCACCAAAAGCTTTCTTGATAGCCTGCAGGGGGACAGCGCCGGGAGCGAGGATGCCCCGCAAGATAGCCAAAGCGCCGCGAAAAAACCCGATCTCGATTTAATCGGGCAATTCGGTATCGGCTTTTACTCGGCCTTTATGGTTGCCAAAACTGTTGTTGTGGAAACCCGACGCGCCGGGTCTGACCGCGCATTCCGCTGGACTTCTGATGGTCGGGGCACTTATGAAATTGCACCACTGCCCTTGGAAGATGCGCCCGCACACGGCACGCGGGTTATTTTGCATTTGAGTGATGAAGCCAAGGATTTTGCTAATTCTTACCGGCTGCGCAGCATCATCCAGCACCATTCTTCTGCAATTACGGTTCCAGTGGATTTATTGGAGAAGGGCGAGGAGCCGGATCGCATCTCACAGGGCGTCGCTCTTTGGGCGCGGCCAAAATCCGAAATCACCGCTGAGGATTACACAGAGTTTTATCAATCCTTGGCGAGCCAGTTCGATGAACCGGCATTGACTCTGCATTGGCGCGCCGAAGGCCGCTACGAATATAATGTGCTGGCGTTTGTGCCCGGCTCCAAGCCGTTTGATTTGTTTGAGCCGGAGCGTAAGGGCAAAGGCAAACTCTATGTGCGGCGGGTGTTGATTAACGATCAGGCCGATATGCTGCCGGGCTGGCTGCGATTTGTGCGCTTGGTGGTAGATTCCGCTGATATTCCACTCAATGTCTCGCGCGAAATGATCCAGCAAAGCGTCATTTTCACCGCGATTAAAAAAGCCGTTGCCAATCGCATTGTGCAGGATTTGATCAAATGTGCCGAAAATGAACCGGATAAATTTAAGACCCTTTGGCAGAATTTTGGCGCAGTGCTGAAAGAGGGGTTGTATGAAGACCCCGACAAACGCGATGACCTATTTAAGATGGTCCGGTTTGCCTCAACGCGCTCGGATGAACCTTCCCGCAGCCTTGCAGATTATGTCAAGGACAAGCAGGAAAACCAAACTGCTATTTATTATCTGCTCGGGGAAGATCTCAAGCGCTTGAAAGCCAGCCCTCAGCTGGAAGGTTTCGCCGCGCGCAATGTCGAAGTGCTATTGCTCCCCGATGCCGTTGATGCCTTTTGGGTTACGAACGCCATCGGCTTTGATGGCAAGCCATTCAAGTCTGTAACTCAGGGCGCTGCGGATCTGGCCTTGATTGCGCTGAAAGATGGAGCCAGCAAAACGCCGGATACGAGTGCCGATGTTGCGGCCCTCCTCGCCTTTATGAAAGATCATTTGCAGGCAGAAGTGGCTGATGTGCGAGCATCAGACCGGTTATCTACCAGCGCCGCCTGTTTGGTGGCAGCGGAAAACGCTCAGGATCGCCGTCTTGAGCGCATCCTTAGCAGCAATGGTCAAATGCCGGCCATGTCAAAACCTGTGCTGGAAATCAACGCCGGTCATGCTCTGGTGCAGGCGTTTGCAACGCACCTGAAAGCGGACACCGATGCGGCTTTGGTGGATGACGGCATCCACCTGCTGCTTGGTCAAGCGCGGTTATTGGATGGCGATACTTTGAGCGATCCAAGTGCTTTTGCGCTCCGCCTGTCCCGTGTGATCGGCAAGGCGATGTCCTAACATTGGCGACGCCGGTTTCGGCTTTGTGATAAAACGGGAGATGATATGCGGCACATTCTGATATTGGTCTGTGCCGCGTTTATATCACCCGTTGCAGCTCAAGAGCCATTGCCGGTGCTGGCAGCGGGCAGCGGGCAGAAATGAAAATCATCACCCGTGAGATGAGCGAAAAAGAAATGCACGAATTGGCGATCTATTACGCCTCTCTGCTGCAACACTAAGCGCTTACAACCGCCCGGTCTTTTCTGATTTTGTAATACGCCCAGAGCAAGCGTGCTGCCACGCCACGATAGGGACGCCATTTTTCTGCCAGCGCGTGCAGCTCCGCGGCATCGGGGCGGCTCTCAAGCTCGAATGCCAGTTTGGCCGCCTCCTGCAAGGCTAAGTCTCCTTGCGCAAAGGCATCTGAATGACCCAAGCAGAACATCAGAAAAATATCGGCAGTCCATGGCCCGATGCCCTTCACTTTGACAAGCTCTGAATGGGCGTCCTTAGGTGACATCGCACCCAGCGCGGCAAGATCGAGCACACCCGCGACCAGTGCCTGACTTAAGGCCCGCAAACTGCGCATTTTAGGGCTTGAGAGGCCGCAAAGCCGCAGCGAGTGATCGCTTGTCGTTAAAACCGTTTCAGGCGCGAACGGCACAAGTCCGGCGTGCAATCGCATCTCGATAGCATTGGCGCTGGCCACAGAAACCTGTTGCGCCACAATAATCGAGACCAGCCCGGCAAAGCCCGGTTCACGCCGCCGCAGCGGTATCGGCCCGGCCAATGCCAACATCCTGCCAATCGGCCCGGGGTCAAGCTTCAACAAAGCCCCGGTGGCGAGTACAACATCCGCCTCAGTTTCAATCAGCGGTGCCGCATGATAAACCGGAACGGAAGCGGACTGTCCGGTCGTAGGCTTTAGCTTTGTGATTTTGGCGGGCACCGTCGCGGCGGCTTCTGTCTTAGCGGTGGCCGGCTTCGCCTTTTTTGCGGTTTGCGTCGTGTCTTGCTTCGACATGCTCAAAATCCTGTCTTACGCTCACAGACAATCATGCCAAATGCAAATGCGCAAAAAATATTTCGTTTTGCGCCCCCGCTGCTATATTTCTGCTTCTGACTTGCTGCAGGATGACGCGTTGCAATAAACTCTCCAAAAGCCGGATGTCAAAGCCTCTGCGGTTGTGGCGCGCGCAAGGTGCATCGCCACAGGCCATACGCAAAAAGATAGGATTAACCTGACGTTAAAGTCCTTGGATAATTCTGTATATATGACTGAACTAAATGCTCTGTTTCAAGGCGCGGCGATGCCGCTGGCGCTTGAAGCGCAAAAATGGCTGGCCCACCTCAAACAACGCCGCATGTCGCCGAAAACTCTGGAAGCCTATGCCAGGGATTTGCGCCAGTTTATCAGGTTTGAAGCCGGGCACATGGGTTGCAGCATTTCTTTTGAAATAATGGAAAATTTGAAACCCGCTGACATCCGCGCATTTATGGCGTACCGGCGGCGCGATGAAGTTGGCAGCCGCTCACTGATGCGCGGTTTGGCCGGCATCCGCTCGTTTGCCCGCCACTTGGAGCGAAACGGCAAGGGCAACGCTGCGCCTTTTTCGACTGTTCGCTCGCCAAAGCTGGCGCGTGCGTTACCAAAGCCTGTTTCAGCAGATGCGGCAACCGCAATGGCCAACACCGACATTCGTGCCGGAGACAAGGCGGAGCCGTGGATTTTGGCGCGCGATGCTGCCGTGCTGGCGCTGCTTTACGGCGCGGGACTGCGGATTTCCGAGGCGCTGGGTATTCAAGCGGCAGACGCGCCTGTTAAAGACCGCGACCAGCTCACGGTGACCGGCAAGGGCAATAAGACCCGCTCGGTTCCGGTGATCGAGCCGGTGCGCCGCGCTGTGGAACGCTATATCGCGATTTGCCCCCACCCGCTGGATAAAGGCCATTTATTTCTTGGAGCGCGCGGCGGCCCCCTCAGCCCGCGCATCATTCAATTGGCGATGGAACGCCTGCGCGGTGCGCTTGGCTTGCCAGACTCAGCCACGCCCCACGCATTGCGCCATTCTTTTGCAACCCACCTGCTGGGAGGTGGCGGCGACCTGCGCACCATTCAAGAATTGCTCGGCCACGCTTCGTTGTCGTCCACGCAAATTTACACCGCAATTGACTCAGTGCGGCTGATGGAAGCCTACCGCGCCGCACACCCGAGAGCCCGATAAAACATCACAGAAACACTGCTTGGCAAGCGCCTGGCTTCAGGATCTTACCCGCGACATTTGCTTGCGAAGGCGCAAGGCCAGCGCGACGAAGCTTCCGCGCGCCTGAGGAAAATAGCTTTTCAAAGCGGTAATGCGCGCCCGCAAAACAGCTTTATAGGGCGCAACAAAATCATGGGCCCAAACTTTGACCGCTGAGGCCTTGGCGGCAACGATGCGAAACCACTTCATCATCATCAGCTTGTCTTTGGTCAGGTCATACAAAAACGCTGTGACGGCGAGTCCGGCCATTTTTGCAGCCAAAAACACCAGCCCGCCCAGGATAAAGTGATGGTGGTGGCCGATTAACCAAAGCCCGAACAGCTTAAACGGCAAAATCACAAGGATGGGCAAAATAAAAATCGGCACGACCGCAGGAGGAGGTAAGGCGCTGATTTTACCTGCCACCCAACTTTTTAGCGTCTCATATGGGAAATATGAGACCAGAACGCGCCCGAGTGCAACAAATTGCTCCCATAACCATGCTTCGATAAGAAACAGACCGGCAAGAATTACAAGCGCTACGCGTTTTAAGTTTTGCATTTAAGCCTCTCAAGTTGACGCACCTTGTCGATCAATTACGCCAATTTAGCGGCCAGACCAATTTAGCAGCCAGACCAATTTTCTTGCGGGACTTGGAGCGCCTATGCAAAAAGTTGCAGGCTGTTGGACGGGAAATCGTTCCAATAGCAGAAACTTACCGCTTCCACATTGATGCAAATGGAACGGAACCTGCTCTAGAACAATTCCACGCGTGACAGACGCAGATTGCTCTTTCTTCATCTCTGATGACGCATATCATTTTCGCAAAACCGCTACACACTTTTGTGTGATATGCTCTAGTTCAAGAGTTTTTGCAGTTTCAAGACTTTTCGCGGTTTGGAATCCGTTTAGAACGGATTCCAAGTCGAAGTCGGCGTAAACTTCAGATAGCCCAAATTAGCGCCCAAGCGCAGGCCAACGCCAGAGCGAATCGGCACGATTATAATGCCATCCGCTGTCAGAGCTGTAAAACCAAAACCTCCTATGAAGTAAGCAGACCCGTCCACACCACCGTAGCGGCGGTGGATTGAGCTGACACTTGGTAGATTGTAAACCAGCATCATGGTTCGGTCGCCATCTCCACCGGCGTCAAAGCCAATAGAGGGGCCCTGCCAATAGATGCGTTGGTCACCGGCGTTGCGGGTGTACATTTTGCCTTCGCCGTAACGCAGACCGCCGACAAAAGCTCCGGAAGCCTCCTGCCCCAAGATGTAAGCGTTTGGCTGACCCCAACGCTTGGTAGCAGCTTCAATGGCCGAGGCGAGACCCTTTGAGACGGAGCCGAAAAATCTGTGTCCATCGTTTACCAAATCATTGGTGGAAAACTTTTGGGGTGAGTCGACGCTGGCGGCAATGGCGGGCACCAAGCCCTGACCGATGACAATAGACGCTGCCGCGCAAGTAAGCCCAAAAAGTGAGCGCCGCGAAAGATCAGCCATGAGAATCTCCTGATGTACCATACGTGATGTTTGAAAGCGCAGAATGCCGCGTAAACATGTTCACTTGATGGCGGTATAGCCATGGCGAATTTTGCCGGTCATGTGGTTAATAAATGCTTAAGAGGCGCTCGATGAAAGCGCTTCGCGCAAGCGCGGCACCAAAGCTTGATCGCCGAAGGCGACAAAGCCGGGATTGAACATGGTGGGGCGCGGCAGATCGTAGGTAAGCAAGGCACCGTTTTCGTCGAGAATATCTCCGCCCGCGCTCCGTAAAATGGCATGTCCGGCAGCCGAATCCCAGATCATTGTCGGCCCGAAGCGCGGATAAAGATCCGCTTCCCCGGCCGCGATTTGGCAAAACTTGATTGATGAGCTGCTTTGCTGTTGGTTTGACACTTCCAGCTTTTCCACAAAGGCTACGGATCGTTGTTCGAGATAGCGCATTGATACCAAGGCGGTCGGCCCGGCGCTTGGTGTTGCGCGGGTGTGCAGCGGTTTCCAAGATTTGCGCGGCGGCATGTTGCAATCTGCCACCTGACACCCGAAAGCGGATTTGCCCGCCAGCCAAAGTTGACCGGTTGCGGGGGCATATACAACACCGACAATCGGCAAACCCTTATCAACAAGTGCGATATTGACTGTGAAGCCGTTCTCACCAGCCAAAAACGCCGCCGTGCCATCGAGCGCATCGATCAAGAAAAATCTCGAAACGCTCTGTGGACGCTCACCGGCGGCGTAGGATTCCTCGGCGATGATGGTGACATCCGGATAAGCCGCGCGCAAACCGGCGATAATCGAACCTTCAGCCCTGTCGTCGGCTTCGCAAACAGGACTGTTGTCCAGCTTGGCGCGCGAGCAGGGACCAACGCGCCGCACGTCCATAATCAATTTTCCGGCTTCGATCGCCAGAATCGCACAAAGTGCCGCAATCTGATCGCGTTTTGCTGCCGTTAAAATTAAGATTTGCGGTGTTGAAGTCATGATGCGCAGCGGTTAAGGCTCAAAATAAGCCAATTTAATGGTGAGGAGGTGCAACTAAGGCTCATTTTTATAGTGATTGCCTATATTAATCTCAGAAACAAGTAACACTTTTGTCTTAACATCTGATTCGAATTTTATGACTATGCTGCGATTCTTTCGCAAAGCTGAAACGGACCATTGCCATGACACAAGTTTCTCTTGATCCACTCGACCTTGCCGCCCTGCTTTGCTCCCGTGTTTGCCATGATGTGATCAGCCCTGTGGGTGCCATCGCCAATGGACTTGAAATGCTGGAAGATGAAAAAGATCCGGAAATGCGCGCTATGGCGCTGGATCTGGTGAAGAAAAGTTCGGCAAAAGCGTCGGCCCAATTGCAGTTTTGCCGGCTTGCCTTTGGTGCTGCCGGTTCCGCCGGCGCGGATATTGACTCCGGCGATGCGCAGAATGTCGCAAATGGTCTGCTGGTGGATGATCGCACCAAAATTGTGTGGAACATGGCGAGGGCCTACATGCCCAAAAATAAAGTGAAGCTGCTGCTTAATATGTGTTTAATCGCTTCCAAGGCCATTCCGCGCGGCGGACTTCTCACCGTCACAGTGACGGGCATCGGCAACGAGACTTCGGCGCGCATCGAAGCTGCCGGCCCAAATTTGCGGCTGGCGCACGGCGTGGCACAAATGTTGAGCGGCGCGCCGGATGGGCCGGTGGATGCTCATTCCATTCAGCCCTATTATGCAGCGCTGGTGGCCAAGGCTGCCGGAATGCAAGTTGCCGCCCGCACCGAAAATGATAAAGTTATATTGGAAGCGCTGCCCTTGGTCGAAGAAATGGCGTTAGCGTCTTAAGCCTGTTTTTGTACGAGGCTCTGAAAGTTTCTCAACATGCGCCGTATATTGATTATTGATGATGCACCGGTGATCCGCAAAATTACACGGCGGATTTGCGAAGGTCTGCAATTTGATGTGCGCGAGGTGGACAGCGCCATTCAAGGCATTAACATTTGCCGCGAAAGTTTACCTGACGGGATTTTGATTGACGCACTGTTGCCAAATCAAACCGCAATTGCATTTGTGAAGGAATTGCGCAGTCTGGCGGGTGGAGCCGGGCCAAGAGTGATTTTTATTCTGATAGAAAATGATGTCGGGCAGATTGCAAAAATTATGCATGCCGGCGCGGATGGCTATATCTTAAAACCGTTTGACCGCCATGACATCATGCAGAAATTCAGTGCGTAGAGCATATCACGCAAAAGTGTCTGGCGGTTTTGCGAAAATGATGTGCTTTATCAAAGAGATGGAAGAGCAATTTGTGTCTGTCAAGCGTTGAATTTCTTTAGCGGAATGTGAGTGCGCAGATTTAATTGCCGCACTTGCTCTGCACACATAAAACTTTGCACACATAAAAAAGGCTCCCCGAAGGGAGCCAATTTTATTATTGCGAATGGGCTTACTTCTTGACCGCAGCGGCGATGCCGCCAAAGCGTGTTGTGAAGCGCGACAACCGGCCGCCACGATCCATCAACTGTGCCGAACCGCCGGTCCATGCCGGATGGGTGTTCGGGTCGATATCGAGGTTCAATGTGTCGCCTTCAGCGCCATATGTAGAGCGGGTGACATATTCAGTCTTGTCGGTCATGACCACTTTAATGAGGTGGTAGTTTGGATGCGTGTTCTGTTTCATGTTCAATTCCTTAACGCGCTCAGCCGCGCGCCGAGACAAATTTGCAGCCATCCGTGCAAGTAACGAACACAAAAGATGGGAAGTGCGCCTCCATAAACCAGTTTTGTCTGTGACACAAGATAGCGTCGACAATTTTGCGATTGTCGACACTTATCTTCAAACCAAAGGATGCAAGCTGCCGTCCATACGTTTATATGAAAACCATGACTGAAACCACCGCCTCGAATGCCACCCTGCCAAAGGCCGCCGCCGCGCGCGGTCTGCCGTCCGGCTCTTCCGCCGCAGTTGCACGGCCGCAACTGAAAGCGCTCCTGCCTATGCTGCCCTTTGCCTTGCGCTATAAGGGGAGGATGCTTGGCGCCTTGGCGGCGCTGATTGTTGCATCTGCCGCCACGCTGACGTTTCCCACTGCGGTGCGCGGCGTGATGGACAATGGTTTTTCGAATTCGAACGCAGACCACATTAACCGTTATTTTCTAAGCTTGATCGGCGTTGCCGGGGTTTTGGCGCTGGCCTCTTCTATGCGCTATTATCTGGTGATTACGCTGGGCGAGCGGGTGATTGCCGATGTGCGGGACGCGTTCTTCAAACATTTGGCTGCGTTGGACGCCAGCTTTTTTGACAGCGCCAAGGTGGGCGAACTGGTATCGCGCTTGACCGCTGACACGACGCAGCTGAAAGACGCTTTCGGCGCGTCAGCGTCCATCGCTTTGCGCAATTTCTTCATGGGGCTGGGAGCGATCGGCATGATGGTCTACACCAGCCCGAAGCTGTCGAGCTATGTACTGATCGCCATTCCATTTATTGTGTTGCCGCTGGTGGCCTCCGGCCGACAGGTGCGGGCCAGATCCCGCGCCGCTCAAGACCGGCTGGCGGACGCCAGCGCTTTTGCGTCTGAGAGCATTGGTGCGGTAAAAACAATGCAGGCTTTTAACGCCCAGAAAAGCACCGCCCGGCGTTTTGGCGCGGCGGTGAACGAAGCCTTCTTTGCCGCCCGCAACACCACCCGTGCGCGGGCTATGCTCACTGCGGTGGCGATGTTCCTGATTTTCGGCTCGGTGGTTTCTGTGCTTTGGCTCGGCGCTCATGATGTCCTGAATGGCGCAATGACCGGCGGCGCTTTGGTTGAATTTATGCTTTATGCGTTATTTGCTGCGGGCGCGCTCGGCGAACTTAGCCAGGTGTGGAGCGAAGTTTCGCAAGCGGCAGGGGCAGCAAGCCGCCTCTCCGACATTTTGGGAACCAACCCGAAAATCGCTGACCCTCATGCACCGTTGAGCCTGCCAAAACCACAGCGCGGTGATATTCGTTTTGAAAACGTCAGCTTTGCCTACCCTGCGCGCGATCAAGCGCTGATCTTGCAGGGGTTTAACCTGCGTGTAAAACCGGGCGAGACTTTGGCAGTGGTGGGGCCTTCGGGAGCCGGTAAATCGACGTTATTTCAATTGTTGATGCGGTTTTACGACCCTGACACCGGTGAAATTACTTTGGACGGTGTGCCTATATCAGCAGTGACGCTGGAAGATTTGCGCTCAAGCCTTGCACTGGTGCCGCAAGACCCGGTTATTTTCGGGGCGTCAGTGGAAGATAATATTCGCTATGGCCAGCCGAACGCCACGCAGGCGCAAGTGCGCGCCGCGGCCGAACAGGCCGCTGCCGATGACTTCATCACTGCTTTGCCTATGGGTTACAGCACCCTTATCGGTGAGCGCGGCGTGACGCTTTCAGGCGGACAGCGCCAGCGGCTGGCAATCGCCCGGGCAATTTTGCGGGATGCTCCTGTGTTATTGCTGGATGAGGCAACATCGGCTTTGGATGCGGAAAATGAGATTTTGGTGCAGGGAGCTTTGGAAAAGCTCATGAAAAACCGCACAACAATTGTCATCGCGCACCGTTTGGCGACAGTGCTCTCTGCCAACCGCATTGTGGTGATGGAAGACGGCAAGATCGTGGAAACCGGCACCCATGCGGAGCTGGTGGCTAAAGACGGACTTTATGCGCGTCTGGCCCGGCTTCAATTCGAAAGCGG
>JAYTYD010000024.1:0-1257 GCA_043742625.1 Methylovirgula sp. | reverse complement strand
CCGTGAGTGGCCCAGCGAGTATGGCCTATGCCGCTAAGCCCGTCCAGCGGCTCCAGCTTGAGGCGGGCGTCGAGATTTTTCAACTTGCCCTCGGCGCGGCGGCGGGTGATGACACCGTGCTCCAGCGTTGCAATTCCTGCTGAATCATACCCTCGATATTCCAAGCGCTTGAGAGCCTCAACTATTTGACCCGCAACAGGCTCGCGCCCCAGAATACCAACAATGCCGCACATATAGAACCTCGTGTAGAACCTCGTGGAAGACGAACTGCGCGCTTTTAACCTGAAGCGCGCCCAAAGCAGAACTCAAATGATGTAAATGAATGTAACATCGCACCCGAAACTGAGATATGACTTAATTCATAAGGCGATCAGGTGCCTTTTTTGCTTTGTTTGGCGCGAAACTTTGCTGCCCATTGCGGAATGTCCGCCTGCCTGCCGCGCGCGACCGCCAGCGAATCGGGGGCAACATCTTTGGTGATTATTGAACCTGAGCCGATGTAAGCCCCCTCCCCGATTGTGACCGGAGCAACTAACGACGAGTTTGAGCCGACAAAAGCTCCCGCCTCGATTATGGTTTTGAATTTTGAAAATCCATCATAATTACAGGTGATGGTTCCCGCGCCAATATTTGCATGGGTTCCGATTGTGGCGTCGCCAATGTAACTCAAATGGCTCACCTTGGCACCCTCGGCAATTACAGCGGATTTGGTTTCAACGAAGTTGCCGATCTTTGTCTCTGCGCCCAGCTCGGTGCCCGGGCGAAGCCTCGCAAATGGTCCGACATGGGCATTTTTACCAACCTTAGCCCCGTGTAGATGGGAATTAGCATGAATGACCACACCTTCAGCGATACGAACACCCGGACCAAACACCACGTTCGGCTCCAAGGTGACGTCGCGTGCCAACTGCGTGTCTTCAGCAAAATAAACAGTATCCGGGGCGTGCATGGTCACGCCTTGACGCATCCAGTGCAGGCGGGCGCGGTTTTGAAACTCCCGCTCAGCGGCGGCAAGCTGTATTCTGTCATTGACACCCATAACTTCAGATTCGGACGCCAGCAAATAAGCACAAGGCAGGCCAGCCGCACGGGCCACCTCAACAGAGTCGGTAAGGTAAAACTCCTTCTGGGCATTGTTGTTTTCGATCTGCATTAGAATATCAAGCGCTTTGGAGCCGTCCAGCGCCATAAGCCCCGCGTTGCACTGGCGGATCAACCGCTCAGCTTCTGTTGCATCCTTGTGTTCCCGGATTGCGA
>JAYTYD010000023.1:0-4328 GCA_043742625.1 Methylovirgula sp. | reverse complement strand
AAAGAGTGGATCTTGGCGAACATGACAGCATCGGACGCAAAAATGAGAACTGTTTTACGCAAATGCGATGCGGCAAACATGCGATGAACAGCCCTGATTCGGGAAGGACGCCTGCACCATGAGAGTTAGCTAATAAATCTGCATATGTGTATTGCGCATTTCGCATATCTGACATGCTAGAGCATATCGCGCAAAAGTGTGTAGATATTTTTTCGAAAATGATATGCGTTATCAGAGAGATAAAAGAGACATTTGCGTCTGTCAAAATTGCTCTAGCACTCACTCCATCACCGCTGCCTTCAAAATGCACACCATGGTGGCATGGGCGGGCTGGTTTGAAACATTGCGGATAATATGACGCCGATCACACCGGTACCTTAGCGTGTCGCCTGCTCCGGCCCGCTCAATAACATCGGCAACTTCAACTTCCAGTTCGCCGGAAAGCACGGAAAGCGACTCAATCGAACCGCGCTGATGCGGATCGGATTCCAGAACACCGCCCGGCTCAGCCTGAAAATCATACCATTGCAGCCAATCAACCGTCTTGATCCACCCGGTAATGGACAAGCGGCACTTGCCGTCGTCGGAAATCAGCAGCGGCATATCGCCCCTGACTATCTTTTCCACGAAAGGGTCATCATCTCCCGTTTGCAGGATTCTTTCGATGGTCACATCCAGGGCCTGCGCCAATCGCCAGATGGTGGCCAAAGTCGGGTTGGTCTCGTTGCGCTCAATTTGGCTGATGATGCTTTTTGCCACGCCGGATTGCTCGGACAGTTCCGAAAGAGAAAGGTTAAGTGCCTTGCGATAGCGCAACACACTTTTGCCTAGCTGTCCGCTCAGCACCATTGCGCCAGCTTCCAACACCTTGACACGGTCTCTGCCTTCAACACCCATAAAAACACCCGCCTTGAAAGAACTATAGACGGACACAATAGCCAAAATCGTTCGCTATTACGAACGAAAAAACATATATTCAAGGACGGGTTAACAAGCACGGGTTAAGATATCGAATTCTGCCCGCGTAACAGGCCAAGACGATGTTCGCGCCAGATGACAAACACGCCCGACAAAATAACGATCCCCGCACCGGCAACGATAGAGCGCGATGGCAAATCGTCAAAAGCCACATAGCCGATCATTACGGCCCAAATCATCGACGTATAGTCAAATGCCGCCACAACCGACGCATCGGCGCGGCGATAGGACTCAGTCATGGCAATTTGCGCCACACCGCCTAAAATTCCCATCGTGCTCAACCGTAAAATATCAAACATCGGCGGCCAGAGCCACACTTGCCCGCCGGAAATTTTCGGCAATAGCCCTGGCAAAAACCAGCTTAGCGCCCCTAATACCGTGGTAAGAAGCGAAAAATAAAACACAATTGCGCCTGTTTGCTCGGTTTGGGTCAAACGCCTCGTTTGCGTCATCGCCCCGGCCGAACAGACGGCGCCAATCAACGCCAGCGTGGAGCCAATCGCCCGCGCTGATCCCTCCACCGGATCAGCCCCCAGATGTTCATACAACATCACCACAACACCGATAAAGCCGACACCAACCGCGCTCCAGCGATAGGCGTGAACCCGCTCTTTCAAAATCCAAGCCGCTAAAGCCACACCAATCAGCGGCGTGGCAAAACCAATTGCCACCGCGTCGGCCAGCGGCAAAAAAGCCAACGTCGCAAAGCCGAAAAACATTCCACCCGAGCCGATAAATCCGCGCAGCAAATGCCCGAACGGCCGCTTCGTGGCAATTCCACCGGGAAAATCTCCGCGCCAATGCAGCCAGCCAATCAAGACGAGCAGAGCTGGCCAAGAGCGAAAAAACACGATTTCACCGGTCGGAAATGTGGCCGATTCGGCGCGGCCGATCGCATTCATAAAGGTGAACAATAAGGTGGAGAGTAATTTCAGGCCAATTCCGCCGAGCAAAGCGCATTTTCTCCTGCCAATTTGTCGCGAAAAGCTTCATCGCCCGCCTGTCATATCAACGCAACATGAAACTGCTAATTTCAATCTGAATACTACGCCGCGCCACAGGAAATCTAGAAATGGTCGCAGAAAAAACCACCCATTACCGGACGCTGTTTTTGTCAGACTTCCACCTTGGCTCCAAAGGAGCACAGGCGGAGTTGATTTTGGATTTCCTCAAATGGAACGACGCCGACACCATATTTCTGGTGGGCGACATCATTGACGGCTGGCGGCTGAAATCCGGTTGGTATTGGCCGCAAAGTCACAATGACGTTGTGCAAAAATTGCTGCGCAAAGCCCGCAAGGGCACCAACATGGTGTTCATCCCCGGCAATCATGATGAGTTCGCCCGCCAGTTTGTCGACCATAGCTTCGGCGGCATCGAAATTATGCGCCGCACGTTGCATAAGTCCGCCGATGGCAAAACCTTCCTGATCATGCATGGCGACGAATTTGATCTTGTCGTTCGCAATGCGCGTTGGCTCGCCTATCTTGGTGATTGGGCTTATGATTTGGCAATTTTCCTCAACACCCACTATAACTTTTTCCGCCGCAAGCTCGGTTTTCCCTATTGGTCATTTTCGGCGTGGGCAAAACTCAAAGTTAAAAAGGCGGTGAATTTCATTGGGTCTTTCGAAGAGGCCTTGGCCGACGAAGCGCGCAAATATGGCGCTGACGGCATCATTTGCGGCCATATTCATCACGCCACCATTCGCGATATAGATGGCATAACCTACATGAACACCGGCGATTTTGTCGAATCCTGCACCGCCATAGCCGAGCACGCCGATGGCCGTATGGAAATTCTGCATTGGCTCGAAATCAAACCGGACGAAGTTGCAGTGGTTGAGCCTGCGGTGAAACCCTCACCCGAATCACAGGTGCGAGCTGCCTGATCGAGAGCTTTCAATGCAGGTTTTGGTCGCAACCGACGCATGGCTGCCGCAGGTCAATGGCGTGGTGCAAAGCCTGCTCAACATGTCGCGGGCCGCTCAGGCTCAGGGCGCAACATTTACATTTATCACGCCGCAATTGTTCAAGACCCTGCCTATGCCCACCTATCCAGACATTCGCCTCAGCTTGGTAACATCCGGCATGATCGGCAAACTCATTGAAAAATCCGGCGCGCAACATATTCATATTGCCACGGAAGGGCCGATCGGCTTGGCAACACGCCGCTATTGCCTCAAGTCCAAGCGCCCCTACACCACCAGTTATCATACCCGCTTTCCAGAATATATTGCTGCGCGGGTGCCGTTTCCATTGAGCTGGACCTATGCCTTGCTGCGGCGCTTTCACAATGGCGGAATTGGCACCTTTGTTTCGACCCAAAGCGTCGAAAATGAGTTGCGGGCGCGTGGCTTCACCCAAATCATGCGTTGGTCGCGCGGCGTTGACCAAGCGCTGTTTCACCCGCGCCCGTCGATCCTACCCTTTAAAACCCCGCTGTTTCTCTATGTTGGCCGGGTGGCGGTTGAAAAAAACATCGAGGCGTTTCTAGAACTTGATCTGCCCGGAACTAAAGTGGTCGTGGGTGACGGCCCTGCCCGCAAAGCGCTGGAGGCGCGCTATACCAACGTAAAGTTCCTCGGCGTCAAATCCGGTGAGGAGCTGGCGCAAATCTACGCCAGTGCCGACGTTTTCTGCTTTCCCAGCCGCACCGATACCTTCGGCATCGTCCTGTTGGAGGCCTTGGCCAGCGGCCTTCCTGTGGCGGCCTTTCCGGTTTCCGGCCCGCTCGACGTGATTGGCGGCACAAATGCCGGCTATTTGAGCGAGAATTTGCAAGAAGCGTGTCTCAAAGCGCTCCAAATACCGCGACAGTTCGCGCTTGATTTGGCCAATACCTACACGTGGGATAACAGCGCCCGGCAGTTTCTCGAAAACATCCGTGAGGCTCGGCGCGGCGACAAACTGCCTCTTGCCGCACTTACGTCAAAACCACAAAGCCAGACATAGAGCATATCACGCAAAAATGTGTAGCGGTTTTGCGAAAATAATATGCGTTATCAAAGAGATGGAAGAGCAATTTGCGTCTGTCAAGCGTTGAATTGCTCTAGCCTTGGCGTAATCTCCCCGAGGTGCCGCCCAAGCTATTCGCAGAACACGGCGCATCGATTGGCCGATGCCAAATTTCATCACTCTCATGGGGCTGTCCTGAGTTTATCTTTCAACCGGTTCGGCCGCAGCCAGCCAGCCGTTGAACCCGGGCGCGAAATGCGTATCAACATCGGCCCGCCCCGCTGTTTGCGCCATGGCGAATGCCGTTTTGGAACGGTTGCCCGAGCGGCAACACAATACAACCCTGGCACCTCTGGGCAGGAGGTCGGCATTAAACGCGGACAATGGATTAAA
>JAYTYD010000022.1:0-18683 GCA_043742625.1 Methylovirgula sp. | reverse complement strand
CGCAGGCCGCTGTGATGCGGCAAAACAAAGCGCAAAGGCCAGACAATGTGCGGAGCCAATTTCCATAAAACTTCCCGCTCTATCAGCGCTTCACGCACCAGCCGGAATTTATAATGTTCGAGATAGCGCAAACCGCCGTGGATAAGTTTGGTGGAGGCTGAAGACGTGCCGCTGGCCAAATCATCCTTTTCGCACAAATAGACTGACAGTCCCCTGCCCGCAGCGTCCCGCGCAATGCCACATCCGTTAATGCCGCCGCCGACAATAGCGATATCGTAAGTCTGATTGTGATCAGTTTCCTGCACTTGCGCTGTCTCTCCCCGCAGATGTCTCTCCCCGCCCGCGTACCCATCAAATCTTATGAATGGCAACGAGTCATACTTCTGGGGTGAACGTTCATATGAAATAAAACGAATGTCAAGTGAGTATATAAACGCTCGTTTCAGGTGGCATCGGAGTCAATGTCACCGCGCGCTCCGGTCTCAACCACTTTGACACCGGCGCTTTCGCAGATGTCAGCGAAAGCTTTTGACGGCAGCTGATCGGTGACGAATACGTCAATCTCGGAAATATGACCGATGCGGATCGGCGCGCTGCGTTCAAATTTTGTCCGGTCCGCCACCAGAATGACCTTACGGGCATTCTCTATAATGGCGCGAGCCACTTTTACTTCGAGATAGTCGAAATCCAGCAGCGAACCCTCTTCGTCCAGCGCCGAACCGCCGACGACCGCATAGTCCACTTTGAACTGTTTCACAAACTCGACAGTCGCGGTGCCGATGATGCCGCCGTCGGCATGGCGCACCGGCCCGCCCGCAATAATCACCTCAAAACGCGGCACATTATACAGCTGCACAGCTACATTCAAGTTATTGGTAATAATCAACAAATCCTGATGACCTCGCAGCGCGCGGGCCACCTCTTCTGTTGTGGTGCCAAGGTTGATAAACAGCGAGGCCTTATCCGGTATCAATGCCGCAGCGGCAATTCCGATAGCGCGCTTTTCAGAATGTGCGATCACCCGCCGCGCATCATAAGACAGGTTTTCGATACCCGAAGTCACCACCGCGCCACCGTGAACCCGTAGCAGCAACCTCCGCTCGCACAGGTCATTAATATCCTTGCGGATGGTCTGCGGGGTGACCTCGTACCGCACCGCAAGTTCGTCAACACTGACGCGCCCGGCGGCACGCGCAATTTCCAAGATTTCAACCTGACGTTGGGTGAGCGGATCAATCACAGTTTGACTTTCTTGCAAAACACAACAAATCTTCGTTTATTGTTCAGATGGGTACAATATGAAGATTTTTTTACCTGCACAAACATACCACAACGGCGGTGCGGTTCAAAATCCGGCTGCCTCTATCGTCATTTGCGAACCTCGTGGAGGTAACCAAAAGCCCGCCCCACGGCAATTGCCTCTGAAATCGGGATATTTATACTAAAATAACGAGAGGCGGTACGCGCGCTTACCTCACGCTTGCATTCATAAGCGCTTAGCGCTTATGAAATCTTATGAAGATTCTAGTTACCGGAACAGCAGGGTTTATCGGTTTTCATCTGGCACAAAGGCTGCTCGATGATGGCCACTCCGTTGTCGGTGTTGATAGCTTTACGCCCTACTATGACCTTTCCTTGAAAGAGCGGCGCAATGCGCTGTTAAGTGCGCGCAACGGGTTTCAGGGCCATCGCCTAGCGCTGGAAGACCGGACAGCGCTCGAACTTCTATGGAAAGACCAGCCGTGCGATATTGTCATCCACCTCGCGGCGCAGGCCGGCGTGCGATACAGCCTTGAAAATCCGCGCGCCTATGTGGATTCTAATTTGGTTGGCACCTTTAATGTGATGGAACTGACGCGGCTTCATCCGGTTAAACACTTTATGCTGGCGTCCACCAGCTCGGCCTATGGTGCCAATGTCAAAATGCCGTTTTGCGAAACTGACCGTGCCGATCATCAGCTGACCCTGTATGCAGCCACCAAAAAAGCCACCGAAAACATGACGCATTGCTATGCGCATCTCTGGGATATTCCGACCACGGCTTTCCGGTTTTTTACCGTCTATGGGCCATGGGGCCGCCCGGATATGGCGCCGGTGAAATTTTTGAAAGGCATATTGGCTGGCACACCGATTGATGTCTACAACCACGGCAATATGTCACGTGACTTCACCTATATCGATGATTTGATTGAGGCAATCACCCGCCTGATGGCGGTGCCGCCGCAGCGCCCTGAAGCCGGAGCGAAGCTTGACGCTCTGGATTCGCTTTCCCCTGTTGCGCCGCACCGCGTGGTCAACATTGGCGGTGGCACGCCGAGCGGCTTGCTGGAGTTCATCGAAGAGCTGGAAAAGGCGGCAGGTAAAAAAGCCGTGCGCAACTATTTGCCGATGCAACCGGGCGATGTGGCGGGCACTTTTGCCAATGCCGATTTGTTGCAAAAGCTGACCGGATACCGCCCTTCGACCCCCGTGGCGCAAGGCGTGCAAGCTTTTGCTGAATGGTATATGGAATATTACAGATAGAGAGCTGTAACATAACAGCAATGAGCACAATACGTGCCATGGGCGGGGGCGCTATACTTTACCCACACCATGATAGCTAAAGCCTCGCCTGCGCACATCTTCGCTCCGGTAAATATTTCTCAAGTCAACCAAAATGGGATGCGCCATCAAACCCTTGATGCGATCAAGGTCCAGCGCGCGAAATGAGTCCCATTCGGTGACAATTGCCAAGGCCGACGCCCCCGCAACGCAATCATACGGATCCGAGCAAAACACGGCGTCCGGCATCAACCCTTGCGCCTGTTTCATGCTTTCAGGATCATAGACCCGCAATGTCGCCCCCGCTGCTTGCAAGGCTTGGACAATCGTTAGAGACGGCGCGTCGCGCATATCGTCTGTGTTAGGCTTAAACGCCAGCCCGAGTATGGCGATGGTTTTGCCGCGCACGCCGCCGCCGCTGGCAAGAATGATTTTTTGCGCCATTGCGGTCTTGCGGCGGTCATTGGCGCTGATAACAGCCTCGACAATCCGCAAAGGTGAATTCGCCTCCGTGGCGGTTTTCACTAGCGCCAAAGTGTCTTTAGGAAAACACGAGCCGCCATATCCGGGGCCCGCGTTCAGAAATTTGGCGCCGATCCGCTTGTCGAGGCCGATGCCGCGCGCCACATCCTGCACATCCGCGCCGACAACCTCACACAAATCCGCGATTTCATTGATGAAGGTGACCTTCATCGCCAAAAAGGCGTTTGCCGCATATTTGGTTAACTCCGAGGTGCGCCGGTCGGTAAACATCATCGGCGGCTGGTTGAGCGACAGCGGCTTGTAAAGTTCCCGCATGATTTCGCGCGCGGGCTCACTCGAAGTGCCGATCAAAATCCGGTCCGGGCGCTTGAAGTCCGAAATTGCCGCCCCCTCGCGCAAAAATTCGGGATTGGAGACCACCTCAAAAGCCGCCTCAGGGCGCGCTTGGCGTATAATCTTTTCCACCTCGTCGCCCGTGCCCACTGGCACGGTGGATTTGGTTACCACGATCGTGAAACCGTTAAGCGCCACGGCAATTTCGCCCGCTGCATCATAAACATAGCTGAGATCGGCGTGGCCATCGCCGCGCCGCGACGGGGTGCCTACGGCGATGAAGACAACTTCAGCCTGCTTGACCGCTTCGGCGAGATTTATCGAAAAATGCAACCGGTGAGCCTGCGCATTGTTGTGCACAATTTCCGCCAGGCCCGGCTCGTATATCGGCATAATACCTGCATTTAATGCGTTTATCTTTTCCGGATCTTTGTCGACACACGTAACCTCATGACCAAAATCTGCAAAGCAGGCCCCGGAAACCAGTCCGACATATCCGGAACCTACAATCGCAACGCGCATAGGGCTTTATCTTTCTGTTTATAGGACTATCAACACGCACAGCTAAATAGATCATATAGATGACGGCGCTACTACTAAACTCAACGATAAATGCTGCACCGCGACACCATCATAGCGCCTGCGAGCCAGCTTAAGCAGCCATAACATTCTTAAGCAGCGATGACATTCTTAAGCAGCGATGACATTGAATTGCAAATTCAGCATCTGCGCGAAGGTTTCTCAATCTGCGCGAAAGCTCTCTACCTTCAGGCATGGCGGCGGCGGGAGCGTCTTTCTGACCTAATCCTCCGTTCGTTGTTTTGGATCGTTAATCGGTTTGGGAACATAGAAACGCACCTCGCCGCACCGGCGCTTAAGACTCCGGCTTGACTCTTTTATTCCTCCCTGTATTTTAGAACAAATAAAGAACATATTTGATGTGAGGATTTTAACCGTGCCGGATAGCTTGGCGGCGGACGCTTTGACTTTGTTGCGTCAACGCATCGCTGCAATCGAACAGATAGGCCCCAAACTAGACACTGATGTAACGGCTTTTGTGCGCTCCGGTCATGGCGGGCTGGATAGTGTGCTGGGTGGATTCGCGCGGTTTTGTGTGCATGAGATTTTTGGCGAAGCCGCTTCGGGGTTCACACTGGCTTTGGCGGCGCAGCTCACCAGCCATCACTTTGTTTGGATTGCCCAAAATTTTGCCCATCTCGAACAAGGCGAGCCTTATGCGCCAGGTTTGGCGGCTTTTGGCTTAAAGCCGGAGCAAATGTTGCTAATTGCCTGCCAGGATACGCTTGGCGTTTTACATGCCGCAGAAGAGGCTTTGAAAGCCCGTGTTTTTGACTGCGTTATTTTGGAACCTTGGGGCGCGGCCAAAGCCCTTGACCTCACCGCTTCGCGTCGTCTGATGCTGGCCGCCGCGCAGGGCCAATCCACCGCACTGATGCTGCGCTCCGGCGCACATGAAGCGCCAAGCGCCGCTGCTGCCCGTTGGCATATTCGCGCCGCGCCAAGCGTATCGCCCTTTACGGTTGGGTCGGGTTCAGCCGGTTTTCCGGGGTTTCCGCGTTTCGATGTTGAGTTAACCCGCGCCCGCAATGGCCGCTTGGGGCGTTGGCTTATGGAGTGGAATAATCATGAGTGCCTGTTTGAAGCCCCGCTATCTGGCGCTGCATTTTCCAACTTTACCGACAGACCGGTTGCAACGGCTGCACCGCGCAAGCTCGGATGAAGCTGTCGTCACAATCGATAAATATAAAAGCGCGTGGCGCCTAGCGGCTATAAACAATCATGCGCTCAGGCTAGGTTTGCAGCCCGGCCTGCCGCTGGCAGATGCACGGGCAAGATTTCCGCAGTTGCACGTTATTGAAGCCGAACCGCAACACGACCAAGCTCTGCTGGAGGCGCTTGCCGACTGGTGTTTGCGCTACACACCTCTGACCGCATTGAGCCAATCACGCGGCATCATGCTCGATATCACCGGCTGCGCCCATTTGTTTGGCGGCGAGGTGAAATTGCGGGCCGACCTTTGCCAGCGCTTAAAGCGGCAGGGTTTAGCCGTGAAAGCTGCTATTGCCAGCACGGTAGGTGTGGCATGGGCGGCGGCGCATCACTCGCGCTACAGTCTTATACCGCAAGGTCGCGAGGCTGAGTTTTTAAGTGGGCTTCCCCTTAGCGCATTGCGCCTGCCAGAAAATATGCTGGACGCGCTGGAGCGCGTCGGCCTCAAATCAATTGCTGATGTGCAATCGCGCCCGCGCGCGCCCCTCACAGCGCGCTTTGGATATGAACTTCTAAACCGCTTGGGTCAGGCACTCGGCACATTGGAAGAGCCTATTTCGCCGCGCTTGCCCTTGCCGGTTTATAGCGCCGAGCGCCGCTTTGCCGAACCGATTTCCCGCGAGGAAGATATCCGTGCCGTATCTCTCTCGCTGATCAAAAAATTGTGCGACTCCTTGCAAAAACAAGGCGAAGGCGCGTTGCATATACGCCTGACCTTGTTTCGGGCGGATGGAGCCGTGAAAATCTTAGATGCCGCCTTTGGCCGCGCCACCCGTGACCAGAGGCTGTTGCAAGAGGTGTTGATGCGCCGCTTGGAAACCATCGCCGATGAATTTGATCCCGGCTTTGGCTTTGATTGTTTGATTGTCAACATCAGCAAAGCGGGGCGCTGCGACCACAGCGCCAGTTCGTTTTTAAATGAGCAAACCGCCCCGGATCTGACACCCTTTATTGATGCGATGTCCGCGCGGCTGGGTAAAAGCCACATACAACGCTTGATGATACATGACACCCATGTTCCCGAAGCCGCGCAGGCACGGGTTACCGCGCAAGGCATGATTCAAAACATGGCTCAAAACACAGCGCTCGCTCTGGTTTGGAGCACATATTTATCAGAAGATGGCGAGCCGCCAACGCGGCCTATCCGGCTGTTTGCCAATCCGGAACCGGTTGAAACCTTGGCCTCTGTGCCGGATGGCCCGCCCATCCGCTTTCGCTGGCGGCGGGTGCTGCATGAGGTTGCCCGCGCCGATGGTCCCGAACGTATTGCCTGTGAATGGTGGCGCGATGTGCAAGGCCAGGCTCTGACCCGGGATTATTACCGCGTTGAGGACAAACAAGGGCGTCGGTTCTGGCTTTTTCGTCACGGACTCTATCAAGAGCAAGAAGCCCCGCGCTGGTATATGCACGGGCTGTTCGCATGAGATATTTTGAGCAAAGTTATTTTGAATTTGGCGTCACCAGCAATTTCTCATTTTTGCAGGGTGCGTCCCGGGCCGAAGAGCTGGCGCATCAGGCCAAAGCTCTGGGGCTTGCCGGTATCGGTGTCTCTGATCATAATTCACTGGCAGGCATTGTGCGGGCGCATATGGCTGCCAAGCATGAGGGGCTGGCGTTTGCGGTGGGCGTTCGACTGGTCTTTAGCGATTCAACGCCGGACATACTCGCCTATCCGCAAAATCGGGCCGCCTATGGCGATTTGTGCCGCCTGCTCACTCTCGGAAACCGCCGGACCGTCAAAGGCGACTGTCTGTTGATCCGCGATGACCTCATCAGCCACGCGCAAGGGCTGAGCCTGATTGTCCTGCCTCCGGCGCGTTTGAACCCGGGTTTTACCAGAGAACTACAGATTTTGGCACAAGCACTTCCCCGGCCGCCATGGCTTGGTGCCTCAATGTTGTTTCGTGGCAATGATCGCAAAAGGCTGCATCGGCTCTCGGCGCTTGGCTTCAAACTGATTGCATTAGGGGATGTGCTTTATCATGTCCCCGAGCGCCGCGCCTTGCAAGATGTGATGACCTGCATCCGCGAACATACAACGCTAGAGTGTGCCGGAAAGCTGCTAGAAGCCAATGCCGAACGCCATCTTAAAACCGCAGAAGAAATGGCACGGCAGTTTTGCGATTTTCCGGATGCTATCAAACAAACGCTGGCGTTTTCAAAACAATTGAATTTCTCGCTGGATGAGTTGCGTTATGAATATCCTGAAGAAGCCTTTGAACCCGGCGTCAGCCCGCAAGATACTCTGGCAAAGCTCACCGCCATTGGTGCCGCGAAGCGCTATTCCGGCGGCGTTCCACTTAATGTGCAAAAAACCATCGTTCACGAGCTGAACCTGATCGCCGAACTGGCTTATGCGCCGTATTTTCTCACGGTTTATGACATCGTTACATTTGCCCGTTCGCAAAATATTCTCTGTCAAGGGCGGGGGTCCGCTGCCAATTCTGCCGTTTGTTTTTGCCTTGGCATTACTGAAGTGGACCCCGCGCGCGGTGATCTGCTGTTTGAGCGCTTCATTTCGCCGGAGCGAAAAGAGCCGCCCGACATTGATGTTGATTTTGAACATGAGCGGCGCGAGGAGGTTATCCAGTATATTTATCGACGTTACAGCCGCGAGCGGGCGGGGCTGGCCGCAACCGTCATAACTTACCGCTCACGCAGCGCCATCCGCGAGGTTGGCAAAGTTTTTGGCCTTTCTGAGGATGTTGTCGGCCTATTGGCCAAAAGCAACTGGGGTTCGCGCGCCCGCGGCATCACGCAAGAGGAGGCGCGGCGCTCCGGGCTCGACCCCACCGATGCGCGCCTCGAAAAAGTACTCGACTTAACGTCGCAACTGGTCGGTTTTCCGCGGCATTTGTCGCAGCATGTTGGCGGCTTTGTGCTCACCCGCGGCCGTCTTGATGAGACCATCCCCATCGGCAATGGTGCTATGCCGAACCGCACCTTTGTTGAGTGGGACAAGGATGATCTCGACAGTCTTGGTATTTTAAAAATCGATATTCTGGCGCTGGGCATGTTAAGCTGTATCCGCAAAGCCTTTGACTTTGTGGCGCACCATTACGGCCAAGCCTACACACTTGCCAGCATCCCCGCTGAAGACCCTGCTATTTATAAAATGATCCAGCGTGCTGACACATTAGGTGTGTTTCAAATTGAGTCCCGGGCGCAAATGACCATGTTGCCGCGCCTGAAACCGGCGACATTCTATGATCTGGTAATTGAAGTGGCGATTGTTCGCCCCGGCCCGATTCAAGGCGACATGGTGCATCCATATTTACGGCGGCGGCAGGGTTTTGAAACGCCGGTCTATCCTGCGCCTGCGCCCGCATTTGGCCCCGCCAATGAGCTGGAGCAAGTGCTTGGCAAAACCCTTGGCGTGCCGCTGTTTCAAGAGCAAGCCATGCGCGTTGCCATAGTTGCGGCAGGTTTTACGCCCGTTGAAGCGGACAAATTGCGCCGCGCTATGGCCACCTTCCGGCGCAACGGCACCATTCATTCGTTTGAGGCCAAAATGGTCAATGGCATGACCAAACGCGGCTATGATCCCGACTTTGCATTGCGCTGCTTCAAGCAGATCGAGGGCTTTGGTGAATATGGGTTTCCTGAAAGCCATGCCGCCAGCTTTGCGCTGCTGGTTTACGCCTCATGTTGGCTCAAATGCTACTATCCTGATGCCTTTGCGGCGGCGCTGCTCAATGCGCAGCCTATGGGATTTTATTCGCCTGCTCAGATTGTCCGCGATGTGCGTGATCACGGCGTGGAGGTGCGCCCGCCCGATATCAATTGCTCGAATTGGGACGCAACATTACAGCCGCATTCACCTGCGGCCCAGCGCCTTCATCCCTCGCATATCAGCATGAAGCAAGATGTGCGCAGCACACATGCTCTTCAGCTGGGCTTGCGCCAGATCAAAGGCTTGCGTGAAGACGATGCCCGAAAATTAGTGCAGATGCGCCGCGCAGGTTATGACTCGCTGCGTGATTTATGGTTGCGCTCCGGCCTGTCGCCCTCTGTTCTGGAACGGCTGGCGGATGCGGATGCTTTTAACTCTATTGGCCTTAACCGCCGTGATGCGCTCTGGGCTGTCCGGGGCCTCAACCGCGCGGGCGATAAGGATGATCTGCCGCTCTTTGCTTCCAGTCGCTCGAGAGAGATGGAGCCGGAAGCTCTCCTGCCACCTATGCTGCCTGGCGAGAATGTGGTGCAGGATTATCGTCATTTGCACCTGAGCCTGAAGGCGCATCCGTTAAGCTTTATTCGCGCTGATCTATCCGGTCAGGGCGTGGTGAGACATCAGCATTTGTCCAACTTGAGCAACAATTGTCATTGTATCGTCGCCGGATTAATCATTTGCCGCCAGCGCCCGGGAACGGCAAAGGGTACGATTTTTCTCACCCTTGAAGATGAGACCGGTGTTTCTAATATCATCGTTTGGCCAAAGGTGTTTGAGGCGTTCCGCGCTGTTGTTTTAGGCGCGCGGCTGATCAAGATCACCGGCCAGGTGCAATGTGAAAGCGGTGTTATTCATATCATCGCCCATCATTTGGAAGATGTAACGCCACTGTTGGAAAAACTCTCGCAACGCGGCGGTCAGCTTGAAACCCTTGCCCGCGCTGATGAGGTAAAGCGCAATGTCCGGGATGATCCGCGTCACACCAAACGCGCGCTTTCCAGTCCCGACATCGGGGCCGCTCTGGATGTACCCGTCCGCGCAACACGGCATATTCCGGCGCGGGCGAGAGCGGGTACACGGTGAGAAAACGCTCACCGGGCTGTCCCGACAGTTTGACGGTTACTTGCAACCGATGACGCGGCAGGCGCAAATAACCGATGCGGGCAACTGCTTGAGTTTCGGCTCGCAAAGCCACCACTAACTGGCGGACCCTGCCGCGGGGCTGACCGCGTCACAGGTTGCCTATGTCCCGATTATATCTGGCCGGGCGAATTTGCCAAGTCTTACAAGGAGCGGTTCGGCGAACGGCGCTCGACCACCCTGCGCCTGAGTTTGCTAAATGTCAGTTCATTGCCGGATTTTACGCAGCTGTAAAACCGAATTTGCGCGCGTTAAAGGCCTCCATACCAGATCCTGTTTGATCCTGAAGAGGCGTAGTAATATGTGGCGTTTGAGACAGCTGCTTATCGCAACATCATAAAGAACGATGCTTGATCCAATTAAACTTGGCACGCGCCGCCTTATCCGGCGACGCATCTCAAAGAACGCACGTGGTATGTGTAGCAGCCCCCTAATTGACCGGACATGAGCCACCACTAAAATAAGCGGTAGGAGTAATGTCGTGATTAAGACCGGTAACAATGTGAATGGTGAGGTTTTGTCTGGACCTGAGCGCCGTCGGCGCTGGTCGCCGGTTGAGAAATTGGCACTTGTTCAGGAAACCTATGAACCGGACATGACGGTCAGCCTTGTGGCGCGGCGGCAAACTCACCGCATAACCCGTTAGCTAACTAAGCACCTGAAGCAAAATAAAAAATGTCAACGAGGAGACACCCCTCATTTACAAAATTACGATTCCGACCGTGATCACTTCTTAAATCGATAGCCCGGCCAGCGGCGCCACGTCAATGGTCGTGGCCATTGTCTCAAGACCAACGCGGTAAGGGTGGAAATAATCGCGCGGCCCCGCAGCACTCTACGGGTCATACTCATCTCGCGTTGCGCAAGTCGCGGTATGCAACACGGCACTTTCCATATCGCCGCCCTGATTAGACGTGCGCGACGAATGGATCAATTTATTCAACACTTTACGTGCAGCATTGATTTTCTGGTCGCCATAACGTGGTGCAAATTCCGTTCCAAGCGGCGACGGGATAAAATCCTGATTGGGCCGACTGTGTGGAATAAACATCGCCGTCAAGGCGCTCGGTCGTAGAACGGCCCACCGCATCCGGCTGAACAGCATTCGCGGTAATGGCCTAATTGACCACAGTAACCTAGTCACCATTGGCCTCGTGGAATCGTCGGGCGAGTAAATGCCTCGGGCCGGCGATCATTGCCATTCAGCGTTGAATATGTCCCGTATGTGACTGAACCGCCAAAGGCGCAGACCACGGCCGTGCTCTTGGGTGCGGCAATGTCAACAGCAGCATTGACGAACCAGAAATCTGTCGCAAAAAGCAAAAGCTCTACCATTTTCGTCGGCGGCATGGTCGCCCGGCCCCGGCCTAGTAATATAAGATGTTGCAAAAGCCGTGTCACGGTAGCTCAGGGCATCGGCTGCGCCATCAACAGCAAAGCTGATAGCAAAATTGCGACCGTGTAACGGCGTCTTGGTTTCCGCACTGACAAAACAGAGCGAAACCGAGTCGTAGTACGGGCTTTTGCCGGGCGGTATCGTAAAATTGGAACGCCCGCCAAATGTCAAACTGTTGCGGAATGCTCCGCTAGAGCACGGCAATAAGATAGTCGTTCGGGTTCAAATCTGCATAGGCATGAAGTTAGCAGCCACAGCGCTGACCACGGACGGAAGTATGATCTCGGCGACGAGACAGCAACTGGGAAGAGCAATTAAAAGGGCCAGCCTTATCTATCAATTAAACAGAGTCCTCAACTTCTGCGCTTCATCCGGGTCGGCGTTGAAGGGTTCCGCTTGCATAGCAGACTTTGACAGAAAGGGCCCCATTACCGAAGTCCTGAACCTAGACGGAATTATGTCCGGGATGGATGGCATCACGGCCCGGCGCGAAGTCTGACCGTGCCTTTCTACCCTACCCATCCGGGTTAAACACATGCGGAACATGCCAGAAAATGGCAGTAACAGCTTCGCGAACACATCCGCGCCAAGCAGAAATTTATGAGCACCCCGTCCCTAGACACAATCGTGAATAATATATCCTGCAAACAGAGCAGCACATCCGATCTTAAGACCGGATGTGCGCCATTTTGGTGCCAGTTCATTTACCGAAAAGGCCTGAGTTGAAATCATGTGGTCACGGTACGCTCGACATAATTTTGGGCCAGAAGGTCTTACTTGGCATTGCCCCAATGGCCGTCTTCATTAACATTGGCCTTGGTGATGATCGAAGGTTCCGTGCGGGCCTTTTCGGGAATGGCTCCGCCTTCAAATTTGGCAACGATGGCGCCAAAAATCGCGCCACCCATAGCATAGGGGCTCTGCTCCACAGTGGCGTCCTGAATGCCGTCCCGGATACGTTTGAGGGCGAGCGGCGTTCCATCAAGACCGACCATCGCGATGTGGCCATCCTCGCCCTGTGGCTTCAGTTTGCCGATCTGGCGCAAAGCGGACATAACACCACGCAGCATTTCGTCATTATGACTGAAGACGCCCTTGATATTGGGGTCCTGCGTGAAGGCGTCGAGCACCATCTTGTAAGCATTATCGGCGACCCATTCGGTATTGAGCGATTTGACGACAATATCCGGATATTTCGACTTCATCCGCTCAATAAAGCCCTTGTGGCGCAATTCGGCAGCCTCTGAGCCGGTTGAACCACGGGTTTCAAGTACGGTTCCTTTGCCGCCGATCAGCTTCGCCAGTTCGTCAGCACCAAGGGCGCCGCCGGTTTCATTGTCGAAATCAACATAGCTGAGATATTTGCCTTCAGCCGGGGCGTTTTCCATGATGAAGACCGGAATATTGGCCTCATTAGCCCTCTTGACACCAGCCACCAGCAGCTTGGCATCGACCGGATTGATCAGAATGGCATCTGGTTTTTTGGTGACGCCATCGAGCACCTGCGTCACCTGCAGGTTCGGATCGCCCTTGCCGTCGATGACATTGAGCCTCACGCCGGCCTCGGCGGCCTTCTTTTTGATACCGTTGACCATCGCCACTTGATATTCGAACTGCAGGCCGAAGGTGATATATTCAACAGTCTTGCCCTTGGCATCTCCGGCATTGGCCAAGGCGCTGGTTGAAAGGGATGTACTGGCGCACAGAACAAGGCCGAGAAGGCCGGTCAGCGCGATGCGACGGGTATGCTTGATAAGAGACATTTGATATCCTCCCGATAGGGTGAGTTTATTGGTTAATATGGTATTTTGATGCTTTTTGTCGCTATTCTGGGCGCGGCTGTCCTCTCCCCCTTCGCTCCTTTCATTCGGTCATGAAATGTGACGCGTTTGGCGTTGACCTCAGGTGTTTTGACCCGACTTGCGGAATGGTTGGCTGATTCCGGTTTTTGCAGCGGCATTTGCGCGTTGCTTCAGGCTGGCTTCGACCTTGCGACGGCGGAAAACATCAAGAGCTGCAGCGATGCCGATCACGAAACCGCTGACGACATAGTCATAATTGGGCGGCACGTTCAGCAGGTTGATAGCATTCTGGACAAGGCCGAGCAGCAGCACACCGAGAATGACGCCAACAATCTTACCCTCGCCGCCAAACAAGCTGACGCCACCGATCACAACAGCCGAAATCACAGTCAGTTCCATGCCCTGCCCGGATGTCGCGGCACCGGCTTCAAGGCGGGCGGAAATCATCAATCCGCCCAGCCCAGCCATCATACCTGAGATGACGTAGGCCAGAATTATCACGCGGTCCGTCCGGATGCCGGCGAGCCGCGAGGCCACCGCATTGCCGCCTGTGGCATAAATGGAGCGGCCAAACCGTGTCTTGATCAGGAGGAAATGGGCAAGAACAGCGATGAGGCAGGTCATCTCAATGACCATCGGCACTCCAAAAAAATGCATGGCCTGAAGATCAATATAAATATCCGGAACCGGAGCAATGTTCTGGCCGCCGGAATAGATGAAGGCGCAACCACGGGCGACCGTTAACATCGCCAATGTCGCAATCAGCGCCGGAATGCGGGTCAGAGTGACGTTAAGGCCGTTAATCAGCCCGAGCAAAGCCGCAACCCCGATGGCAATGAGCGCCGCCGCCGCCGCCGGAATACCAAAATGCAGCGGCAGTCCAATGCACAGCACCGAGGAAAGCGCCATCACCGCGCCAACGGAAAGGTCGATGCCGCCAATCAGGATGACGAATGTCTGACCAATGGCCATGACGGCAATGATGGTTGATGAGAGAAGCACATTTTCAAAATTGATGCGGCTGAAGAACACTGGCGAGGCAAAGGTGAGAATGGCGCCGCCAATGAGGATCACGATCAGAAGACCAAGGTCCTGTACCATGTCGATCAGGCTGAACCTGGAAATAGCGCCTGGGCCGGGCGTTACGTTGCGTTCTACCGGAGTCGTTTGAACGTTGGACATTGCGATCTTCCTCAACCTGTTGTGGCAAAATTCATGATGGTTTCCGCATTCATCGTGGAGCGGTCGAGTTCGGCGGTGATGCGCCCGGAGCGCATCACAAGCACCCGGTCACTCAGCGCGAGAATTTCGGACAATTCGGACGAAATGAGCAGAACGGCCGTACCGGCTTCGGCCAGACGGACAATGATATTGCTAATGTCGGCCTTCGCGCCGATGTCGACGCCCTTGGTCGGCTCATCAAGAATCAGCAGTTTCGGATGACGGGCCAGCCAGCGCGCCAGAATCACCTTCTGCTGGTTTCCGCCAGAAAGTGTGGCGATCGGCACATCCGCCGAAGCCATCTTGATGGACAGACCGGAAAGAGTTTGCTTGAAAATGCGGTCTTCCCGTGCGCGGGCGATAATGCCATTGGGGGCAATGTCATCGAGAACCGCCAGCGTTGCATTGGACAAAACACTCAATCCACCGATAAGGGCCTGCCGTCTGCGGTCTTCAGGCAGCAACCCGACCCCGGCGGCAATGGCGGCTGTCGGCCCGCTCGCGGCAATCGGAACGCCATCGATTGAAATGATGCCGGAATCGGAAGGATCAGCGCCAAAAATGCAGCCCGCCGTCTCAGAACGGCCAGCACCGACAAGACCGGACAGGCCGACGATCTCGCCCGCCCGGACCTGAAACGACACATCGTTGACGGCCCCTGCCCGCGTGAGGTGGCTCACGTCAAGCACGACTCGGCCCAGCGGGCGCGGCGAGGCTTTCACTTCCGTCACCTGCCTGCCGACCATCATCCGGATCACTTTGTCGGGATCAAGCTCAATGGCCGGCTGACTGCCGACAAAGCGCCCATCCCGCAATACGGTGACGCGGTCAGCGATGGCAAAAACCTGCTCCAGCCAATGCGAGACAAAGACGATCCCAAGTCCCTTGGCCTTGAGTTCATGCACAACCTTGAACAATTGATCAATTTCACGCCCCGACAGTGAGGTCGTCGGCTCATCCATCACCAAAATCGAGCTATCCTCGGCAATGGCGCGGGCAATCTCGACCAA
The DNA here is from genome assembly GCA_043742625.1 of Methylovirgula sp. Lineage (GTDB taxonomy): Bacteria > Pseudomonadota > Alphaproteobacteria > Rhizobiales > Beijerinckiaceae > JANXSV01. The sequence goes on along the minus strand of JAYTYD010000022.1, from coordinate 3,293 downwards.
CTGGCCTTCTGCCGGCGACAGGCGCCGCGCCAGCTCGAAGGGTGAGAGATTGGGAGCGACCTGTTCCAGCACCTCGCGCGTCCGCTGCAACTACGCCTTTTTTGAAATGATGCCATAACGCGACGGCCAGCGCCCCAGCATGATGTTTTCGGCAACACTCATGCCGGGCACAAGGTGATGATCTTGATGGATTGTCGCCACGCCCGCCTTGTGCGCGGCTGCTGGATTGGCCTGCAGAACATGGCCATTGACCCGGATTTCACCCTTATCGGGCGTGTAGAAACCGGCCATCAGCTTGATCAAGGTCGATTTGCCGGCGCCATTTTCACCGACAAGGGCGCTGACCTCCCCCGTACGCACTTCAAAGCTGACATCATCCAGCGCCAATACGCCGGGAAAGGATTTTGTCACCGCCTCGACCCGCAGGATCACGTGGTGCTTGTGCGCGCCCGGGAGACCTGATGGCGGAACCTGAAAACTGGAAGTTTGCATGATGATCCCGCCCTCAGAGAGAAAGTGCCAGCTGCGTGGCTTCAAGAATGACACCCTGGATCAGACGCGGCGCGACGCAATCGCCGACACGCTCCAGCTGCACATTGACAAAATCCGCAGAGGCCTGAAGCTGGAGAAACAGATCCTCGCGCGAGCGGCGGCCGATCACCGGCACTACCCAGTCAATGTCCTCCAGCCAAATCTCGTCACTAGGGATCAGCACATATTTGCCCCAGCCATCGGCATCACCGGAACTGAAAGTCTTACCGAGCCTGACGCGGCGTTCGCCGATTTCAAGCAGCACCAACGAAGGACGCAACTCGATGCCTTTTATGGCAGCGCGCCGGTAGAATAATGTGCGGTTGCCGCTCTCCAGATCTTCGCCGATCAGGCTGTGCGAGGCGATGATGGTGACCTTGCAGCCAAGATCCGCAAGATATTCGCCGGTGCCAGCCGCTTCCCAATGGCCGTTCTCGTCTATCACCAGCACATTGCCGGAGGGCCTGACCGCGCCCGAAAGCACATCATCCGACGATACAACAAAGGCCTGATCAAGCCCCTCGATGTCGGGAAGGATCGAATTGCCCAAGCCCTCCGATATGGACGAACCATCTCTGAACGGAAGATTAGGCTCGGAACCGGTTGCAACCACTATCACATCGGCGTTTAAGCTTTTGAGCAGGTCAGTTGTCGCCACAATATTGCGGCGGATAGTGACGCCGTGTTCGACGGCAGAAGCTTCGAGATGAGAGACGACTTCACCCACTAACTGATGTTCGGGCTGTAACGCAGCATAGCGCAGCTGCCCACCCAGAACCGGCTCGCGCTCCAGCAGGGTGATGGAATGGCCACGTCTGGCAGACATCTCGGCCAGTTTGAGACCAGCCGGACCACCGCCAACGACAACGATGTTCTTCGGCTCGGCCGTCCTGAGGATATAACGCTCATTCAATATGCCCTCACGCCCGGCGGAGGGGTTCTGAATGCAGCGGATGCCCTTTTCCTGCCCAACCTGAAAGATGCAGGCGTCATTGCAGGCAATGCAGATGCGCACCAGATCTCCGCGCCCGGCCATGAGCTTGTTGGGTGTATCGGGATCGGCAATGAGTTGGCGCGCCATGCCGATCATGTCCGCTTCGCCGAGCCGCAGGATTTCCTCGCCGCGCGACGGCGGACTAATGCGACCAAAGGCCACGACCGGCAGTTTGGTGGCGCGCTTCAGAGCTTTGTTCAAGCACTCGAAAGCGGCGGTCTGGACCCCGGCCGGCGGAATTTCCATCCAATAGGAGGAAAAAGAACCGGCATCGGAGTTGAAATAATCGACAAGGCCGGTCGCCTCCAGCGCCTGCACCATCCGCAGGCCATAATCGAGGTCATAACCAAAAGAGGTGAACTCATCCAGGCAGATTCTCACGCCAATAGGCGGCACATCACCGATCGCCTTGCGGACGGCCTCCAGCACCTCCAACGACAGGCGCATACGGTTTTCAAACGATCCGCCATACTCATCTGTGCGCCGGTTAAAGAAGGGCGACGCAAATGAGCGCAGCAGACCATCATGTGCAATCTTGATTTCAACGCCGTCATATTCGGCTTTGATGGCGTTGCTGGCGCTGATGGCAAAGCCATCAATAGTGGCATGTATATCCGCTGCATCCATGGCCTTGGTCGAGAAATGGCTGGAGGGCTCCGCCATCTGAGTTGGCGCCCACATCAGCTGCGGCGGATGTTCCAACGAAGTATGGCCGCCATGGGTCAACTGCGAGAATATCTTGGCGCCATTATCGTGAACAGCCCCGGTGATCTTGCGTAGGCCCGGGATGATTGCTGGGTCCCATGCGTTAACAAAACGCCGGGACATTTTTCCGGTGGGATGGATGGCTTGGCTTTCCGTGACGATCAACCCGGCGCCGCCGCGCGCCCGTTCTTCAAAATAGGCGACATGCTCGTCGGTGGGCATGCCTTCGAGGGAGCCCAACGCCGTGAAATGCGGCTGGAAGACAATTCGGTTGCGGATCTCGACGCTGCGGATAAGCAGCGGGCTGAACAACAGTGGATATGGATTGGCCTTGGCCGCTGCCGCACTTGTCATAAATTCCACTCTGCATCTGCGCTCTTGGCTTCAAGCTTTCCGGCTCTAAGGGCTTTTGATTGCGGCGCGTTTGGTTAATCGTTTATGTCAAAATAATGGATTGGACCGGCCGACTAGTCTACAGGGTAAATTTTGTAATTATGTCCAATTCGGATAAAATCCGAACTGCAAATCGTCTCGATTCTTCGATAAAAATCGGCAAATTTTGCAACAATTGAGTGTGAATACATGAATATTATCGAATTCTTTGAAATCTGGATTTATTGTTTAAGACACGACAGCAAGATAAAAGCGCAGCTATTTCCCGTCCATAAGCTTGAAATAAATCCAAATTTCATTCGCTTTCGGTGCTTTTTCCGACATTGAAAAAACGTTTAATTCGGCGCTTTCCAGATATGCGCCAGCGTTTTTAATGCCTCGGTTCTGTTCAATCTGGACGTCGTAAGTCTGTGCCTAACCCTGCCGCACGGACGTCACAAGAAGTGGTCCCGCAAATTCGGACAGGTTTGATAAGTGGATTTTCTGCCTGAGAGCGGCGTAAGCTGCCTTTGTCCGTCGTCAAATGATTTGGAACAGTTTTGGTCATAATTTAAGGGAGCTTTTTGTCTCTTCGGGTTTGATTGTCCGGTGTCAGCGCCAATGGCACAAATTAGGCACTTTTCTTAAGGGAGCATTTTTGGTCTCATCTGTTCCAAGAAGGACAAACGAT
>JAYTYD010000021.1:0-1191 GCA_043742625.1 Methylovirgula sp. | reverse complement strand
GGCGAGTTGACCATTGAGATGCTCGATTTAAAATATAACCACATCGCGAAATTTTATGAAGCGCCACTTCATATCAAGGCTTTGAACGGCACGTTTTTGATTGACGACTTCGGACGCCAACGGGCCAAGCCGGAAGATATTTTGAACCGCTGGATTGTGCCGCTCAACAGCAAAGTTGATTATCTCACGCTGCACACAGGCAAAAGTGTGCGCATTCCCTTTGATGAGATTGTGATCTTCTCTACTAACATGCATCCTGATGATTTGATGGACCCGGCTTTCCAGCGCCGCATCAGCTATAAACTCGAAACGGTAGAGCCTCCTGCTGAACTTTACCGCAAGGTGTTTGATGGCATGGCCCGCAAGGCCGGGTTGGAAGTCTCCGATGCCACTTTCGCGCAAGTGCTTGAGGCGATCAGACACAACAACGCACCTTTAGCTTATTTCCAGCCCAAATTTATTGTGGAGCAGGTGCTGGCCTCCTGCAAATTCGAAGGCACCAAACCGCATTTTTCAAATGACAATGTGTTGGACGCCTTGGCGAATTTGTTTGTGAAGAAAGCCGACGATAAGATGTTTGGTGTGAAGCGCAATTAGGGTAGGGCGATTGTTTGTATTTGCCGCTTTGCCTTCTCCGCTTGGGAGGGCGGATGAGGGTTGAAGCGCCCAAAGCGCGAAGCCTTTGGTTGAGCGCGTGTTATGCAACTGTCGGTGCGTTTCAACTACGGCAAAGGCTTGTCTTCGGCGGTGGAGTGGGGGTGTTCAGGGTCAGGCGTGTGGGTTGACATAGGTTGTGTCGACAGCGGCACTCCTGTATCGCCGGGGATGCCCGGCCCATAAATCGCGGCGTGTAGCCCCCAATAACTTACCGCGAACACCGTCAAAAACCCCGCCAAAGATAACGGTAGCAAAGCAATGTTCCGGCGGACCGCGTTCATGAAGTGCAATTCTCTAGTGTGATCAACAGCGATGGCGATGATGATCATCATGATAAGCGCATGGCCAATCATGTCTATGCGCCCAAAGGGGTACACTGCGGCGGTAAAAATGACGAGCAGGCCCAAAGCTGAAAGCCTGCGCACCAGAGGCGTTGCCAACAGCCCAAAGCCCAAGGTAAATTCGGAAACGCCCGCCATGGGAATGAAGGCGTCTCTGGCAATGCCAAAAGTGAGGAAGGGGCGTTCCTGCACA
>JAYTYD010000020.1:0-6802 GCA_043742625.1 Methylovirgula sp. | reverse complement strand
TCCACACCTTGCGGGCTGTGGAAAACTTTCCGATTTCGGGCATACAAGTCTCGGCTTTCCCCGATTTTGTGGTGGCGCTGGCGCAGGTAAAGCAAGCTTCGGCGGAGGCAAACCGGGCTTTAGGTTATTTGCCAGCCGGCATTTCTGCCGCGATTATTGCTGCATGTGGCGAAATTCGCGCGGGGCGGTTGCATGAGCATTTCGTGGTCGACGTTATTCAAGGCGGGGCGGGCACCTCTACAAATATGAATGCCAATGAGGTGATCGCCAATCGCGCTTTAGAACTGATGGGACGACCCAAGTCGGATTATCAATATTTGAGCCCGAATGAACATGTGAATCTGAGTCAAAGTACCAATGACGTTTACCCCACAGCAGTGAAAATTGCTTTGATTGCGGGCATTCATAAATTGCGCGCTGCTATGGCCGTTTTGCGGGCTGAATTTGCCAAGAAATCCAATGAATTTAGGGATTTGGTCAAAATTGGACGCACCCAGCTGCAAGATGCAGTGCCGATGACTTTGGGACAGGAGTTTTTGACCTACGCGGTGATGTTGCACGAGGATGAGGAGCGGTTGGCCGAGGCAGCACAGCTGCTGCATGAAATTAACCTGGGCGCGACAGCAATCGGAACCGGCATCAACACGCCGCCCGGCTATGCCAAGGAGGTTTGCGCCCAACTTTGCACGCTGACCGGCGAGCCGTTCGTCACGGCAGGAAATCTTATCGAGGCAACGCAAGACGCCGGCGCATTTGTGCAGCTGTCCGGTGTTCTTAAACGCGTTGCGGTGAAATTATCGAAAGTTTGCAACGATTTGAGGCTGCTGTCCTCGGGGCCGCGCGCCGGGTTTGGTGAGATAAATTTGCCTGCCGTGCAGGCAGGTTCTTCGATTATGCCCGGCAAAGTAAATCCGGTCATTCCAGAGGTGGTCAATCAAATTGCTTTTGAAGTGATTGGCAATGATGTGACCGTGACATTCGCGGCGGAGGGCGGGCAAATGCAGTTAAATGCATTTGAGCCGATTATCGCCTTCAGCCTGTTCAAGAGCCTGCTGCACATGGAGCGTGGCTGTCTGGTGCTGGCGCATAAATGCGTGGCTGGTATCACCGCCAATGAAAATCGTTTGCGAGACATTGTTGAGCATTCGATGGCCATCGTTACTGCTCTTAATCCTTACATTGGTTACGCGGCGGCCACACAATTGGCGCTTGAGGCGCACCATAGTGGCAAGAGCATTCGCGAACTGGCGCTGGCGAAAAAACTACTGCCTGCCGATCAGCTCGAAACCGTGTTAGACCCCAGAAATCTGATTTGACGTGCGTTTCAATATTTTTTCACAATAATACTTGTAAAGGCCTTGAAAAGGCTATGTTCTAGAATCTGCACAATATGCGACGCCCGTTTTTCGAAGGTTTTGCGGAGTTAAGTGCTTAACTACTGTGTACACGCGTGTCAGAATATAGTCGCACGAGTTTCTTTTTCGAAAGGACGCGGTTTTATGGCAATGACGATGCAAGGTAAGGTTACCCTGCAGACTGTAAAAACAGTGGTACGCGCTGCGTCCAACCTGCGTGCTTTTAATTGCGTTTACGAACGCGGTAAAACAGAAATCTACGATGCCGCGCATGTAGCATTCGAGGCGCTTGGCACGAAGTCAAAATCCAAACTCATAGGCGTTTGCGCCAAGCTCGGGGGCACATTTATAAGACGCATTATTGAACTGCCGGACCAGGACGTGATTTCGCGCAGGACAGACAGAATTACCATCAAATCAGCAACACATTTTCAACGATTTTCGCCTTTAGCCCGGATTGCGGCGCTGTTTTTGTCGATGAGATTATGAGCATTGCATCGGATTAAGGGGCGCGATCAATCAGGCGGGATAACCGCCAGATGCGCGATGGCATAAATAAAAAAATAGGGAGAAAAAATGCAGAAAATTTCAATGATTATCAACGGGCGGCAGGCCAGCGGCCATATCGATTCACGCACGCTACTGGTGCAATTTATCCGGGATCATGAACACCTCACAGGTACGCATGTCGGGTGCGACACGAGCCAGTGTGGTGCGTGCGTTGTGCATGTTGATGGTAAAGCCGTTAAGTCATGCACGCTGCTGGCGCTGAGCTGTGAAGGCGCAAGCGTGATGACCATCGAAGGCTTGGCAAACGGCGAGCAACTGCACCCGATGCAGGCGGCGTTTCGCGAGCATCATGGCCTTCAATGCGGATACTGCACCCCCGGGATGATTATGAGTGCGGTCGATATCGTTAACCGCAAAGGGCATCATCTGGACGAAGCCACCATCCGGCATGAGTTGGAAGGCAATATTTGCCGCTGCACCGGCTATCATAACATTTTGAAGGCCATCGCGGCGGGTGCTGAGGCAATGCAGCATGACCACGCTGCCGAGCTCGCGCACGCCCACGCAGCAGAATAATAAAATAAATAGAAAGATTTGCGTATTTCCGACAAATCCGGCTTTTTGGAGAAAACCCATGAGTGCAACAGGTATTGGCGCATCCGTCCGCCGCAAGGAAGACCAGCGTTTCATCACAGGCAAGGGCAATTTCACTGACGACATGAACCGTGTAAATCAAGCGCACGCGTTTTTTTTGCGCTCGCCGCACGCCCACGCCAAGATCAATAAAATAGACATTTCCAAAGCGAAACACATGGAAGGCGTCTGCGGCATTTACACCGGCGCGGACTTGGTGGCCGATAAAATTGGCGGTCCGATTTGCGGCTGGATGATCCACTCTAAAGACGGCTCACCGATGAAGGGCGCCCCGCATCCGGCTTTGGCCATCGACAAAGTCAAGTATGTCGGAGATCATGTCGCTGTTGTTATTGCCACCACTTATGCTCAAGCGCGCGAAGCAGCTGAAGCTATCGAGGTTGATTATACGGTTTTGCAGGCAAACGCAGACACGGCCAGCGCTACCAAAAAAGGCACACCGCAAATTCATGAGGTTTCTGCCGACAATACGGTGTTCAACTTCCACCTTGGCAACAAAGGTGAAACTGTGGCTGCGTTTAAGCGCGCCGCACATATTACCAAAATTGACCTGGTCAACAACCGTTTGGTGGCAAACCCGATGGAGCCACGCGCCGCCATGGGCGAATATGACGCTGGAACGGGCGTTTATACGCTCCACACAACCAGCCAAAACCCGCATCTTGCGCGTTTGGTTATTTCAGCATTTTGCGGTCTGGCACCAGAAAACAAACTGCGCGTCATCGCGCCGGATGTTGGCGGCGGTTTTGGTTCCAAAATCTTCATTTATCCCGAGGAAATCGTCGTTGCTTGGGCATCAAAAAAGGTTGGCCGCGCAGTTAAGTGGACATCTGACCGCACCGAGGCCTTCCTGTCCGATGCGCATGGGCGCGACCATGTCACCCATGCAGAATTGGCGGTGGACGACAAGGGTAAGATGATCGGGGTGCGGGTGCATACTATCGCCAATCTTGGTGCCTATCTCTCGACATTTGCATCCGTGGTGCCGACCTATTTGTATACGCCACTACTATCCGGCCAGTATAATATCCCGAATGTCTATGCCGAAGTTGATGCGGTTTACACCAATACCGCACCGGTGGACGCCTATCGCGGGGCCGGGCGGCCTGAGGCGACGTTCGTGATTGAGCGTTTGGTGGAAGTTGCCGCGCGCGAACTGGGGTTGGACCCGGCAGAGTTCCGCCGCCGCAATTTCGTGACGCAGTTCCCGCACCAGACCCCGGTGATTATGTGCTATGACGCTGGCGATTATAATGCCTCGATGAAGAAGGCGCTTGAGCTTTCCGATTATAAAAACTTTGGCAAGCGCAAGAAAGCATCTGCCAAAAATGGCAAATTGCGCGGCATCGGCATCTCCGCCTTTATCGAAGCTTGTGGCCTTGCGCCGTCTGCGGCGGTTGGCTCGCTCGGCGCAGGCGTCGGCCTTTGGGAATCAGCCGAAGTGCGGGTCAATCCGATCGGCACGGTAGAGGTGCTTACCGGATCGCACAGCCACGGGCAGGGCCACGAAACCACGTTTGCGCAATTGGTTTCAGACCGATTGGGTATACCGATTGATAACGTGTCTATCATCCACGGTGATACCGATAAGGTGCAAATGGGCATGGGCACTTATGGTTCGCGCTCCGGCGCGGTTGGTATGTCTGCAATTTCCAAGGCGCTGGATAAGGTGATTGCCAAGGCCAAGAAAGTGGCTGGCCATGTCCTCGAAGCGTCTGAGAAAGACATCGAGTTCAAAGATGGCAAATTCTCGGTCAAGGGCACTGACAAAACCGTCGATTTCGCCGGTGTGGCTTTGAACGCTTACATTGCGCATAAGTTTACCGGCGCAGAACTTGAGCCTGGCTTGAAAGAAGGCGCGTTTTATGACCCGACAAACTTCACCTTCCCGGCGGGGACACATATCTGCGAGGTGGAAATTGATCCGGAAACCGGCGTCCTCAACATAGAACGCTACACGGCTGTTGATGACTTTGGTTGCATCATCAATCCGATGATTGTCGAAGGTCAGATGCACGGCGGCATTGCCCAAGGCATCGGGCAAGCGCTGCTGGAAGGTGCTATTTATGACAAGAGCGGACAACTCTTAACGGCGAGCTTCATGGATTATGCCATGCCCCGCGCCCATAATTTGCCGCTTTATCAGACTGCCTTCACCGAGACCCGTTGCCCATCCAACCCATTGGGCATCAAAGGTTGCGGCGAGGCCGGGGCCATTGCTTCGCCTCCGGCAGTAATCAATGCGATTACCGACGCGGTTGGTCATGAGGATGTTGTTATGCCGGCAACGCCGCAAGTAATTTGGCGTGCAGCGCAAAAGGCTATGATGAAACGGGCGGCTGAATAAACGCGATAGCTTTGTCTTTTCACTTTTCACCAGCCGCGGTTTTAGCCGGGGTTGGTTCAAGCGAAAAAACCTCGCGAGCGGTTTTGTCGCGGCAGAAAAGACAGCGGACGCGCAATGATAAAAACAATTTTTTAGGGAGAGTCCCATGTTTGCATTCACATATCACCGCCCGCACAGTTTACGTTCGGCATCGGCCATGATCCATAAAGTTGCAGAGGGGAAATTGCTGGCAGGAGGCCAGACTTTGTTGCCAACCATGAAACAGCGTCTTGCATCGCCGTCCGACGTGGTGGATCTGGCGCAGGTGCCGGAACTTAAGGGCATTACCGTCAAAGGGTCTACCGTAACTATCGGCGCAATGAGCACACATAATGAAGTTGCAACTTCGGCGATCGTGGGCGAGGCCATTCCGGCTTTGGCCAAGTTGGCAGCCGGAATTGGAGATCCGCACGTGCGCCATAAGGGCACCATTGGCGGCTCTGTTGCCAATAATGATCCTGCTGCCGATTATCCTGCGGCCTGTCTGGCGCTGAACGCTACCATTATTACTAACAAGCGGAAAATCGGCGCGGACGCGTTTTTCAAAGGCATGTTTGAAACCGCGCTCGAGCCTGGCGAAATTATCAAAGCAATTTCGTTTCCGGTACCAGCACGGGCAAATTACCAGAAGTTTCCAAATCCGGCGTCGCGCTATGCGGTTGTGGGGGTATTTGTCGCTAAAAAGGGCAAGGCTGTTCGCGTGGCTGTAACCGGCGCGGCCCAAAGTGGCGTGTTCCGTTCTGCGCCTATGGAGGCGGCCTTGGCAATCAAATTCAATGCAAAAGCGCTTGACGGTATTGCCGTTTCTGCTGACGGGCTGAACGCTGACATACATGCCGGTGCGGATTATCGGGCGCATCTTATTGGTGTCATGGCCAAACGTGCTGTTACAGCGGCGGCGAAATAGCTTGAACAGGGCCGCAGTATCCGCTGCCGCTCTGTTTTAGGGTCATGCTTCTAAGGCTGGTAAATGCTCGGATTTTTGCTCACGAGTCTCCTGCTGGAAGTTACCCCGGGGCCGAATATGACCTATCTGGCCACGGTGGCCGCGTCACGCGGGCGGGACGCTGCGCTCATGGCTGTGGCTGGCGTCGCTTTTGGCTTGCTCAGTATTGGGGTGTTGTCTGCTGTGGGACTTGCGGAACTGCTCAATGCCGCTCCGCTAGCCTACACGGCGCTGCGCTATGGCGGCATTGTGTATATGCTCTATCTGGCATGGGCCATTTGGAACGGTGCAGGGCAGGGGACTGCGCTTGAAGACGCAGGTTTTTCGTCATTTCGTCGTGGCCTTTTTGTGAATGTGCTCAACCCGAAAGCCGCGCTGTTTTATGTGTCTGTGCTTCCTGAATTTATTGTGCCGTCGCGCGGAAGTGTTTTGGTGCAAAATCTGCAATTGGTGTTGATTTATGTGCTGGTGGCAACAACTGTGCACACTAGCATTGTGCTGTTGGCCGCAAAGCTGCGTTCCGCTTCGCTTTTTGCTGATAAAGACAAGCAAATAGCTCGCGTTATGGCGCTTAGTTTGGTGGGTGTTGCCGCATGGCTGGCGTGGGATACGCGGAACTCTTAGAGCAATTCAACGCTTGACAGACGCAAATTGCTCTTCCATCTCTCTGATAACGCATATCATTTTCGCAAAACCGCTACCCACTTTTGCGTGATATGCTCTAGGAATAAATCGAATGCAAATTGCTGTCCCGAATTCTATCGATGCCACGCTCAAGCTTTTGGAGAGTGCGAATTATGTTGGAGACCGCGCGCTGGCCACAGTTGTATTTTTGGCGCTGAAAATGGGCCGTCCGCTGTTGCTTGAAGGCGAGGCTGGAGTAGGCAAAACGGAGATTGCCAAGGTTTTGGCACAAAGTTTGGGCCGCAAATTGATCCGGTTGCAGTGTTA
>JAYTYD010000019.1:0-12033 GCA_043742625.1 Methylovirgula sp. | reverse complement strand
ATGTTTTAGATGAAGTTTTAAAACTGCTTCACCCGTTTATGCCTTTCATAACGGAGGAGTTGTGGGCCATTAAGGGAGAAAAGGGCCCAAAACGAGCAGGGCTTCTCGCGACTGCGACGTGGACCAATGTGATATTGAGAGATACGTCCGCCGCTGATGCCACGATAGGGTTTATCGTTAAGCTGGTTTCTGAAATCCGTTCGGTTCGATCGGAAATGAATATCAATGCCGCCGCACTTATTCCCTTAGTATTTGTCGGTGCAGATGCTTCGTTAAAGCATCTTGTTGCGCAACGCGGCGACACAATTAAACGTATGGCACGAATTTCAGACATTTCATTCGCGGACACCTCGCCAAAAGGTGCCGTGCAATTGGTTGTTAACGGTCAAATTTCGACACTCCCATTGGACGGAATAATCGATTTTGCGGTTGAGCGGGCGCGTTTAAGCAAGGAAATTACAAAATGGCAGGTGGAAGTCGACAAAATTGATGCTCGGTTCGCAAATGCGGACTTCATGGCGCGCGCCAAGGACGATATTATCGAAGAAAACCGGGAAAGACGCGATGACGCAGAGTCGCGCGTCGGTAAAATGACGGCTGCGCTGTCCGGTCTCCATGGGTTGTAATTCTAAATTTAGTGTGTTGCAAAAACGTAACACTCCAAATTGATTTCCACTGACCTTGCCAAAAGACCGAAATCGCCGCGTTTAAGCCATAAACTCTGCGCTACTCTCTACGACACGAAAATCCTGACGCAGTCCCTTCTGGGCGCAGCTTCAGGTAAACGAGAGATTTTGGACGCCATTTGTATGGACATGCGTGGTAATTTTCCGGGTTTTGAGGCTACTTCCACTTTCGAGGTGGTTATTTCGTCCGGCAGCAGTCGGTTCGCGGGACGAAGCTTTTTGCTCTTGGCTATTGTTTGCTTCATAGCCTTCTGTGCCACTGCCTTTAATACAATCAAGAGCTATGCCTTTGAAGGTCCTACCCAAAATGAACCTTCGTCCCGCTTCGCCAATCCTCAGGATGCATTTAGATACGGTCTTAAAAACTATGAATCCGGCGAATTTGATGACTCTGTAGCTGCCTTAAAATATGCTGCGTCGCAGGGGCATCCGCTTGCGCAGTGGAAACTGGGACGAATGTATGCCGATGGCGACGGCGTTCCGCGTGATGATGCTCAGGCTTACAGCTATTTCTCGAGCATCGTCAACAACTTCCACGAAGATGATGATGACGAATTAGATCGTAAAGACCTCGCTGTGGTGTCCAATGCATATGTTGCTGTCGGCGTTTATGCTCTAAACGGGTTGTCAAAAGCTAAGGTCGAACCGGACCCTGCGCGTGCGTTTGCCATGTTCCAGTTTGCTGCAATGACTTTTGGAGACCCCAACGCCCAATATAATCTTGCGCGAATGCTGCTTGATGGGCGGGGTTGTGAAAAAGACTCGCGACAGGCAGCTCGGTGGTTTAATTTGGCGGCAGAGAAACAACATCATGCTGCTCAGGCTTTGTTAGGCCATATGCTTTTTTTTGGACAGGGTGTTCAGCAGCAAAAGGGCAGGGGCTTAATGTGGCTGACGCTTGCGCGTGACGCTGCTGTCTCGCCAAAGGACAAGTGGATTTTAGACCTGTATTCTAAGGCTTTAGAGAACGCTTCTGATGATGACCGGCAGATTTCAGACGTATATTTGCATCAATATTCTAAGGCCGCGCAACGGTGAACGGTCGCAGCTCTATGTCGCAGATGCGTGGAGATCATAGGCGTCAGCGCGCTCTATTTTGACTGAGACAATATCTCCCTGTCGTAAAGGCCGTCGAGAACTGACATAAACATTGCCATCTATTTCCGGGGCATCTGCTTTCGAGCGGCCTTTGGCAACACTTGGCCCTGCCTGATCGATTATGACGGATTGGCGGGTTCCAACTTTTTTCTTTAAAATATTTGCTGAAATGGCCTGCTGGCGGGTCATAAACCGGTCGTAACGCTCCTGCTTTACTTCATTTGGCACAGTTTCTAGGCCAAGATCATTGGCTTTAGCACCGGTAACAGGCTCGTATTTAAATGCGCCAACGCGATCCAACTTGGCCTCGTCCAGCCAATCCAACAAAAATTGGAAATCAGCCTCGGTTTCTCCCGGGAATCCGACAATGAAGGTCGAGCGCAATGTTAAATCCGGGCAGACGGTGCGCCAGGATTTGACCCGATCAAGGGTTTTTTCCTGATTTCCCGGGCGCTTCATTGCTTTCAACACGTTTGGCGCAGCATGTTGAAACGGAATATCCAAATAAGGCAGGATTTTCCCCTGCGCCATCAATGGGATAACGTCATCGACATGAGGATAGGGGTAAACGTAATGCATACGCACCCATGCCCCCAAGTCTCCCAGCTCCTTTGCCAGTTCATAAAATTTCGCGCGAATGGAACGATCTTGATAGGTGCTTTCGGCATATTTTATATCTAAGCCATAGGCGGAGGTATCCTGCGAAATAACCAGAAGCTCTTTGACGCCCGCCTTTACTAATTTTTCCGCCTCACGCAGGACATCGCCAATGGGACGGGACACCAAATCTCCCCGCAATTTTGGAATGATGCAAAAAGAACAGCGATTGTTGCATCCTTCCGAAATTTTCAGATATGCATAGTGGCGCGGGGTAAGCTTAACCCCTTGATCTGGAACGAGATCTAGAAATGGATCGTGCTTTGGAGGCACGGCAGCATGCACGGCGTTCATGACCGATTCATAGGCTTGCGGACCGGTTATTGCAGTAATTCCCGGGAAAACATCGCGGATTTGCTCGGGCTCGGCCCCCATACAGCCGGTTACGATGACTTTGCCGTTCTCTTTTAATGCCGCGCCAATGGCCGCAAGAGATTCGGCCTTGGCGGAGTCCAGAAAGCCACAGGTGTTGACAATAACCGCATCTGCTCCGGCATGGGTTTTGGTCAATTCATAGCCTTCTGAGCGCAATCCGGTGATTATGCGCTCAGAGTCAACCAGTGCTTTTGGGCATCCCAAGGATACGAAGGAAATACGAGGCTGATAATTGTCTGTCATGGCGGTTGGATTGACATGAAGCGGCGATAAGAGCAACCAAAACCGTCTCTTTGCTGCAAATCAATGGCTAAATACCTGATAACTCAAAGTTATGCGTGATGGTGGATGGCCAGAAACGCTGCCTCAACAAGGGCAATTGCCAGTGAGAGCGGGCACGCATCGCGCCGCACCAGCGACCAAATGGCATCTCTCGATACATTTTTTGCAATGTAACCCGGCAAATTGGCGGAAGGGGTGAGATTCGAACTCACGGTGGGCTTGCACCCACGACGGTTTTCAAGACCGTTGCCTTAAACCACTCGGCCACCCTTCCAAAACTTGGAGCATGTCTGTTGAACAGAACTTTGCGAAAAGATCAAGCTTGAAATTGGCCACATCTACTTGAACTTATCCTGCAAAATGTCGGCCAAGCATGGCCATACTTTTAAAATATCTCGTGAAATCAATATTCTAAAACTTCCGCTTGGCCATATTGTTCGGCCAAAGGGCGGTGCAACACGGCCAAACTGTGGCCAAACGTAGCCAAATCCGGCTTAAAATAGAATTTTTGGCCGAATTTTTGCAACCGGATACAACCATTTTGCAACCTGGCGCACAACTTGCCTTTCGCAACCTAGCGCACAACTTGCGGGGCAAGACTTAAAATTTGGGGAGCTGCCACATAAATCGAGCCGTAAAGAATGGCAGAGGCAACAGGGTTGAAACTGCGAAGGGGTTCTGCGCGCATGGCAGCGGGCCGGAGGTATTCAAAAAGAAGTCGCGGCAGAAAGTTGCGCCCTATAGCCGATGACACACCGCTGAGTGGAGAAATTGAGCAGACTGGGGCGGCAATATCAGAAGTGGCTTTGCCAAAACGGCTTCGGTTAAATTGATTCAAATTAGAATATGAGCGTATAATTTCTGCGCATAAACGCCTCCAATTTTACTCGGGTTGCAGTCTTTCAATTTTACCACAGTTGCAATCTTGCGGCGACGCAGTTAGATTTATGACACGTCTTAGCCAATCCTTTACCATTGGAGCGCATTTTGCAGGATAGTCCTGAAGTATTTAAATTATCCTCAGGTTTCAGTTTCCTTGCGTTGCGTGTTTGCTCATGAGTGTAAAAATGCCTAAAGCCGTTTTTGGTACTAAAATCGCTTGTGTGGTTGCTGCCGGATTTTTAGCTTCGGGTTGCGCCCAAAGTTCCAAAAAATATGCAGAAGCGGGAAATCTGTTCCCCACCAGCAAATATGGCCCTGCTTCCAAGCGGGTCATTGCTGATGGCGAAGATGTGCCAAAGGGCGGCGGCCAAAATCTGGTAGGTAAGCCCTACACCATTGCCGGCCACACTTACTATCCGGCTGACCGGCCAAACTATTCCGCCGTTGGTATGGCGTCTTGGTATGGTGCGGATTTCCATGGCCGCAAAACAGCCAATGGAGAAATTTTTGACAAGGCATCTGTATCGGCTGCCCACCCGACTATGCCATTGCCAAGCTATGCCCGCGTGACGAATTTGCGCAACGGTGCTTCCATCGTGGTGCGAGTCAATGATCGCGGGCCTTATCACGGCGGCCGCGTGATGGACGTGTCAGAAAAAGTGGCCGGCGCGCTGGATTTTAAAGGGCAGGGCACTGCTAAGGTAAAGGTGGAATACTTGGCCCGCGCCGGTCTTGGCGGCTCCGATGATAATAAGCTTTTGGCGTCATTGCGTACCGATGGATCTGCCGCAACATTGGACGGCTTGCCTACTCAACCCATTATGGTGGCAGCAAACCCGGAACCGGCGCCACAACGGGTTGCAGCATTATCTCCCAGAGTTCAGGTTGAGCAGCCCGCCCAAATGGCTGACGATCAGGATGTCGAGGCCGAGACCGCTGGTGTGGCAGCAGTTTCTGCAATGCCTACCGTTGCGCCGCGCCCTGTGGCGCGCCCGTTTAATGTCGGCGCACCTGTCCTTGCTGTTGCGTTAGCAGTACCCGTCGTTACAGCGCCCGCTGCCGCGCCGGTGATTTCGCAGCAAACTGTCGCGATGGTCGCACCTAAAGCTGCGCCAAAATTAGTTCGTGCCGTGCCTTTGCAAGATGCTGTAGAGGCTCCGGCAGCGGTGGGAAAGCTCTCGGCGTTGTATTATAATTCTGATTTGCCGCCGATAGAGCGTTTTCAAAAAGACGGTCCGTTTAAAAAATTCCGTCCGCGCACAATGGAAGACTTACTCAAGTCTTCAAATTAACTTCACCGCTCTGGCGCGCGAAAGCCTGTCCCCAGACTTTCGTTGATTTCACAACGCATGTGTGCGACATCCAATCGCGTATATAGCGGGCGCGAACCGATTTGTTCGAACGGGTGTTTGTTGGATTATCTCATCAAATTAGTGCGGATGTTCGCTACACTGTTGCCGGTCTTGAGTGCGGGTTTGGCTTCTGCCCAAACAATTCAAACGTCCGCGCCCTATGCAATTCTGGTGGATTATGACTCTGGATCGGTGCTTTATGAAAAAGCAGCCGATGATTTGATGGCTCCGGCCTCAACCGCAAAATTGATGACAGCTGAACTGGTGTTTCACGAGTTGAGCCTCGGCCATCTGAAATTGGACGCCACATTCCCGATTTCGGAAAACGCTTGGCGCAAGGGCGGCGGCGTGGCGGGCGGCTCCAGCATGTTTGCAGAACTTAAATCCAAAATATCGGTTGAAGATCTGTTGCGCGGATTAATCGTGCAGTCAGGCAACGACGCGGCCATTGCGCTTGCTGAGGGCATCGCCGGAACAGAAGATGCCTTTGCGACGCTGATGACACGGCGCGCGCGCGAACTGGGCATGGAAAAATCCACCTTCACCAACCCGTGGGGGCGCTCCGACCAAGATCAAAGAGTGACGGCGCGCGAGATGATGAAACTTGCCGCGCATATCATCAAGACTTATCCGGATTACTATCACTATTTTGGCGAGAAGGAATTCACGTGGAACAAAATCCGCCAATTAAACCGCAATCCGTTGCTGACTATGGAGTTGGGCGCGGATGGGCTTAAAACCGGCGACATCAAAGAAAGCGGTTTCGGGATTGTGGGCTCCGCTGTGCAAAACGGACAACGGCTGATCGTTGTGATCAATGGTTTAAAGTCTGCGAGTGACCGGGCTGAAGATTCGCGGCGGTTGCTGAACTGGGGCTTTCGCAGCTTTGAACCGAAAACTATTTTTGGTGACAAGGACGCTGTCGCCAATGCCAAGGTTTATGGTGGTGCGGCGGGTGACGTGGCTCTGGTGGCGGCAAGCCCGGTTAAAATACTGGTGCCGCGCACCTCAGGCGAAAAATTGACAGCCAAAGTAACGTACAGCGGCCCTTTGATAGCGCCGGTAGAGCAGGGCAAAGAAGTGGGCACATTGCGGGTGTTTCGTGGTCAGAATGTGGTGTTGGAAGTGCCGTTGTTGACCGCAAACGCGGTTGCGGCCGGCTCTCTGACCCAGCGCGGGCTTGACGCGGCTTCTGAACTCGGATTTGGCTTGTTCCGGCAAATGATCCAGAAGAAGTGATCTGCCGGATTTTTAGATTCGGAAAAATGCTGGTTGGAACAGGTTTTGCGCGGCAAATTTATCACATTCGAAGGCGGCGAGGGCGCGGGCAAATCCACGCAAATCCGAACCTTGGCGGCGGCATTGCAGCTACGCGGGCTTGATGTGGTTGTGACGCGGGAGCCGGGCGGCTCGGCGGGCGCGGAAGCGGTGCGCCATGTTATTTTGAGTGGAGCCGCGCGCGACCTTGGGGCAAGTGCCGAGGCTATTTTGTTTAGCGCTGCCCGCATCGATCATATTGATCAGCTCATTGAGCCAAATTTAGCCCAGGGCAAATGGGTGTTGTGTGATCGTTTTGCGGATTCTACACGGGCCTATCAGGGCGCATTGGGCAACCTTAACCTCGGATTAATAGAAATTCTCGAAAAGGTGACGCTGTACGGCCTCAAACCCGACCTGACGCTCATACTCGATCTTGATCCCAAAATTGGCATGGCGCGGGCAGACGCGCGGCGCGGCAAGGCCGAAGCGGCCGACCGTTTTGAGAGTGAAGGAGCGGATTTTCACAAGGCGTTGCGCAGGGTTTTTCTTGACATTGCGCAAGCCGAGCCGGAGCGCTGTACGGTGATCGATGCCTCTTGCTCTCCGGCACTTGTTGCCAAGGCTATCGCCAAGGCTGTAGCGCGGCATTTTGAGCTGGATGACGGCCCGGCGCAACGCAAGGCCGCACGATAATGGCCCGTGCAAGCGAAGATATGCTGCCCGAAAGCGATGCCCAGCAAGGCGCGCCGCACCCGCGCGCCAATGTGGAATACATCGGCCATGCGTATGCCGAACAAGACCTGTTGCAAGCCTATCAATCCGGCAAACTGCCTCATGCGTGGATTATAGGGGGCGACAAAGGTATTGGCAAAGCAACTATGGCTTGGAGATTCACCAAATTTCTGCTGGCAAACCCGGATTATACCAGTTTGGCCGTGCAAAACGCGGGAAATCTGGCTGTGGACGACAATCTGGCGGCTGTTCAGCGGGTCCATGCACTGGGCCATGGCGATGTTCAAATTTTACGCCGCGAGTGGAACGAAAAAACCAAAAAGCATTTTACGGTTATCCGTGCCGAGGAAGCCCGCAAGGCTGTGCATATGTTTCAGCAATCGGCCAGCGAAGGCGGCTATCGAATCGTCATCTTAGATAGTGCCGAAGATTTAAACTCCGAAAGCGGCAACGGGCTGCTTAAAATGATTGAGGAACCGCCTGAACGCTCGTTGTTTTTGATTATTTCGCACCTGCCAAATCGCATCTTGCCCACCATACGCTCCCGATGCCGGATGTTGCTGCTGCATCCGCTGTCTCAAGCTGAATGTAAGGTCGCCCTGCAAGGTATTGTTTTAGGGGTGGATGCGCAGAATATTGAACGGGCGTGTCAACTTTCCGGCGGTTCTGTTTCGCGTGCGCTTAAGTTGATCAGTGGCAAAAGTTTGGATGTGAGCACAAAGCTCGAGTCCATTTTACGAAATTTGCCGCGCGTGGATTGGCGCGACGTCCACGCCTTGGCGGATGGCGTCACCGCCCGCGCCAACGAGGAAGAGTATGAAACGTTCAAGGATACTATGCTGGATTGGTTGCACAGTCAGATCCACAGGGCGCAGCCGGTGGGCGCACTGGCACCGTTTGCCGAATGTTGGGACACTGTGAGCGGCTTGATCCGGCAGAGCGAGGCTTATAATCTGGACCGGCGCGCGCTGGTGCTGGCCGCCATTTCGAAATTAGCCGAGGCTGCCGGTTTGGCGCTGGCCCATCAAAAGGCCTAATCAAGCTTGACGTTGCCCGCCGCTGGCGGCAAAACCAAATAAACATTGGAATCCCTGCATGGCTACGCGCCCGACCTTTTACATTTCTACTGCCATTCCCTATGCCAACGGCGCGCCGCATATCGGCCACGCCTATGAGCGCATTGCAACTGACGCCATTCAACGCTTCAAGCGGCTGGACGGTTTTGATGTCCGCTTTATAACGGGCATGGATGAACACGGCCTCAAGATGCAGCAAACTGCTGCCAAAGAGGGCATTACCGCACAAGCTTTGGCTGACCGCACGGCCGCGCAGTTTGAGCATATGGGCGAAGTTCTGAATGCCCGCACTGACGATATTGTCCGCACAACACAGGAGCGGCATAAGCGCGCTTCACAGGCGATCTGGCAGCGGATGCAGGCAAAAGGCGACATTTATCTCTCAAAATATTCAGGATATTATTCGGTGCGCGATGAGGCGTATTTCGATGAGGGTGAACTCTCTACCAGTGCCGACGGTAAAAAATTTGCACCTACAGGCTCGCCGGTGGAGTGGGTGGAGGAGAATTCCTATTTTTTTAAGCTTTCGGCCTATGCCGAGCGGCTTTTGGCGCTGTATGAGTCTCAACCCGACTATATTGCTCCCGAAAAATACAAAAATGAGA
Source organism: Methylovirgula sp. (assembly GCA_043742625.1). Classification (GTDB taxonomy): domain Bacteria; phylum Pseudomonadota; class Alphaproteobacteria; order Rhizobiales; family Beijerinckiaceae; genus JANXSV01. Next base: position 3,028 of record JAYTYD010000019.1, on the reverse strand, counting down.
TCGTCGCCTTCGTAAAGCGCGGCTTGAAAGATCTGTCGATTAGCCGAACCACGTTTGATTGGGGCATTCCGGTTCCGGACGATGACAAACACGTGATGTATGTGTGGGTGGATGCGCTAACAAACTATCTGACAGGCGCCGGATATCCAGACGAAACCAGCCCGCTTTTCCGGTTTTGGCAAGGCAGCGACGCGAAGGGCGGGGCGCACCATGTCATCGGCAAAGATATCACCCGCTTTCATGGCATTTATTGGCCTGCATTTTTAATGTCGGCGGATTTGCCCTTGCCCAAACACGTGATTGTGCATGGGTTTTTATTCAATAAGGGTGAGAAAATGTCGAAATCGGTCGGCAACGTGATCGATCCGATCAGCATGGCCGCGCATTACGGGGTTGACCAGATGCGCTACTTTTTTCTACGCGAGGTGCCTTTCGGGCAGGATGGCAATTATTCGCATGAAGCCATCGTGGCGCGAATTAATGCCGATTTGGCCAATGATCTTGGCAATTTGGCGCAACGCTCACTTTCGATGATTAATAAAAACTGCGCCGGCAAAGTGCCGGTGCACGGCACATTTACCCAAGTCGATCACGACATGCTGGCACAGGTTCACGGCCTGCACGCAAAAGCCAAAGCAGCGATGGAGAGTTTTGCGCTGCATAGTATTCTCGCGGAAATTTGGGCCGTGGTGGCGGAGGCAAACCGCTATTTTGCCGCTGAAGAACCATGGAAACTCACAAAAACCGACCCGGCGCGACGTGATACTATTCTCTATGTCACCGCTGAAGTTTTGCGTCATGTGGCGATTCTTGCCCAACCATTCATGCCGGAAAGCATGACGAAACTGCTGGACTTGCTGAATGTGGCACCCGATAGGCGGGATTTTGCACATATGGGTGCCGTGGCGCACCTTAAATCAGGCACGCCACTGATCGCTCCAAGCGGCATATTTCCGCGCCATGTCGAGGAGGGGGAATCCCCTACTGCACGTTGATGCAGCAAAAAAACGCGTTGCTGACCGATAGTCATTGCCACTTAGATTTTCCGGATTTTGCTGATTTGGACGCGGTTTTAGCGCGCGCGGCGGCGGCGGGCGTCGGGCGGTTGATTACCATTTCAACACGGGTAGCGAAATATGATGTCTATCGCGCCATTGCCGAGGCACATGAAAATGTTTTTTTCTCGGTGGGAACTCATCCGCATCAGGCGTTTGAAGAGCCTGACGTCACGACTGAGACACTTGTAGAATTATCCAAACATCCTAAATGTGTGGCAATTGGTGAAGCGGGTTTGGACTATCATTATGATAAAACGCCGCGTGATATCGCAGCGCGGGTGTTCAGAGCACATATTGCCGCTGCGAGGATCACCCAACTGCCTTTGGTGATCCATTCCCGCGACGCTGATGATGATATGGGTGCAATTTTGGAAGATGAAATGGCGAAGGGGCCCTTTCCGGCGCTGTTACATTGTTTCACGTCGTCTCGCGCCTTGGCCGAAACCGGGTTGCGATTAGGTCTGTTCGTTTCAATGTCTGGAGTCCTGACATTTAAAAATTCGCAGGATTTGCGGGACATTGCCAAAGATATTCCATTGAACCGTCTTATGATTGAAACCGACGCGCCCTACCTTGCGCCGATGCCGCATCGTGGCAAGCGCAATGAGCCGGCCTATGTTGCTGACACGGCAAACGTTTTGGCCGATGTCAAGGGGGTTACGCCTACAGAAATTGCGATACAAACAACAGGCAATGTATTGAAATTGTTTAATAAAATCGCCTTATATGAGGCCATCGCGTGAGTGTTAGCTTCACCATTCTTGGATGCGGATCCTCGGGCGGAGTGCCACGTGTTGGGCGGAGCGGATGGGGGGCGTGTGATCCGACCGAATCGAGAAATCGCCGCCGTCGCTGCTCGGTTTTGATGCGAAAATTTGACGATAACGATTCTGTAACGACCGTTCTGGTGGATATGTCGCCCGACATGCGGATGCAATTGCTGGATGCTGACGTGCAGCACCTTGATGCCGTGTTGCTGACCCACGCTCATGCGGACCATGTACACGGTATTGATGATGTGAGACCGTTTGTGATTGACGCGCGCAAGCGCATGGATGTCTACGTTGACGCGCCGACATCAAAAACCTTGCGAAACGCTTTTGGCTATATTTTTGAAACGCCGGCAGGAAGCCTCTATCCGCCATTGGTGAACGAATTCCGGCTCGATCCCGGCGTGCCGGTTACAGTTTCAGGGCAGGGCGGCGCTTTGCATGTCGTGCCGTTTCTGGTGCATCATGGCGAGATTGACGCGCTCGGGTTTCGTGTTGGCAATATGGCCTATTCTCCTGATGTGAAAGAAATTCCGGAAGCCAGTTTGGCTTATTTGCAAAACTTGGATGTGTGGATTATCGATGCGCTACGCTACGCGCCGCATCCGAGCCATTTTTCACTCTCCGACGCGTTAAGTTGGATTGAACGTATGCGGCCAAAACGTGCTATTTTGACCAACCTGCATAATGATATGGATTATGGCACGCTGAAGGCACAATTGCCGTTGCATGTGGATGTGGCTTATGATGGCATGCTGATATCGGCCGGGGCACTTTGACTGACGTTGTCACCATACGGGTTTCGCGGTGTTTGAGCGCGACAGGGAAAAGCTTTGTGACGCAAGAAGTGAACCGGCTTGCACTAAAACTTGAGGGCATCGCGGGAGATGTCCATTTTGGCTTTACCCGGCTTTCAGGAGGACGAGAACCATGGCACCCGCGCCGCACGGAAATTCGTAATGACCGTCAGGTGACTCTGGTGTGTGCAGCGGAACTGGCAAAAATTGCAGCCAACCTTAACGTGGAGCAGGTGTTGCCGGAGTGGGTAGGTGCTAATCTGGTTGTTGAGGGGGTGGACAGGCTGACCAAACTTCCGCGCGGGACACGACTGCTATTCGCGTCCGGTGCGGCTTTATACTTGAATGGCGAAAACAAACCGTGCCGTAGCGCGGGAGCTGAAGTGGCGGCACATTTTTCACA
>JAYTYD010000018.1:0-8083 GCA_043742625.1 Methylovirgula sp. | reverse complement strand
TGCATGATTGAAGCCTTTGCCGACTCATCTTGCAAGCGGGCACCCAAGGCGCGCGCTATTTCTCGGAATGCCATGCGCTCGCTTGTGCTCAGCAACACGCCCTCTTGGTCATTTAGTCCTTGAAACGGCTTGGCAGGATTTAGCGAAACGATGTTGTCGCGTTCTGATCCGGTGTCCATTCGTGCCGTGGAAAGCGGAATCTGATGAGCTGCTTCGCCCGGCAAAGCAGCTGCAATGCCGCCGGGAAACGGCTGTGCAGGCGCTGCCTCATGGGTGATCAATTCCAACTTAGGCTCGACAGATCGGTCAACTGCGCCAATTGCATTATGGCCGACACCGGCGGAGCCATGGTCCGCTTTTGCGAGCGAAATGTCCTGTTTGACGGGCTCCGCACGATCAAAATGCGCAATGCCAAATCCGCGAAACCCTATGAAATTTCTAGACACGTCAACAATGGGCGAACCGGAAAGTCTCACCGGAATTGTTTCCGTGCCATCGGCCATGCGCCAATTCACATCGACGTTTCGCCATGTTTGCCGCCCGGCCAACGCCAGAGAGAGGGCATCGAACGCCCTCGTGCCAGGAAAAGTTTTGCCAAGTGCAGTGCGCGCATCGGCGAGGCCGGAACCGGAGAATTCCGGCGAAATTTGAGTAACTATGCCGCCCGCATCCGTTTGGAAGGTAAAGCGCTGCGGCACCTTTAAGCGCGCGGGCACAGGTTGAGCCGCGCCTGAGGGGCGACTTGAGTCGCCTTTAGCTTGCACCGCGCGTGGGTCTTGTTCGCGGTGGGCAGCCAGTGCCGCCTCACCGTCGCCAGCTTCGAAATCCGGCATGGCATTGAGGGTGCGCCGCTCAGCTTCACTCAAACCAAGCACGGCCAACACCAGATTATCGACCTCATTATGAGACACTTTGCGAACGAGACAGGTTTGCAGTTCGGCGGATCCCTGCGAAGCAAAGCGCAGGCGCTCCAAGCGCTGTGCATTGCCAGGGAGCACAGTCGCCAGATCTCTCAGGCGGCGCGCACCTTGTTCCGCGCTGGTTTGCAAGCGGTGTGCAAGCTGCGCCAACGTACGAACGGAGAAAAACGCCAACGCAGCTTTACTGGCGTAAGAGATAGATAGCGGAGTGGTTTGCAAGATCAGCACCGGCGAACCGTCGTGCAAATGCTGCGCGAAGACCGGCTCTGCTCTAAGCCAATCTTGCAACACTAATGCCTTTTGAACCTGATCCATGCCGTAACTCGCTGTGACATATACGCTTTTACATAGGGACGATTTGATAGAAATCTGTCAAAAATATCCGAAGCTTAATAAAATATTAATCGCAAAGCGCGGCCGCGTCCATTAATTCAGGCGTTTGGCACCGAGCTGCCTTCGTTTACCATTAATATTGCCAGTGCATGTCATTTGAGCACGGATAATGGTGCGATGCACAATTATGTTGCAATGCACAAATCCTTGTGTATGGTGCTTATATTAACTTGTATTTCCGCTGAGGAAATTCGACACATTATTTAACTTAGCCACTCTGGAGAGCGACATGACCAACAAACCATATGAAATTCCAACTGAAATGCGCGACTTTGCCGAAAAGAGTGTTGATCAGGCCCGCAAAGCCCTCACAGGCTTTATGGATGCCGCTCACAAAGCAACCGGCTCGCTTGAGACAAATACAGCAACAGCGCACACCAAAGCCAAAGATATGGGAACTCAAGCTGCAACCTTTGCTGAAAAGAGCATGACGGCAGCTTTTGACCACGCGCAAAAGCTGGTTCGCGCCAAGGATTTCCAAGAAGTGATCGCATTGCAGACTGAGTATTTTCAGACTCAGGCCAAGGAATTCAGCGCAATCGTTCAGAATGCCACAAAGAAGTAAGTCCGGTTTTGCCGGCTTTTGCTACACAAGGCGCTGAACTCAAACCCTTCTGATGACAGGATAATTGAGATGTCAAAAAAAACCTTCAAAAAGCCGGTAACGGTTGCTCCGCTTGTCTTTCCCCAGCCGTTTTCACACAAACCAGAAACGGTTCAGGTCAGCGTTAGCGCAGCATCAGATTCGGTTGTATCCGAGCCAAAAGTTGAGGCCGTTGAGGCTCCTGCTGCGGTAAATATTGCCGTACCTGCATTCGAATTGCCGGAGGCAATTGCCGACGTTAAGGCACAGGTTCAAGACGCAACCTCAAAGCACCTTGCCGACGTAAAATCGGGATTTGAAAAGGTCAAGTCGGAGACCGTGGCTATCGATAGCGCCGTTGAAACAAGCGCCAGTACTTTGTCCAACGGTTTCGCGGAGATGAATGCAAAGATTTTGAGCGCGTTTCGTAGCAGCTCAGAAGCTACGCTGGACTTGGTTAAGGCAGCTTTTGCCGCCAAGACCCCCAGCGAACTTATCGAATTGCAGATGGCTCACGCTCGCAAGCAATTGGAAATGTTCAGTGTTCAAGCCAAGGATTTTTCGTCTGCGGTCACCAAGATTGCTGAAGATGCAACAAAACCTTTGAAAGCAAAGATTGAGAAGGCTCTTGCAGCGTAATACTCAGCTTTCAATGATGAGAGTTTGCTGTTACCGGCCTATTTAAGGTGGCAGTCAAGCGGGCCCCGCTCTCTCCCTGGCGGGGTCCGTTTTTGTTTTCAGGTGCAATTAGCGCTTGCAAAACGGCGGTTTTACTTTTAGTTCTGCGCTCGTACCCGGCAGCTTGCCTACCTGCGGGATTGGATTTGTGCAGCCATAGCTCAGTTGGTTAGAGCGCTAGATTGTGGATCTAGAGGTCCCCCGTTCGAGCCGGGGTGGTTGTACCATTCCCAAGTTTGGCTCACGGCTAAATAGATAAATCGTCTAATCGCCGTATCTGCGCATGAGTGAATAGATCAGCATGGTCAGGGTCAAAGAACCTATGAGGCTGAAAAGTGAAACAAGCGCCTGCTCTCTTTGAGCCACCTCATTGACACCAAATATGCCAAAGTTATGGCATTGTTCAGAACCGGATATTCTCACTTACGACCAACTGGAAAGTTGTTATTTGCGACGCCATTTATCCGCTCTTATTTTCCGCCAATGCCAAATGAATAGGTCATCCCCGCCCCGATGGAAAATTGGTTGCGATTGCTGTTTTCAACCAGCGGGCTTTTGCCGGGAGCGCCGGCAAGGCGGTCATAATGTTGATAAAGTGTGCCGGTCCAGCTTGGATTTAGCTTGTAGGCCTGCGCCAAGCCAACTCCGACAGATTTTAACCCGCCATGTGGATTGTAAGCGACATAGCCGGACGTGAGCGCTTCTGCTGGCGTCACACCAAAGCGCGATTTCATCTGTGTCCGGTCTGCCAGCGCCACGCGCGGACCGCCAGAGAGTGTCAGCTCGCCAAATTGCTCTACCCAATCCGCTGACAGGTTTGCAGAGAAGCCGTCAGTTTGGCGGAATCCGTGAGACAGCTCAATACGGGTGCGAAAGCGATTGGCAATCGGCCAAAATTCGGCAAAAAGTCCAGAAGTGATTGTCCAAGGCACATCTTTGAGACCCGCGAGGCGCGGGCTATCGGCTCTATAACGCCCGCCATCAAACCCGAACGTCGCGCCGAATTTAACCGCTGCGGACTGATAGGCACTCAGGTCTATTCCGTCCTCCGGCGCGTGAAATTGCGGCGTATCTCCGGGTTTCGACCACGTGAATGAGGGTGTAAAGCCAGGCCGAATACCGTTCGCACCCGGGTAGGTAGGCGACAAGGTCGCTGTTCCGCCCAATGTTATGATCCACTCGGAGGCGGGCGTTTGACTCATCAAGCTTTCAGCGGAAGTCGCCGGGATAATGCCCCAACAGCCTGTGAGGATGAATAAAGGGATAAAGCGACGCAAAATACCATCCTGAAACATTCACGAAACGAGGAACTTGGTACGCATGTAAACAGGCGAAATTGCGGCGCAGACGCTTTTGCAGGCCCCCATCTGTTTTCGCCCGGACGAACGTTAACGATCTTCCGTCCCATTTCTTTGTGCGAGACAAGCAATGAGGCGATCCGTTTCAAAATAGTCTAGCCGATAGCTCGCCGCGTTAGCGTGGTTTCGCGCTTTATATCCCACGACTTCTATGAGGCCCGGATCAACCAAAAGCCCCTGCCCATCCAGCTTGAGACAGGACTCTTTGCCTGTCCAGATTTTTAGAAAAGCGTGATGTTGTGCAGATTTGTCACGATTTTCGATGTCCAATTTTTCCAGCATAATTTTTTCATGCGCGTGCAAGATGTTCCAAGCCGGCTCAAACTGCGGCTGCACCAATTCCAGATCAACGCCAATGGGCCCGCGTGCCACCGCTATGGCTGAAAAACCGCACCGGGTGGCGTGAGAGAGATAAATAGCGGCCGGTTTGTCATTTTCGAAAAACCGCAATGCCCCCTTTTGTGTTGATCCAATTTTCAACCCGGCTTTGTCAAAGGCAATCTCGGCCATTTTCAGTGCCAAGGCCCGCCGGTGCGCGCGCTGTTCAAACTCTGAGCCGATAATGGGCGTTAGCAAAACGCAGGGGCCGCCTGACTCTGCGTTCAACTCGTCAAGATGATGAACCCAACTTGCCATCACACGCTGCCCATTGCGCGCCATTCAAGTTTTGTCTTGATGCGCTTCATCAATTGATCCCGCACAGCGCGATAGGCTTCCAGCGTTTGCTCGCGGGATCCGCCCATATCTGAGGGATCGAGCGTTGGCCAATATTCCACATCAACCGCCATTGTGCGGGTAAACTCCAGCGCGCGGTGGTGGGCTTCGGGTGAAAGGGTTATGATCAGATCAAAAGAGGAGTCTTCCAAAAATTCGAACGTGTGGGGCTTGTGCTTCGAGATGTCCAAGCCTATTTCGTCCATTACCGAAACTGCGAACGGGTCCAGCGGGCTTGGCCGAACACCTGCCGAAGCCAGATAGACGTCGCGGCCGAACAAATATTTGGCTAATCCCTCTGCCATCGGCGAGCGCAATGCATTGTGAGAACAGGCGAATAACACTGCTTGGGGTCGTCCGCGCGCCAAGCCGGGCTCCACGCTTTAAGCTTTCCAGTGCAAAGCGGTTACCAGCGTAAACAAGCGCCGCGCTGTGTTAAAATCCACATGTATCTTCCCTGCCAATCGTTCGGCGAGGATTTGTGCTCCCTCATTGTGCAGGCCGCGGCGGCCCATATCGATCGCTTCAATTTGTGATGGGCTGGCTGTCCGTATTGCCGAATAATAACTTTCGCAGACGAAAAAATAGTCTTTCAAAATCCGTCGGAACGGCGACAGGGAAAGGATGTGGGTCACGACTTCGGTGTCCGCAGCTTCGACAGATGTCGTTTCGCTGATTTTGAAAACCAACCTGGCCTCGTGCATCCCGATAATAAGAGCGTAAGGGCCGCCGTCGTGGCCGTTAACGCCAAAAGTATTCTCCTCAATCAAATCGTAGAGTGCCGTAACCCGCTCATGTTCCTGATCAGGGGTGCCGCGCGCAATCGAGGATTGATCAAGAGTCGCAGTCACCAGTCTACGGCGTTGCAGCTGATCCAGGCTGGGGGGCGCAAGGTGCATAGTTCAATCCATGTTCAAGCGAATGGCAACGGAGCGGGCGTGGCCATCAAGACTTTCCGCCTTACCCAAAGCAATTGCGGCAGGTGCCAGCGCCCGCAGACTTTGCGGACTACATTTTAAAAGCGAGGTACGCTTCATAAAATCCAGAACGCCGAGGCCTGATGAAAACCGTGCTGACCGCGCTGTGGGCAAAACATGATTTGAGCCACCGACATAATCGCCTATGGCCTCTGGCGTGTGCCCCCCCAGAAATATCGCACCGGCGTTGCGGATGTTTGCCGAAAGATCATCGGAATCTTCCGCCATAATTTCAAGATGTTCGGGCGCAATGCGATCTACAAGGGCTACAGCGTTGCGTAAGGAGGGAACCACAATAACAGCGCCATAGTCCGCCCAGCTTACCCCAGCGATTGCCGCGCGCGGCAAGGTTTTGAGCTGACGCTCTACAGCGTTGACCACGGCCTTGCCAAGTGCGGCATCGTCGGTCATCAGCAGACTTTGCGCGGCCGCATCATGTTCGGCTTGGGCCAGCAAATCTGCGGCGATCCAGTCTGCATTAGCAGTTTTATCGGCCATGATCAACACTTCGGAGGGACCGGCGATCATATCTATGCCGACGGTACCAAACACGCGGCGCTTGGCGGCCGCCACAAAGGCATTGCCAGGTCCTACGATTTTGGCAACCGGTCTGATGGTTTTCGTACCATAAGCGAGCGCAGCCACGGCCTGCGCGCCGCCGATGCGATAGATTTCGTCCACCCCGGCCAGATGCGCCGCTGCTAGCACAAGCGGATTCACGATTCCATCCGGCGTCGGAACCACCATAACAATGCGGGGGCACCCCGCCACCTTGGCAGGGATGGCGTTCATCAAAACGCTTGAAGGGTAGCTCGCGGTTCCGCCCGGCACATAGAGCCCGACCGCTTCAATAGCGCTCCAACGCCAGCCAAGCTCCACTCCCAGATCGTCTATAAAAAGGTGATCTTGCGGCTTTTGCCGCGCATGAAACGCCAAAATGCGGGATTTTGCCACTACGAGAGCGTCTAGCGCGGTCGCAGGACTGGCTTTTACCGCTGCGTCTATCTCGTCCCGCGTGAAGCGTAATTGGTCGGGCGAAATTGAAAAGCGATCGAATTTTTGCGTGTAATCCACCACAGCCGCATCGCCCCGCGCGATAACCTCGGTGATGATAGCCTTAACTGTTATATCGACATCTTCGGAGACTTCGCGTTTCTGCGCCAAAAGCGCGGTAAATGCTGCTTCAAAATTATCCGAGCCGTATTCAAGCCACTGCGGCAAAACAAATCTCCCTAATTTCCAAATTCGGTCTCACCTTTTAGGCTGGCAAACGGGCCATTTGCTACATCCCAGCGCCGGCCCATATCACGCAATTGCCCGTCGATACATTCCACCTCAAGCCGAATCGCACTGCCATTGGCAAAGGCGAGCGTGAGCGTGCCGGACGGCGCGCCCTTCGCCTTGAATGTTATAGCGCGCAAAGTCAGCGGCTCAAGCGTACCGCGTGTAATGTTTTGCGTGGCAACAGACGTGACATGGTCAAAATGCAAACCGGTTTCGACCCGCTGATGCACATCATGAACGGCTGCTTGCCAGTCGTAACGGGCCAAAACCATGACAAAGCGCTTCTCGGAAGCACTGTAGGTCATGTCTGTCGGGCGCAAATCCGCGTCCTGCACATGGGCTGAAAGAACGCTGAGATCTTCAGTGTCAAAGGCGACGAGCTTAAGTGGAGTGGAAAGTTCAACCATAGCTTAGCATAGCGCCGCTTTAACAAGCTTGCCACAGCAAACACCAAAAGGGCCGGACAAGCCGACCCTTAAAATTTCCATCTCAAAAATTTTGCGGCGCTAATGCACCGTAGGCGGCGCGCTTGTGGTGCGAAGGCGCTCAATTTCATCTTTTAAAAGCAATTTTTTGCGTTTTAACTCAGCCAATTTTAATTCGCTTGTAGCGGGATGAATTTTCTCGCTTTGGATTTCTTTTTCCAGCGCCTGATGGCGACGTTCCAGTTCCGACAAATGCGACTGCATAGACATGCATACACTCCTTGGTTTTATCGAAGAACGACAAAAATATGACATGAAAAACGAGTCGCGCCAAGACACTTTTTGTGACCGGAGGCATGTCGTGACCGGAGGCATGTCGTGACCAGACGCATGTTGTGACCGGAGGCATGCGGGCTAACCGAGGTGAATGGGGCGTTAATCAATTAAATTCAAATTTGCGACGCCTTGACTTTGCAGCACTTGCGCAAGCTGTTACAAAGAAACAGCAATAATGCGGCGCTGATTTGGCGGCAGTAACGCAGGTTTGCGTTTCGCAATGCTTCGACGATTGGTCACGAAATATGAGTGGACTCGATGATTTTCTGGATGATCGCACTCAGATTCAGGCCGAAGTCGAAGATTTAAAACTCAAGCACCGCTCGTTGGAATTAGAAGTTCAACATCTGGAGGCTGCCGCCCTTCCCGACAGGCTGGCCTTGCAACGCATAAAAAAACAGAAACTTGCGATTAA
>JAYTYD010000017.1:0-1900 GCA_043742625.1 Methylovirgula sp. | reverse complement strand
GTTTGCCATTTATAATGCGCACCGGGCAATTCGCGAGTTGCATCCGATTGGCAAATCCCAAGCGGAACCGCGCACACGTGCAATGTCTAATATGCAGGCTTGGTCGGTAAGAGGTCGGCAATTGGTAGAAGTTAAGGCATGTTTGTGGCACAAGCTGCGAAGTAAGCCGTTGGAGCACCCATGAAAATCGCACATTCAGTTTTAGACGCAATCGGCAAAACTCCGCTAATCAAACTAAACGCGGCATCCCGGCGCACCGGCTGCACAGTCTTGGGGAAGGCAGAATTTATGAACCCGGGTGGCTCGGTAAAAGATCGGGCCGCTTTGTTCATCATACGCGCCGCTATGGCATCTGGAGTTCTTAGGCCCGGCGGCACAATTGTCGAAGGCACAGCCGGAAACACCGGGATTGGTCTGGCAATGGTTGCTAACGCGCTCGGCTTTAAAACTGTGATCGTTATTCCTGAGACACAGTCTCAGGAAAAGAAAGATATGTTGCGCTTGCAGGGCGCGCAATTAATTGAAGTGCCAGCGGCTCCCTACTCAAATCCAAATAACTATGTGCGTTATTCGGGGCGGGTTGCCGAAGCATTGGCAAAAACAGATCCCAACGGCGCAGTATGGGCTAACCAATTCGACAATATCGCAAATCGACAAGCGCATTTTGAAACCACAGGGCCGGAAATTTGGGCTCAAAGCGCGGGTAAGATTGACGGATTTATTTGTGCGATTGGTTCAGGGGGTACACTTGCCGGAGTCGCGATGGCGCTTAAAGCAAAAAACCCTACTGTTAATATTGGCCTTGCTGATCCGATGGGTGCGGCGCTTTTTAGTTTTTACACAACCGGTGTCATGAAATCTGAAGGCTCATCCATAACAGAGGGCATCGGGCAGGGGCGCATTACCGGCAATTTGGAGGGCTTCACGCCGGATAGCGCGTTCCAAATTTCCGACGAAGACGCGCTCAAAGTCGTATTTGAAATTGCCGAACATGAAGGGCTGTTGCTGGGCGGATCCAGTGGCATCAATATCGCCGGCGCAGAGAAGCTCGCGCGCAAACTAGGGCCCGGGCACACCATTGTAACCATCCTGTGTGACGGCGGTGTTCGTTATGCTTCTAAATTATATAATGAGGAATTTTTAAGATCAAAGAATCTGCCAATTCCAAATTGGCTTACAGGCAGGCCCGCAGTCATGCCAAACGTCAAAGTATAGCTCCGGTCACAAACATGGGGGTCAGCGTTTGGTCATCCGTAATGCACAACCAAAGTTGACAATACTGCAAAAAACAAAACTAAAAACATTATAGGTAGAGCATTGTTCTGCCGCACCGGATCAGATTGTCCCATTTTTAACCCCTAACCCATCAGAAAGTAAGTATTCTTCCTTAATCTAGGCTATATTAAGACAAAGGCGTTATATTACCGTGCAAGATTAACTATAAAAGTTAGACGAGTGATTAGGTGTTTGTTAGCGCTATCCGCGCCTTGAAGATGCCACTTTAAGCCTTAAATCTCGGGTGAAGCTTAGGTCGCGCCAAATATTTGGACGAGCTAAGTATTTGGTCGCACCTGGTATTTCAGTTTACGCGAGCTATTTTTGCGCCGGTTTCTGGTTTGCATACAGCCAAAAGAAAGTTTCATATGAGTTCCTCGCCCTCAAAAAATTTCGTCTCAACGCACTGGCTGGCCCAAAACTCTAATTCGCCTGATTTGGCCATCATTGACGGCTCTTGGCATTTGCCGCCGTTAAAGCGCGATGCGCGGGCGGAATATCTGGCGGCCCATATCCCTGGGGCCGTGTTTTTCAATATCGACGAAATTGCCGACACCGCTTCAGGGTTGCCGCATATGATGCCGCAAGCGCTCCAATTTGCCCGCCAAATGAAAGAGCTGGGTCT
>JAYTYD010000016.1:0-7175 GCA_043742625.1 Methylovirgula sp. | reverse complement strand
AGCTTTTTCCAGTTCCAGCTGCATCCGGTTGCGCAGCTGAATGCGGTTCGGCAAATTGGTCAACGGGTCATGATGGGCTAGGTGGGTAATGCGCTCTTCAGAGCGCTTGCGTTGCGTGATATCTTCATAAGTTGCAACCCAGCCGCCTTCCGGAATTGGCTTTTGAGAAATCGCAATGATTTTTCCAGTCTCGGTTTCAAAAGTGAAAGCGACACTGGTGGTTGATTTCGCCATGAAATTCTGCCGCGCAATAAGCCGCGCAAAGTCGCCCTCTTCCTCAGGTTGCACATTTGTTTGAAGTACAGCAGTGAATATTTCGGCAAAATCGACCGACGTTTTGCCAACAATATCGCCTGTGCGGGTCTGCGCCTCGCTGAGTTGAAATATTTCGCGGAAACGCTCGTTGCAAATAATGAGGCGGTGGGCTCCGTCCACCATTAACAGCCCTTGGGTGATATTGTTAAGTGCGGCATCAAACCTCTGGTTTGAGGTTTGAATCTCCACGTCATGCAGTTGCAAAATCTTATTGCGCCGCTTCAAATTTTCGTTGGAACGGGTCACTTCCCGATGCGCGTGCTCCACTTCACGTTTGGCAACTTCCAGATTTTTCGCTAACAAGGTTAGTTCTGTCTTGCCGAGATTCATCCGTTGGTTTTGGCGAAGCAGCTTAACGAATAACGCCAAGCCTAAACCGGTGAGCGCAATGATCAAAATACTGAAAATTTTGCGCAACTTCTCAAAGTCAAAGTACATCGCTTCAATATTAAGGGCCGACTGCACGCGGGTCAGGGACGCTAAACTGGCAAGATCAGTCTCAAGCGGTGCCAAAAAAGGGCTGAGGTGATCAACGAAAGCCTCGTCCTTTAACAACAAAATTGCGTCTATTCTGGAAATCAGCGTTTGAATATGCGCTACTTTCTCAAGAATTTCCGGATTTGTGGAAATTATGGTCGGAAATGTACCGAAGTTAAATCCGTTAATGCGGGAGACCAAAGTGTCAAAAGCTGTTTCAATATTTTGCCGGTCGGCGGGCGACGTGTCTTGCAGGGCTCTCTCAAAATCCTGAAACTCAACGACGGCGCGGAGCGCATAAGCGCTGACATTTTCGCTGGCAGAGAGGCGAATATCCCGTTGCCGGGATTGCAGCGCGTTCGACGCAAAATATGAAAACCCGAGAAACATCACCAACAAAGCAGCCCAGCTGTATTTGCTCAGAAATGCAATGCACCGCTTCAAGGCCGCCTTTGGGTGTTGTGACCCACTACTGAACGCTGACACCATTTAAATGACCTCAAGACTGGCTGATTGCCAAACGCTGCGGGCATGAAATCCTGCTGAGGCCAGTTCGGGATCCGTGTCAAACGGATAAATGACAGACAGCGGCCCTTTTTCATGCACACCCATAGGCTCGTCATTAAGTTTCATAGCGGCAACGACATAATATTTGCCCAAATCAGATCTTGGAATCGTCCCACTGCAGTTGTTAAAAGCCTTTGCCTCAATCATTTGCCCGGTGGCCCCGACGGCCTGAAGACGTTTTTCCAATGAGACGCCGGAAAATCTTTGAGGATTGGTGTACGTCGCAGACGAGGTGATAAAGCTTTCTTCTTCTAAAGCTTCAAGAATAGCTTCGTCGAATAGTACCGATCCTTGAATATTTGAAATTTGAACCCTACCGGTCATTATTAGTGTCGGTGTATTTTTTGGCGGCAAAAGAGTTTCAGATATCGCCGATCCGTAGGTAAACCAACCAATCACAAGACAGTTAAACACAATCCATTTAAACCCAAGCCATGCAACCATGAGCATTACCGCCAAGTATACACCGTGGGTTACTTGGTGAGTCTTGGAAAACAATGATGTTTGCATGCGCGAGAAACCTGATTTGCCTCGGCTACAGTGTCACGCAACAGAATAAGAATCGATTAACCGTTTACATTCATACGAACCGGTATTTGCAGAATTTTGCTACTAATGGCCACAGCGGAATTTGCCGAAAGTACCGGTTCCGCGTTGAAGAGATGCGCATTTTGCTCTAACTAAAAACCTCGTAGATATTTGGCGCGCGGAGCTAACGTAAAAATCATGAATGATCGCTCAGCAGAATCCCCTCTCCCCGGCTTGGCAGAACGCCGACCTTTGTCGCCGCATTTGGCCATTTATAAGCCATCCCTGACTATGACGATGTCGATTGTTCATCGGTTAACCGGCGCGGCGCTTTATTTCGGGACGTTACTTTTGGTGTGGTGGGTGGTGGCATTGGCGGCCGGCCCGCAGGCTTTTGCGACCGCACAACGGCTGCTTACCAGCGTTTTCGGGCAGCTTGTGCTTTTCGGCTACACTTGGGCGTTGTTGCATCACATGCTTGGCGGCCTGCGCCATTTTGTTTGGGATACCGGCGCGGGTTTTGACGAGGTCTGGCGCGAACGGCTCACGCTTTTTTCGCTGATCGGTTCTATCGCTTTGACACTGATTATCTGGGTTGTTGCTTACGTCGTGCGCTAGGAGCGGTCTTATGAATTTTTCATCTATGCAAACTGACCGAAGCAAGGTGAGCGGCCTCGGTTCTGCCAAGTCCGGCACCGGCCATTTTTGGCAGCAGCGCCTGACTGCCATCGCCAATGTGCCACTTGCAATTGCGTTTATCTGCGTGGTGCTGGCATCATTGTCTAAAGATTATGCCGGCGCGCGCGCCTTGCTGGGGCATCCGCTGGTGTCGTTGCTCCTGGTGCTGTTTGTCGGCTCAGGGGTTTATCACATGCGTCTCGGGATGCAGGTGATCATAGAAGATTACGTTCACTCCGAGGGCACAAAGATTGTTGCGCTGATTGCCAATAGTTTTTTTGCGTTGCTGGTTGGCGGCGCTGCTGTCCTCGCCATTTTGAAACTTTCTTTCGCTGTTTAAAGGCTGAAAATGTCTGACGCTTACGCAATTACAGATCATATTTTCGACGTTGTTGTCGTCGGTGCCGGCGGTGCCGGTTTGCGCGCCACGGTTGGCTGCGCCCAAGCGGGTCTACGCACCGCCTGCATCTCAAAAGTATTCCCCACGCGCTCTCACACTGTTGCGGCTCAGGGTGGCATCGCCGCATCGCTTGGCAATATGTCCAATGATGACTGGCGGTTTCATATGTATGACACGGTCAAGGGGTCGGATTGGCTTGGCGATCAGGATTCGATTGAATATTTGGTGCGCAATGCGCCTGCCGCTGTGTACGAGCTGGAACATTGGGGTGTGCCGTTTTCACGCACCGAAGAAGGCAAAATCTATCAGCGTCCATTTGGCGGCATGACCACAGACTATGGCAAGGGCATTGCCCAGCGCACCTGCGCGGCGGCAGACCGCACCGGACACGCGATTTTGCACACCCTGTATGGACAGGCTTTGCGCAGCAAGACCGAATTTTTCATCGAATATTTTGCCATTGACCTGATTATGGATGCTGAGGGCCGTTGCCAAGGCGTCGTTTGTTTGAAGATGGATGATGGCACCATCCACCGTTTCAAGGCGGCTCAAACCATTCTTGCCACCGGCGGTTACGGACGCGCTTATTTCTCGGCCACCTCGGCGCATACCTGCACGGGTGATGGCAACGCGATGGTGGCGCGCGCCGGCTTGCCACTGCAGGACATGGAATTTGTGCAGTTCCACCCAACCGGAATTTACGGCGCGGGCTGCCTGATTACCGAAGGCGCGCGCGGCGAGGGCGGTTACTTGACCAATTCGGCCGGGGAGCGCTTCATGGAGCGCTATGCGCCCTCGGCCAAGGATTTGGCCTCACGCGATGTGGTTTCACGCTCGATGGCTATGGAAATCTCGGGCGGGCGCGGGGTTGGAAAAAATGCAGATCATATATTCCTGCATCTTGACCATCTTGACCCGGCTGTTTTGCATGAGCGGCTGCCCGGCATTTCGGAAAGCGCACGCATTTTCGCTGGTGTTGATGTCACCAAAGAGCCGATCCCGGTTATTCCAACCGTGCATTACAACATGGGCGGTATTCCAACCAACTATCATGGGGAGGTGCTGAACAAGGTGGGTTCAAACCCGGATTCGGTGGTGCCGGGCCTGATGGCCATTGGTGAAGCGGCGTGTGTTTCGGTGCATGGCGCTAATCGGTTGGGCTCCAATTCGTTGACGGATTTGGTGGTGTTTGGCCGCGCGGCAGGATTGCGCGCCGCAGAAACCGTTATCCCCGGCCAGAAGCAGCCGGATTTGCCCAAAAATTCGGCAGATTTGTCGCTATCCCGGCTTGACCATTTCCGCAATGCCAAAGGCGGAACTTCATCGGCGGTGTTGCGTGACAAAATGCAACGCACTATGCAAAAACACGCGGCGGTCTATCGCACAGGCGCGCTGCTCGAGGAGGGCAAAAAGCTCATCCACGACATTTGGGCGCAATCAGAAGACATTTGCGTCACCGACCGTTCGCTGATCTGGAATTCGGATTTACTCGAAACGCTGGAATTTGACAATTTGATCGTGCAGGCGGTGGTGACGCTGGAAAGCGCGCTTAACAGGCAGGAGTCGCGCGGCGCACAGGCGCGTGAGGATTTCCCGAACCGCGATGATGTCAACTGGATGAAGCATAGCCTTGCCTATGTCGACGCCACGAAAAAGACCGTGCGCCTCGATGACCGGCCAGTGCATACCTATACAATGAGCGGCGACATTTCTTATATAGAGCCGAAAGCACGGGTGTATTGAGGCAACGCTATTCTTAAAGGTGCGCTCTAATGCAATTTGATCAGAGAACCACACTAAGCGGAATGGGACACAACCGGGGCGGGAGCGGTAGGATGTATGCTATAGTTTTTGATTTTGATACCGAGATGCTCAAACAGACATATCCAAACGCTTCTTGGAACAATGCTTACACTGATGTGCGAAATTATCTCAGCCAACGTGGGTTTGAGTGGAAACAAGGTAGCACGTATTTCGGTGATCAAACAGTTGACGCAGTTCGGTGCGTTACGGTCGTTCAACGTCTTTCAAAAAAATATGATTGGTTCCGGCCATCGGTTAGGGACATTCGAATGCTGAGAATTGAAGAGAACAACGATCTGACTTCTGCCTTAAACGATGATGAGGACTGATTAGTGGTTGAACTTGCACTCCCAAAAAATTCAAAGGTTATGCCGGGCAAAGTCTGGCCGAAGCCGACCAATGCCAAAAGCCTGAAGGAATACCGGATTTATCGCTGGAATCCGGATGACGGGCAAAATCCGCGCATCGACACCTACTTCGTGGATAGGGACGATTGCGGCCCGATGATTCTGGATGGTATCATCTGGATCAAGGCGCATATTGACCCGACGCTGACCTTCCGCCGCTCCTGCCGCGAAGGCATTTGCGGTTCCTGCGCCATGAACATCGACGGCACCAACACGCTGGCCTGTACCAAGGGCATGGAGGAGGTGAGCGGGGCCATCAAGATTTATCCGTTGCCGCATATGCCGGTGGTGAAAGATCTGGTTCCGGATTTAACGCGGTTTTACGCCCAGCACGCCTCGGTTGAGCCATGGCTGCACACAACCACACCGGCACCAGAGAAAGAATGGTTGCAGTCGCATGCGGACCGTTCCAAGCTCGATGGGCTGTATGAGTGTATTTTGTGCGCCTGCTGCTCGACGTCCTGCCCGAGCTATTGGTGGAACGGCGATAAATACCTCGGCCCGGCAGTGCTGTTGCAAGCCTATCGTTGGTTGATCGACAGCCGCGATGAAGCGCGCGGCGAGCGGCTCGACCACCTCGAAGATCCGTTCCGGCTCTATCGCTGTCACACAATCATGAACTGCACGAAAACCTGCCCCAAGGGCCTGAATCCGGCTAAGGCGATTGCTGAAATCAAAAAGATGATGGTCGCGCGGCAGGTCTAGAGTACAGCCAAGTTTGATTTGTCGCCTAAAGTATATCACGCAAAAGTCTGTAGCGGTTTTGCTAAAATGATATGCGTTATCAAAGAGGTGGAAGAGCAATTTGCGCCTGTCAAGCGTTGATATGCGCTAAATCGTCTTGCGCCGCTGCCCGCTGTGATAGGTGAGCGCCAACCCGAAGCAGTGCTTTAATGCTTCGGAAGGAATCGGCTGAGCAAGCGGCACAATCAGAGCGCGGTTGCCCTCAAAGCTGAAATCCTGCGGATACAATTGCCGAAATGTGTCCACAAGTGTTGTTTGGCAGTGGAAAAAAGCGATGAGATTAGCTTCGGCTTTAGCAATATCTATGCGGATTGTTGTGCCCGTGTGTGGCTTGTCCGGCAAAAAAGCCAGTTGGTTCCACTTTAGGGTTTCAATTAGTGTAATCTGATGCTTGAGTTCCTGAGCAGCAGCAAAGACCAGCGTCCGCATTTCAAGCAGTTTTTTCTGCTGAAAAGGCGGATAGGACTCAAGCCGGGATTTCACGTTGTCCGGCATATTTGGCTCTAATTGACCCATACCGCACTTTAACAAAATTCGCGGCGGGCAGGCAAGCAGCACCGCTGCCAAAAGTTGACAGCAGTGCGCAACATCAGCTTATTAATGCACGGCTGCGGAAAACAAGCGCTTCTGCAAATCCACAATTGCAGTGGCAAAACTGGCCGAATCCTCAAACGCCTCCTGCGCCCTGGTAAAGGCGTTTGGCGCGCGTCCGATCAGCTTGCCGGTTACTTGATCCGCCTCGAAATTAATTTCGGCGCGATAGTGCTTGGCAAGGGTCTGCATGGCGCGGTTTGAAGCCAAGCAAGACATGACTAATTCGCTGGCTTTGCGGTTTCGTGCCGTGCGGATAATGCGGCCCAAAAGTTCGGTTCCCACGCCTTTGCGGCGATAGTTTTCTTCCACGCTGAACGCCGCCTCGGCGGTGCGGTCCTTGCCAACTTCGTTCGCTTCAAACAGCGGGCGTAATTCACCGGCGCCGCGCACCAAGCCATCGAAAAAATAGCCAAAAATCACGCTATCGTGGGCAAAGCATTGGCTGGCATAGTTGATTAAAAATTCATCGGACACGGCCATTCCGTAACGGGAGTGCCGACTATCCTGATCAAGGCGCTGAAGATGATCGCGGAAAAGGCTCTGATCCGCGGGCCATAGACGCCGGATATATCCGGCAGGGAAATTAGAAGTTTCTGTTTGGGTGGTGTCCATTGCTGGTCTCCAATATGTCTTTGTTGCTTCACGAACGTTCCGACCCCTCC
>JAYTYD010000015.1:0-3744 GCA_043742625.1 Methylovirgula sp. | reverse complement strand
CTGGCGCTGCCAAACGCGGTTGGCATTGAAGGGCTATTTCTATTGTTCGCCGCGCTCGCGCTCATATTCAGTTTTGTCGGGCGCGCGGTATATGGCTCTTTGAACAAAACCACCAAGCCGGAGTTTTTGGGGCAGCGGGCTCAAAGCTTGGTGGGCAGGAGCTTTTTACTGGAGACAGCGATTGTTAACGGCGAGGGCCGCATCAAGGTTCAGGATTCGGTGTGGAACGTGCGCGGACCGGACATGGCCTTGGGCGAGCGCGTTAAGGTGGTCGCTGTTGATAACGGCGTCAGCGTGCGGGTTGAACGGGCCTAGATTTGTGCAACTAATGCCCTCGCGCCACGCAGAAATCCACCACATCGAGCAGGGCGTGTTTCCAATCCGAACTCGGAAACAGTTCCAACGAATCTTTGGCCATAGCGCCATAGTGCCGGGCGCGTTCCACCGTATCTTCCAAGGCGCGGTGGCGGGTCACATAGCCCTGTGCTGTGGCCAGGTCCTCTTCGTGACGGTCGGATTTTTCCAATGTGCGCTTCCAGAAAGCGCGTTCTGAGTCGCTACCGCGCCGGTACGCCAAAATAACGGGAAGCGTGATTTTACCTTCGCGGAAATCGTCACCGACATTTTTGCCAAGCTTGGCCGAGGTGCCACCATAATCCAGCGCATCATCGATCAGCTGAAAGGCGATGCCCAAATTCATGCCATATGAGCGGCAGTTATCAATATCCACCTTGCTGCGGCCCGCCAGAATGGGGCCAACCTCGCTGGCGGCGGCAAACAGCGCCGCGGTTTTGGCGCGGATAACCGCCAGATAACTGTCCTCACTGGTTTCCATGTTTTTGGCGGCAGCAAGCTGCATCACTTCGCCCTCGGCAATAATGCTGGCCGCGCTGGCCAACACATCAAGGCAAGCAAGGGATCCGACATCAACCATCATTTTGAAAGCTTTGCCGAGCAGAAAATCGCCGACCAAAACGCTGGCCTCGTTGCCCCAAAGTTTACGGGCGGATTGTTTGCCCCGTCGCATGTCACTTTCATCCACCACATCATCATGGAGAAGCGTAGCGGTGTGCATAAATTCAACCGAAGCCGCCAACTTGACGTGGCCATCACCGCGATAGCCGCTGAGTCCGGCGGTCGCCAAGGTCAGCATGGGGCGCAAGCGCTTGCCGCCCGACGAAATCAGATGATTGGCAACCTCTGGAATCATGGTCACTTCGGAGCCGGTAAGTGTTAAAATCGTCGCATTGACCCGCGCCATATCGGCCTTGACCAATGCACCCAATGCGGCAAGCTCGGTGTTTTTCGATTTTTCCTGAGCGAGAATAACAACAGTCAAGATCGATGACCTCTAAAAAATATAACCAATCTCACCATTTGCACGTTTGCCCATAGGCTGCAATAAGCTGCATTGCCGCAACCAAAACTGTCGAAGAAGAAATTTTCATGAAAGAATTGCTGCGCACCAATGATCTGGTTTTGATTTCGGCCATCGAGGCGATGCTCAAATCCGAACAGCTCACCTATTTCGTTGCGGATCAGTTTACCAGCGCCGCAGAAGGATCACTCGGATTCTTGCCGCGCCGGATTATGGTCGCCGAAGATGAACTGGATGAAGCGCGGTTGATGTTGCGTGAGGCGGGGCTGGAAAATGTCCTCACCTGAAAAAGACTCCGGGCTTTCTTCCGAGTCATATATTTTGGGCGGGCAAGTGCGCTTGCAACAGCCGCGCAAAGGCCACCGCGCCGGAACAGATGCGGTTTTGCTTGGCGCTTGTTTGCCGCAAACGGCCCGAGGCGTGGTTTTGGATATTGGTGCGGGCGTGGGCGCGGTGGGTC
The DNA here is from genome assembly GCA_043742625.1 of Methylovirgula sp. Classification (GTDB taxonomy): domain Bacteria; phylum Pseudomonadota; class Alphaproteobacteria; order Rhizobiales; family Beijerinckiaceae; genus JANXSV01. The sequence goes on along the minus strand of JAYTYD010000015.1, from coordinate 1,906 downwards.
TGGCGGCAGCTGTGCGCGCGCGCGCGATCGAGGTACACTTGGTTGAACGCGATGCGGGGCAGGCACAGTTCGCACTTCGCAATATAGCGCTGAACGGGTTGCAAGGGCGGGCCGATGTAACCAAGGCCGATATTCTCGATGCAAAATCCCGCCGGGCCGCCGGACTGCATGACCGTATGGCCGACATCATCCTCACCAACCCGCCGTTTTATAAGGCGAGTACGGTTCGCGCCTCGCCCGAGCCGCTTAAGTCGGGGGCCTACGCCATGGAGGCTTCGCTCGACGATTGGTTGCGTGCCTGCGCCGCTCTTCTAGTGCCCAAAGGTGTTTTGTATATGGTGCATTTGGGCTCAGCGCTCGCGCAGATACTAAAAGCGACCGGCTCCCGTTTTGGAGAAGTGCAAATAATCCCGGTCTATTCAAGGTGCGAGGAGCCGGCAAGCCGCCTTCTTGTGCGCGCCATCAAAGGCAGCCGCGCTCCCCCCGCTATTTTGCCGGGGCTTATCATGCACGATGACGCAGGGTATTCGGCTCAGGCGGAAGCAATTTTGCGCGGACGCGCTTCAATTCATTTCGATAAAACCTGAGCCGAAAATCACCTTCGGTCGGCGAAGCGGTGATTTAGTAACACACCCGCCGCACCACGCGGTGCCATCCGTAATAGCCGCGTTCCCAATGGCGTCTCAAATAGCATCGAGGCGCTTCATCATAATAAACCGGTGCCGGGCCATAGAGCTGTGGTGCAAAACCAAACCCGATACCAAAACCGCCGCCCTGCCAGCCGCCGCCGTGCCAGCCATGGTGATAGCCCCATGGATCGGCTGCTGCGGGTGTGGTTGTAACTACGGCAGCGCCTGCAAGCGCAGCGGCTGCCGTTAAAGCAAGTGTCAATTTGCGAAGCATTGCAAACTCCTGAGGTTGTTGTCTTTCACCCCCACACAATACGTCGGCTTCACTGAACATAGCCTGACCGGCAGGTTCATCAGCTGTTCAGGGTTCGGATCAGCGGTAGCAGCGTCGATAGGTGCCGAAAACCATGCCGTAACGGGATTGGTGCCAGCCGACGTAACGGCGGCAAGACGCGCGATAGATCGGCCGATAGCGATAAACCGTCCGATAGTGCCGCCGCGGTGCATAGAAATATACATGCCGGAAGTGGCGGCGGTGGTGCACGCGGTAATAGCGGTAGTAATAGGCTTGCTGAACCGGATTGGCCAAGGCAGCTTCTGGCGCGCTTGTCATGCCTGCAATAGGCGCTGCCGCAGTAGGCTCGATGGTTTGTGCTGTAAAGCCGGAGGCGAGACAAAACGCCAAGAGGCCACGGGTAAGAAACGTCCTGATTTTCGCAATCATCACGAACTCCATGTTTTGAGACGCGCAAAGGATGTAAGCAAAGCGCTGAACATAGTTTGAGCGTATTCTCTTGAACATAAAATGAACAGGGGCGGCTTGATCGTCCCTGCGAATGTGTGGACGGTTGTTACTTCAGTGCTGCGAAACAACGGTCAATTGGCTGTGGCTGCACATATAGCGTCGCTCCATGATGAAGCCGAACTTTCCATCCTCCCAAACATTTTGGGTGCAGGCGGTTTTTGCCTCCGCCACTCTGTAAAATCGGGTCGGGCACATGCGGTAAGATGTGTCGCGCCCGCAGCCTTGCATCATATTTTCGACGCCGTTCGAGCCACGGGGGTTGCCGGGATTTGTGCTCGGGGTTGATGGTCCGGCGCCAACAGGTCCGCGCAAGGTCTGGGCTTGTGCAAAATTGGCAGTGGCAACGCCGAGAGAAATGCCGCAAATGAGGCTGGCGGCGATGTTGGTGATGTTTGAGGTTTTCATTTTGGTCTCCTGTAATTTGGGCACCGGCTCATGTCCGGTATGGCCAGACAATGCACCAAGGCACGCC
>JAYTYD010000014.1:0-31568 GCA_043742625.1 Methylovirgula sp. | reverse complement strand
GTAACTGGATTACGCATTGGGCAAAAGGTGGCTGTCAATCCAAGCCGTCCCTGCAATGCCTGCGTCTATTGCCTGGAGGGCAAACAGAACCATTGCAGTGACATGATGTTTTATGGGTCCGCCATGCGTTTTCCACATGTACAGGGTGCGTTTCGAAGTGAGTTGGTTTGCGAGGCGAGTCAAGCGATCCCGGTCGGAGAGGATATCTCCTTGAGCGAGCTTGCATTTGCGGAGCCGCTGGCCGTCTGTTTACATGCAATTCGGCGGGCGGGCGATCTGATCGGAAAGCGGGTGTTAATCACGGGTGCCGGCCCGATCGGCTGCTTGTGTGTGCTGGCTGCGAGACGCGCCGGAGCCGCTCAAATTATTGTGACAGATATTGTCGACCAAACACTTGCTATCGCCAGAAAGATTGGCGCGGACGCTACGATCAATACTTCTAAATCGCCGGAGCAATTACAGACTTTTGAATTAAACAAGGGCTGTTTTGATGTGCTGTTTGAAGCCTCAGGCAACAATAGCGCTTTCAACAGCGCGATTCTTTGTGTGCGGCCAAGAGGAGTTGTGGTGCAAGTTGGTTTGGGCGGCGAATTTACCTTCACGATGAATACAATTGTAGCTAAAGAATTGGATCTACGAGGCACGTTTCGCTTCCACGAAGAATTTGCAACGGCAGTCAGTTTTATATGTGAGAACTTGATTAACGTTCGCCCCCTCCTCACAGAGACCGTACCGTTGAAGCAAGCTGTTCGGGGGTTTGATTTGGCAAATGATAGAACAAGAGCGATGAAAATTCAGATCTGTTTTTAAAGCGAGCTATGGCCCGCCCTAATTTACATTACGATGTCACCACGCTCCGGTGTTGGGCATTGTCGACCATGGCTCTTGAGGTGCCAAAGGGCTACCTTCCTGTAAAAGCTCTATCGAGACATTGTCAGGAGAGCGGACAAAAGCCATGTGCCCATCTCTTGGAGGCCGACTTATTACTACGCCACCTTTTTGCAGGCGCGCGCAGAGCGAATAGATGTCCTTCACCACGTAGGCCAAGTGACCAAAGATTCGTCCTTCAGAATAGGCTTCAGAGTCCCAATTATAAGTGAGTTCAATGAGAGGTGATTGAGTGATTCGGGCTTGGTTGTAATCTTCGGGAGCACTCAAGAAAATCAATGTAAAACGGCCCTTTTCAAACTCGTTCCGCTTTACCTCGATTAGGCCCAACAGATTGCAATAAAAATTGAGGCTTTCCTCTATATTTGTTACCCGGACCATAGTGTGCAAAAAGCGCATGGAGTATCTCCTTTGTGATCTGTAAATGGTATACCGACCGCCTCGGTCAAGGACTGGTTTAATGGATGATGACAATGTACGCAAAGAGCGTGCCGCACTAGCTTCAATTTTCGCAAGTGCGGGATTAACCGTTGCCAAGCTCATCGCGGGATTGCTCTCGGGCTCACTGGGTCTTTTGTCTGAAGCGGGCCACGGGTTGCTAGATACAGGATCTACCACTCTAACATACTTTGCTGTCAAAGAAGCATCAAAGCCTGCCGATGATGAGCATCCATACGGACATGGGAAAATTGAGGCAGTCGCAGCGCTTGGTGAAACCGGGCTTTTATTGGTTTTGGCCGTGGTTGTTGTTGTGATCGCAATATATAAGTTGCTTCACGGTACTGAAATCATCAAGCCGAACCTGCTGGCTTTCGCCGTTTTGCTCCTTTCAATGGCCGTTGATTTGGTACGCTGGAGAAGTCTGGCAAAAATTGCGCGCGAGACGCGCAGTGACGCTTTAGCAGCTGACGCGTTGCATTTTTCAAGTGATTTGGTTTCTTCAGGATTGGTTCTCTTAGGCCTTTCAGCAAGTGCTTACGGTTTTGAACAAGGTGACGCGCTCGCTGCAATTGGGGTTGCTTTATTTATCGGTTTTGCTGGATACCGCTTGGGAAGGCGAACCATCGATACGCTCGTGGATACTGCTCCCGCCGGCTTGGCTGATCAAATAAAAAAATTAGTTCAAACTGTTTCCGGCGTAGTCGATGTCGAGACCGTTAAACTTCGTCTTGCGGGCAGCGAATTCATTGGCGACATTGGTATCGCAGTGCCAAGGACTATGCCGCTCGAACGTGTAGCAGCTGTAAAAGCACAGGTTGAAGCCGCTCTAATGGATAAATTTCCAAATGGTCGGTTGACCATAACCGCAAATCCGCGGGTGTTGGATTCGGAGACTATTCTCGAGCGGACTTTGTTGATTTCCGCACTTCAGCGCCTTCCTGTTCACCATATCACTGTACATAAAGTCGGAGAAAAAACTTCGATTTCCATGGACGTTGAAGTTGATCGGCGTATGAGCCTTGCCTCGGCGCACGAACGCGCCAGCAGACTTGAGCTTGCAATCAAAGCAGAACTTGGCGAGGAGGTTGAAGTTGAAACTCACTTAGAGCCGCTCGAAGTTGTGGAGTTAGAAGGAAAGAACGTTGAGTCTTCAATATTGAATGAAATAATCGAAGTTTTGTTCGACGCCGGTGTGAAAACAGACACAATCGTCGATATTCATTCTGTTCGTGCTCGCCGCAGCGACACAGGTATCGTTGTAAACTATCACTGCAGAGCTCCGGCGCATCTTAGCGTTGAAGCCGTTCATATTGCCGTAGATCAAATAGACAGGGTTGCGCGTGCAAAAATACCTCACATCAAACGCATTGTGGGCCATGCCGAGCCTTTTCGAGCCGCACGTGTGTAACACGGCTGTCAACCTTTTTTGAACCAGCAACACGGCTCCGTTACTAATTTTCCTTTTACGTCTCGCATTTTGGCGGAAACACCATAGATATTTTGTGTTCAAAACAAGTAGGATATCTATGAAATTCAGTATAATAATTCCGACTAAAAATCGGACTGAGCTTTTGAACCGGGCGCTAAAGTCTGCACTGGCGCAGACAAACCAAAACTACGAGCTGATCGTCATTGATGACGGCGACGGCTCAGGCTTTAAGGTGGCAAGGCTTCACGAGAGTGACAAAATTATAGCGCTTTCGAGCGGGTCAGCCGGTCAAGTCGCCGCACGCGCAATGGCGATTTCCCTCGCCAAAGGCGAATTTCTAGCTTGGTTAGATGATGATGACTGGTGGGAACCTTGGCACCTCGAAAATTTCGATAAAATTCTTTCCGGGGAACCTTGTTTGGCCTTCAGTTCTGGCTGGATTAAACATGAGACAGACATTGGCTCACATGTTTCAACGTCGCCTTTTCTTGCCTCAGCAAGTTCTGCGGCTCTGAAACAGAACAATACTTTATTGTGGTCAGGCATCGCATATCCTAAGGAATTCCATAACATTATTGGAGGGTTTGATGAGAGGCTGGCCTATTATTGGGATTGGGATTGGTACCTCCGATTAGCAAATGCCGGTATTAAGTTTAATTCTGCGCAGAAAGCTTCTGTTTGGATATCCGCACGTAGTTCGAGCGTCTCCTCGGCTCAAAACGAACTTCAACGCAGAATTGAACTTGACCGACTTCAACTTAAGCACAGCCTTGGGCCAATTGAACTTAAAAACCACGCGAGCATTGCTGATGATCAGGCGGCGACTATCTCACTGGATTTGGAGAGTTTGCGCGCTTAGAACTAAGTTTTTGATGAGAATGGAAGTCCATGAACGCCGAACACACTCAGCCAGTTTTCTTGAATGAATACCGCCCTGCTGACTATAATATCATGGATGTGCATCTCGATTTCAGTTTGCACGACACAGCCACAACGGTGGTTGCAACCTTGCAAATTGCCCCAAACCCCAGAGGAGTGGCAGGTGCTCCTTTGCGTTTAGATGGGGACGGCCTTTTATTGGTTTCGGCATATGCGGACTACGTTAAACTTGACCCCGCAACAGCGACACCGAATTCCTTTGTGCTTACAAGCCCTCCAGAGGGCACCTTCCGACTAAAAATCACAACCGTTATAAACCCCCTAGAAAACACTCGACTCATGGGTCTCTTTCGCTCGGGATCTGTGTTTTGCACCCAATGTGAGGCAGAAGGATTTCGTCGAATAACTTACTTTTTGGACAGGCCAGATGTCATGTCTGTCTACACAACGCGGATAGAAGCGGACAAAGCCTCCTTTCCAATATTGCTTGGAAACGGCAATCTTGAAGAGCAAGGTGATTTGCCAAATGGTCGGCATTTCGTTGTCTGGCATGATCCGCACAGAAAGCCGTGTTACCTCTTTGCGCTGGTGGGCGGAAATCTGGGGTCGATCCATGATCATTTCACAACTTGTTCCGGCCGCAAGGTGTACTTGGGTATCTATGTAGAGCCAGGCAATGAAAGCAGAGCGCTTTACGCCATGGATTCGCTAAAACGTTCGATGTTATGGGACGAACAAGCCTTTGGCCGTGAATACGATCTCGACGTATTTAACATCGTGGCAGTTTCAGATTTCAACATGGGTGCCATGGAAAATAAAGGCCTCAATATTTTCAATGATAAATACGTTCTTGCCCAACCTAGTACGGCGACCGACATTGATTACGCGCACATTGAGGCCGTTATTGCGCATGAGTATTTCCACAATTGGACAGGAAATAGAGTAACCTGCAGAGATTGGTTCCAGCTTTGCCTCAAAGAAGGATTGACCGTTTTCCGTGATCAAGAATTTTCGTCAGACGAACGATCCCGCGCCGTAAAGCGGATTCAAGATGTCAAGAACCTTCGCAGTGTTCAATTTGTGGAAGACGCCGGGCCTCTGTCCCATTGTGTACGCCCTGAAACCTACATGGAAATCAATAATTTTTATACTTCGACCATCTACGAAAAGGGAGCCGAAATTGTGCGGATGTTGAAGACACTGATTGGTGACTCGGCATTTCGGTCAGGCATTGACCTTTATTTTGAAAAACACGATGGCACGGCAGCAACTATAGAGGAATTCATAGACTGTTTTGCGAAAGTGACAGGGCGTAACCTAGACCAGTTTATGCGTTGGTATAGTCAGGCGGGAACACCGGAAGTTACAGTTACAACCCTATTCGATCAGGACTCTCACACCTTTTCGCTTTCGCTGCAACAAAAGACCGCACCGACCCCAAAACAAACATCAAAGCTTCCCTTCGTAATCCCGGTGCGTCTCGGCTTTGTAGGTCACCAAGGGTTATTGGGCGTCCAAAATGGCGTAGGCAGGTCTTCAGATCCAGACTTGGATCCTATCATCGAGCTTACCGAACAAATGCAAACTGTGGTTTTTAAGAGTATCACCGAACGCCCGGTCGTATCAATATTTCGCGGTTTTTCGGCACCGGTAACGGTAAGGTTTAATCAGTCAGATGCTGACCTCCTGCACTTGGCGCAACACGACACTGATCCGTTCAATCGATGGCAATCTCTGCAAAGCTTAGCCTCAAAGACGATAATCAGTGATGTTTTAGATGTCACGTCGGTTGCAAATGAAGCCCTTGCGGCATCATTTGATCGTATGCTCGATGAAGCAGAAAACGATCCGGCGTTTGCCGCGTTAATGCTCGCACTTCCAAGTGAAGCCGATATCGCGAGGGAAATTGCACATAATGTTGATCCTTTGGCTGTGAGAGTCGCGCGGGAACGTCTCCGGTATTCTATTGGATCGCGAATCCACGCAAAGGCTTTACGACTCATTCGTCGTCTCCACTCACCGGCCAGGTTTAGCCCGGACGCGCGAAGTGCCGGCAAACGAGCGTTAAAAGCCGTTCTACTGGACTATTTGGTCGCCTACGGACATTCAGACGGTTTGTTGGCCGCGCGGGAACAGTTTGGAAATGCGGATAACATGACGGATAAAATGGCTGCTTTGTCAGCACTTTCAACACGACCAGGAGACGACCGCGAACAGATTTTCGAAGCATTTTACCATTCTTATCAACATGAACACCTCGTTATTGATAAATGGTTTGCCGCTCAGGCAGTGATCGGTGAGACTTCTACACTTGAGCGCGTTAAGCTGCTCACACAGCATCCGGCCTTTTCATTCAGCAATCCAAACAGGGTTCGTGCACTGATTGGTACGTTTGCAATGAACAATCCGACCCAATTTAATCGCGCGGACGGCCAAGGTTACCGCTTCTTAACAGATGCAGTTCGTTTGCTCGACGTTAAAAATCCGCAAGTCGCTTCGCGCCTTTTAACGTCATTCCGATCTTGGAGGTGCTTCGAACCAAAAAGACAGTCGGAAGCTCGCTTGGCTCTTGAAGCACTTGCCGGTGAGCCTGCGTTATCGTCAGATGTTCTAGATATCGTTTCTCGAGCACTTATCTGAACATCCGGCAAATAGCGATAGGCGTGACTCGGATAAAGTGCTTTCTGAATACCACCACCCGCTATGAGCGTATTATTAAGATTTATTTAATTTTCGATTCATTAGACTCTAGACAAACGCCCAACGTCGGATTCAGATAGAAATGATTCGGAGCGCGCGGCACGGGCTCCTGTCAAACAACTTGATCGGAGACGCCAATGGCGCGTGCAAGCGCAGCCAAAATTGATTCTCGCAATGACTTTGCTCAGTCGTACGAGACAAAGAAAGATTTTTTGCGACATCAACCCGACACCGCTGCCATTACAAATCAGCCCTGGACAAAACCGGCAGGCAATTTTTTGCTGAAAGTAGAACCGTGGCTCGCACGGTTTGTTCCTATATTAATCGCTATATTTCTTACAACACTCGGGCTGTCTGCGGCGGTGCAAGCCCTGTCAGACAGGGATCGAATTCTATCTACTGCACGCCAGGAAATTGATCTGAACCTGCTGTTGCTCTCCACTCGCGTAGCGCATGCCACATCGGTGCCCCGGATTGATAGCTTAGTGGCCCAATTCCCAACATTAATTCCTGACCAAAGCCTTTTTCAGTCCAGGCATTTCTATTTAATCGATCAAAACGGACATATATTGGCTCGGCGAGAGTTTACCTCCTCAAATGTGACTGACATTGGACAAATGATTGGTGCAGAGCAAGCAGTTACAACATTTGCCGAAAAGGCTGGCGTTATGAACGTCATACTCACAAATGGTACTCGCGCTTTGGTTGGAGTTAGAAACATCAACGATCGGCCAGTTCAGCTCATAGTTATTGCGCCTCTGGAAAATCTTCTTGAAGGCTGGTGGCAAAGCGCAGTCAAGCAAGGGCTACTTTTACTCTCCGTCGCTGCACTGCTTGGCATCATCGCCGCAGCATATTTTTGGCAGTCGAGCAAAGCGCGCGAGGCAGAATTAGTCTGCGACGCAATAAGAAGCAGGATTGACACCGCCTTAAACCGTGGAAAGTGTGGGCTTTGGGACTGGGACATAGCCCGAGGCCAAATATATTGGTCCCAGTCCATGTTCGAAATACTTGGGCTGAACCCTCGAGAGGAATCCCTCAGTATTGGTGAATTAAGAGATATAATGCACCCTGGCGACGTCAACCTAACAAATATTGCTTTGGCAATTGCGGAAGACTCGAAACAGACGATTGACCACATCTTTCGCATGAGAAACCTTTCTGGACATTGGGTCTGGCTACGGATGCGCGCTGAAGTTGTAAGAAATAGCGCTTCAAACCACCAGCACGTTGTCGGTATCGCTATGGACATCACTGAAGAAAAAAATCATCGAGAGTCGTCTCAGATTGCTGACATCCGCCTACGTGACGCTATCGATACAATTTCCGAAGCATTTGTGCTATGGGACGCCGACAATTGCCTGGCCATGTGCAACGCTAAATTTAGACACCTGCACCAAATCCCCCAAGATCAGCAATGCCTTGGATTAAAATATGAAGAATTTATGGCGCTTGGCATACCTCCAACCGCACAAAACCCGATAAATTTTGAAACCAAAAAAACCAAATCAGCCCGCACATACGAAGCTCAACTCAACGACGGGCGGTGGTTACAAATCAACGAAAGGCGCACCCGGGATGGTGGATATGTTTCAGTTGGCACTGACATTACAAAATTAAAAGATCACGAAGAGCAACTCACTCAGTCCGAGACCCGCCTTTTAGGCACGGTGACCGATTTGCGGCGATCGCGTCAAACTTTGGAAAAACAGGCACAACAACTGGCCGAACTTGCAGAGCGATATCTAGAACAAAAAGCGCATGCGGAAGCAGCAAATACAACAAAGGCGCGTTTTTTAGCAAACATGAGCCATGAGCTGAGAACACCGCTAAATGCAATTATCGGGTTTTCAGAAATGATGAACCATGAGACATTTGGTCCACTTGGTCACGATAAATATGTTGATTACACGAAGAGCATTAACTCCAGTGGAAGCTATCTGTTGAGTGTGATTTCAGACGTGCTGGAAATGTCGAGGCTAGAGTCGGGCGATGTTTCAATTGAACGACGCCCCATAGAACTGAAGCCGCTATTTGCGCGGTTAACACAACAGTTTCAGCATGGTGCTGCGGCAAAGACAATAAATTTATCATTCACTACAAATCATATTGCCAAACTTAATGCTGACAGCACCGCTATCGAAAATGCGCTTTCTCCCTTAATTCAAAACGCAGTCAAGTTTACCCCTGATGGCGGCTCTGTAATGGTTATGGCCACAGTAACAAGCGGAACTCTGTCAATTACTGTTGAAGATAACGGAATAGGTATTTCCCAGCAGTCACTAAAACAATTGGGCAAACCTTTTGAACAAGGTGACGCTCAGCTCGATAATGGAATGAAAGGGTCAGGATTGGGCTTGGCCATCGCAAAGTCATTCATAGAGCTGCACGGTGGATCTATCGAGATAGAATCCCAGTTGCGCCACGGAACAAGAATTAAGCTAATCATTCCAAATTGCTCATTGGAGCATTCTGTTGAACCCGTTTGCAAAAGGGACGAGCTTCAACTGCGGACAACTTCAAAAGCGGCGGCGGCCTAAATTACCATTTAGTTCGGCTGAACTTTCGATTTTAAATAGTTGTATCGTCTGATCTTTTCCCCATCTATTGTGCCAGCTCCATCACTGTCTACGTCCGAGAACCATTTTGCACGTGACGAAAGAAAATCCTGTTTCGAGATTTTCTTAAGTTTATTGGCATCCATCTCTTCCCAACGTTTAGCCTGCGAATTTCGAAGTTTAGCCACCATTTCTTCAACGTGAGCAGCCCACTCTACTTCATCAACGATGCCATCATGATTCAAATCAAGTTTGTCAAATTGCTTGGCTCCACTTTTCATGATGCGGTCAAGCGTGATTCCTGATTTAGGCAGCGCGGTCTGCGAGAAAGACGGTGTTGTCGGAACGCAAAAGGCGGCAAAGATTATCAAATAAATAGACCTGATCACAACTCGCTCCTTTATATTTTTCGAGAATAGTTCACGTTTTGATCTTTTGCGAGTCATTTATAAAAGTTCAATAAAAATTTTCCGTACCGCATTTTTGGTGTCGGTAAGGCACCTATCCAAAGTTTTAAAATCCGGAAGGGAGGCCGCTTGAGCGATACGTTTTAACACCCCTCTACCCGCCGCCTTAGGCTCAAATTGACCCAAAATAGTGATGCGCAACATCTGGCTTACCGATGTAAAGAGTCTGAGTGCCTGCAATAGAATGTCTGCGTGATGAGGAAGTAATAAGCCGCAAGCCTCAGCCGCAAGCAAAATGTCTTCCGTTGCCTGAACAAGTAACGCTTGATTTTCAGCAGCGCCACCGAGAACCAAATATTGTGCAATAAATTCAATATCCATGAGGCCGCCGCTTGCAAGTTTCAAATTGAACTCACCTCCCTGACCTTTTTCTTTGGTGATCAGCACGCGCATATCACTCACGTCTTTACGTAAGCTTGTCTGATCTCTCAGCAAGCTCAAGATAGAGGCGATTGCATCTTGGGCCAACTTCTTTAAATCGCTGTCCCCGGCAACCACGCGGGCACGCGTCAGTGACATATGCTCCCACGTTTCAGCTTCAGACCTTTGATAGTCGACAAAACTTTTAAATTTTGTCGCGAGCGGTCCTTTTTTTCCAGAAGGTCGCAACCGCATATCAACGTCATATAGTGAGCCACGGCGCGTCTGGACCGTGAGTGCTGAAACCAACCGCTGTGTGAGCCGAGTATAATACACCGAGGCGTGTAGCGGCCGCGCACCGTCCGAGTCAGGCCTCTCGTCGTTGAAATCATATAACAAGACGAGATCCAGATCCGATGCCGCCGTCATTTCACGCGAACCCAGTTTGCCAAATGCGATTACCGCACACTGTCCACCCGGCACCTGCCCATGCTCACGTTGAAACTCCAATTTCACCCGTTCTAACGTGGCTACAAGAACCGAGCTTGCAAGATCAGAGAACTCCTGCCCTGTTCTTCTGGCATCCAAGTTTCCTGCGAGAAAATGAAGACCAATAAGAAAGCCCTCCTCCATGACCGCAGACCGGGCCCGGTCGAGAAATTCCTCCATCGTCGGCGCAGAGGCAAGCGCTGACTCGATGCGCGCAGCAGTTCCATTGTTTATAAACTGCGTTGAATCTGAGTCGATAGCTGCATCAAGAACATGCGGAAAGTTGGCGACCATTTGAGCAAGACGCGGAGCGCTTCCGAGAATATCGGCAAATAGTGACAGGACCTTTTCATTTGATTTTAAAATTGAGAACAGCTCGACCGCACCTGACATCCGGCTAAGCGCTTGATCAAAGGCCGCCAAGGCGGCATCCGGGTCTGGCGAGGCTCCGAACGAAGTCAGTAGTGCCGGAGTTAGTTCCGTCAGAACCTCTCTGCTACGGGCGGATTGTACCGCCTTCCGGCGCCCGAAGTGCCAGCCACGGATCGTCTCAGCTGTAACTTTTACATCTACAAAACCAAGACGCAAAAGCGTGTCGAGTGTCGCTGGATCGTTCGCGGATCCGGTAAAAACCAAACTCCCTTTAGCGGATCCTAAACTGGGAGCATGTTCGAAAAGACGAGCATAATGATGCTGTACTCGAGAAAGTTGATGCAACAAAGCCTTGGAAAAAGTAGCTGCAGAAGCATAACCGCAAAAACGAGCGAAGTTTTTTAAGGATTCAATGTCAGCCGGTAGACGCTGCGTTTGCTCGTCTGAAATCATCTGCAACCGATGCTCCAGCGTTCGCAAAAATCGGTAGGCGACCGCAAGTTCCTTAGCCGCTTCCACCGTAATCCAGTTACCCGCACGTAATTCTTCCAGCATGGCAAGCGTTTTACGGCCGCGTAAAGCTGGACGCCTGCCACCATAGATTAGCTGTTGAGTTTGAACAAAAAACTCGACCTCGCGAATTCCGCCGCGGCCTAGTTTGATGTCGTGGCCTGCGACGGCAATTTCGGAGTGACCGCGAACAATATGTATTTGTCGCTTCATGGCATGAATATCAGCGATAGCTGCATAGTCAAAATATTTTCGCCAAATGAAAGGCGTGAGCTGCTCCAGAAAAGCTGCACCAAGGGCAACTTCCCCTGCAATGGAGCGTGCCTTTATGAAAGCAGCGCGTTCCCAATTCTGGCCAAGCATCTCATAATAGTTGAACGCCGAGGGTAACCCGACCGCGACATTTGTCGAACCGGGGTCCGGACGCAGTCTGTAGTCCACACGCAAAACATATCCGTCCGCTGTGCGTTCTTGCAACAGCCTTGCCAATGACTGCGCAATTTTCACATAGGTAACGGCGGGCTCTTTGAGGACTGAAGCAGAAAGCGGATCATAAAACACCACTAGATCAACATCGCTTGAATAATTCAGTTCGCAAGCACCATGTTTGCCCAGCGCTAAGACTACCAAGCCGCAGGTGGCCGAGGGGTTTGCCAAATCAAGACTCAGGTGGCCAAGTAGCGCTGCCCGCTTGAGGCTATAATTTAGAGCACTGGAAACTGCGGCATCGGCAAAGTCCGTAAGGGCTGATGTCACAACATCAACATTCCAAACGCCGCCCAAGTCGACCAAGGCAATCAGTAACGCCGATCTGTGCTTGGCTCTGCGCAATAATCTCATTATTTCGGCGTCGGTTTGAGCTTCTTGCCAAAACGTGCTCATTGACTGAAGCAACGATTCAAGTGAGGCCTCTGGTGCGGCGCGGAACAAGGTCAACACTCCTGCCGGGTCGGCGGTGCACAAACGCCAGAGATAGGGTGAGTGATCTGCAAGAGCGTGAAGCAACTTCAACGCCGGTTGCGGCAAGTTGCAATGTTCGTTCGCAGGGTCGGTAATTTTCAGGAATTCGCTTACGCGGGAAGTAGCAATTTTTGGATGGGCGATTTTAGGAAGGCAGACGATCCGCACTTGCAGACAGAGATGAAGGCCGGATGCCGGACTCATTCAGCTGCCGGAAGTAATAGGGCGGGCCGCACCGCTGCGCCGAGAATTGGCCACCGCAAGACCACTTTGAGACCGGGATTGTTATTTTCCAAGCGTAAGCTTCCATGATGGAGGTGCGCTACTGCATTGCATAGCGACAGCCCAAGCCCAAAGCCAGGTCTTGAGCGGGACGCATCGAGCCGCACAAATCGGTCTATTGCTCGTTCGCGGTCTTGCTCCGGAATTCCCATACCAGAGTCTGCTACCAACAATTCGAAATCGGTTTCTGACCTTACAACGTTTACCACAACTGTTTTACCGCCATATTTCAAGCCGTTGTCTATTAAATTGGCCAGAGCCTGAGATATCAACTCCCTATTTCCAAAAGCGGGACAATTCACAGGCACATCAATTTTTAAGTGCTGCCCGGCCTCCTCCGCCGTGGGCTCATAGAGTTCCACAACATCGCGAGCCACGGCGGACAAGTCAAACTCGGCAGATGTTTGGTGGCTGTCCCCTGCTTCAGCGCGCGCTATGAGCAAAAGTGCATTGAAAACACGAATAAGCCCGTCAGATTCTTCTATAACTTTTTCAAGAGCGGCGTGCTTTTCTTCGTCTGTTTTCGATCCACGCAAAGCGTCTTCCGCGCGGTTTCGCAATCTAGTCAAGGGTGTTCGTAGATCATGCGCTATATTGTCTGAAACTTCGCGAAGTCCTTTGAGCAAGTCGCCAATTCTGTCCAGCATCGTATTCAGGCTTTGCGCCAGACGATCCAACTCGTCTCCAGTGCCCGTTACCGGCAAACGCCCATCCAGGTCACCGTTCATAATAGTGAGAGCTTTTGCATTGATTGAATCCACGCGAACAAGCACGCGCCGCGCAACAAAAAGGCCGCCTAAAGTTCCGATGGCAGCAAGCAGTCCAAGCCAAGTAAACAGCGCACGATTTAGGATATGGGCTAACCTTCCGCGTTCTTCGAGATCACGGCCCACGAGCAAGCGAAAGCCACCTGGAACAGACAGAATGCGCGCCAGAGCTGGATGCCTTGCTTCATTTTCGTCATTACGTTGATAGGGGGTCTCCACGAGACCTTGATGATTTAGGACCCCGTCCGGCAATGTCGCTACGTTGCCAGCGAGCTTTTCACCGGCGTTGGTGGTTACCAGATATAGCAAAGCGCCAGGACGAATAGATCGCCTCTCGACAATGCGAACCAAACGCTCTAGCCCGCCGGTGCTGTATTGTTCCGATAGTCCGTTAATTTCCGAGAGGATAATTTGATCATTCTCTTCTTCAAGGACTTGCCGAACATTGCGGCCAATGAAGCCAATAATCAGCACGGAGCCGATAGCAAACATCACGAAAAATCCGAGGGCTAATTTAAACGCCGTTGTTTTGAGCAGTTTGCTAAGCGCCGTCACGGATCATATACCCCGCGCCGCGCACCGTATGCAAAAGCTGTGGATCAAAACCTTTGTCTATTTTTGAACGAAGTCTCGAAATGTGAACATCAATAACATTGGTTTGAGGATCAAAATGATAATCCCAAACGTGTTCCAGCAGCATGGTTCGGGTCACCACCTGACCCGCATTTTTCATGAGATATTCTAAAAGTCGGTACTCCCGAGGCTGCAAATCAATCTCGGTTCCGGCTCGCACCACCTTGTGTGACAAGCGGTCAATTTCAAGGCTGCCCACCTTGTAAGCTGTTTCTTCGCTTGTCGTCGCGCCCCTTCGACGCATCAATACTTCGACGCGTGCCAACAATTCCGAAAAAGCATATGGTTTGGAAAGGTAGTCGTCCCCGCCTGCACGCAGACCCTTGACGCGGTCATCCACTTGCCCCAGGGCCGACAAAATCAAAACCGGCGTTTGAACCCCCTGCTCGCGCAAGCCGCCAATCAGCGTCAAGCCATCCATTTTTGGAAGCATGCGATCAACTATTAACACGTCATATTTGCCGTCCTGCGCCAGAGCATAACCGTCCAAGCCGTTCGACACATGGTCGACAACGTGGCCGCTCTCTACCAAAGCTTTTACAAGATACTTGGCCGCTTCAAAGTCGTCTTCAATGACTAAAATTCGCATGCTTTCTTCATAACCCGTAATGTAGCAAAATGCAGGCTCATTTGGAGCCTGCCTGAAACATTTTTAGGAATTCGCCCGCGTTGCCAAGGCCACGAACCGCGACCCGTCGCCGGATTTTATCCGCAGTAATACAGCTTTCCTGCCGTCCTTTTTAGCTGCGTCAAAAGCTGAGACAACTTCCGAAGGCTTGGTGACAGCCTGCCCTGCAGCTTCCAATATAATGTCCCCGGCCCGTAGACCTTTTTGAGCCGCGAGGCCAGAATCATCCACAGAAGCCACAAGGACCCCTTCTTTACCCGCGCCTTGTACGGCGTTCACAGGAGCCAAACTCAAGCCTAAAGCAGCAAGGGAAGTCCGTGCTTTTTCCGGGTTGGATAAGCCCGCCTCTTTAGGGTCTACCGGCATCATAGCTAATTTAACAGGCAAAACTCTTTCTTGCCCGTCACGTTGGATCGTTACGTCCACCGAATGGTCAGGTGAAAGGCTTGAGATTTTACGCGCCAACTCACGCGGGCCTTCAATCAGTTCTCCGTTTACAGCAGTGATGACATCGCCGGATTTGAGACCGGCTTCTGCAGCGGGACTGCCTTTTTGCGGCTCAGCGATCAAAGCGCCTTTCGTCGATTTCAAGCTTAAACTGTCGGCAATATCCGCACTGACCGGCTGAATTTGTACACCTATCCAAGACCGCGCTACGGTACCCTTATCCTTAAGCGCAGCTACCACTGACCTTACAGTTTCCGCCGGAATAGCAAATCCGATGCCGACGCTGCCGCCTGAAGGTGAATAGATGGCCGTGTTAACACCGACAACATTACCGTCAACGTTGAAAGTTGGTCCACCTGAATTGCCTCGGTTTACCGGCGCGTCAATCTGCAAAAAGTCATCATACGGGCCGGAGCCGATATCACGCCCGCGCGCAGAGACTATGCCGGCCGTGACCGTACCGCCCAAACCAAACGGATTGCCGACCGCAATCACCCAGTCGCCGACCCGCGGTGCTTTTCCTGAAAAACTTACAAAGGGAAAAGCACTGACTGAATTCACCTTTAACAGGGCCAAATCAGTTTTCGCATCAACACCGATGACTTGCGCGTCGTAGGACTTGCCATCCTCGGTCGTGACAGAAACGTTTTTGCCGTGTTCCACCACGTGGTTATTTGTCACTATATAACCGTCTGCCGAAATGAAGAACCCCGATCCAAGAGACTGCCCGGAGCGCGGTTTCGGCTGGCCGTTCTGCTCCCCAAACTTTTTAAGGAAACGTTCTGCAGGGCTGCCGGGGGCAAATTCTGGCATATCCTGAACCTCGCCGTCTTCGGTGGCTGCAACCTCAACTGTGTTTACCTTGACTGAAACTACAGCGCCCTTCACCTGATCCACAACGTCGGCAAATGAGTTCACTCCGCCGTTCTGAGAAACTGCGGCACTTGCTGTAGTAGGAATAAGCTTTGCGTCAAATAATGTTCCGCCAACAGCGACGATTGCCACGCAGCCCAAAAGAGCCAGCCGCAAAGACGATCTTGCCGTTTTGAAATTATAACCCTTGCCGATCAAATTAGAACTGTCTTGCATGGAACTCGCTCCTGAACTGAGTTGAAGCGGTGGCGCTTCAGTGGAGCTAACATGCAGACCTACTGATTACACGAACATGGCTCAGTCATGAATATTTCGTAAGCTTATTGGTCAGCGTTTTCCATGAGGCTGTCCAGGCGCGTTTGCTCTTCACTCGTAAGGCTTTTCATATCAGTGTCCGCGGGAAGTTTCGATGTACTACGAAATGCGAACACGCCTGCAATGCTCAGGCAGAGCAGAGGGAACAGCCAAAGTAGATATGTCCTGCCACTCCACTGTGGTTTTAAAAGTATGAATTCGCCATAGCGGGACACAAGAAACATTTGAACTTGCTGGTCAGTTTCACCGGCCGTGAGCCTCTCACGCACCAGCAAACGCAAGTCCTTGGCAAGTGGCGCATCCGAGTCGTCGATGGATTGATTTTGACAAACCAAACATCTCAATTCCGATGATAAATTTCTTGCTCGCGCCTCCAACCTAGCGTCTGGCAAGACTTCATCAACCTGTACTGCAACAGCTGCATTTGACATGAAAAGAACCAAAAAAATGCTTATTCCAAAACGCATTGCCTTTACTCCGCGCTTTGCAGAGTGCCGGGAAATTTAGAACCGACGCGGCTCTGCACAGTACGTTTAAAGCGGCGATCGGCGAGCGAAAAAGATGCTCCAAGTGCCATAAAAATAGACCCGATCCAGATCAGTGTTACCAGCGGCTTCCAGTAGAGGCGCATATTTATCGAACCATCACTATTGCTATCAGACATGCTAACGTAAATTTGGCCAAGATTTAGTGTCGCAATTCCGGCTTTGGTCGTGCCCATACTGCGGGCCGGATAATTTCGCTTGGCGGGTTCCACCGTGGCAATTTCCACGCCCCCTGAGCGTATGCTGATTTGCGCGAATGCTTCGCTGTAATTTTGCCCCTCGCGACCGGCAATGCGCTGCATTACCAACTCATAGGGCCCGACCTGCTGCGGCTGGTTTACGCGCATGGCTGTAATCGTTTCTGTGCCCCACACGCTTGCAGCTAGACCCAGCAGAGTTACCCCCATACCAAAATGTGCCAAAGCAGTTCCCAATGCAGGAAGGGGCAACCCACGTAAGCGTTCAAAAGCGGATGACAATGACGCGCCACGCGCAAAAATGCGCTGGGATACTTCAACGAATGCCCCGGCCATGATGTAAATTCCCAAAGCTGCGCCAAGCGGCGCGAGCACTGGTCCGCCGCGTGTCCAAGCTAAGCAAAACACGAACGCGACAAGTCCGCATGATACTGCAAATACGAGTCGCTGCGCTGCCCCATAAAGATTTCCCCGCTTCCAACTCAGTGCCTGTCCAACAGGCACTGCTAAGAACAGAGGCAGCATCAACAGTCCGACACAAAGATTGAAGAAGGGTGCTCCAACAGAAATTTTCTCGCCCGTCAACGCTTCCAACGCAAGCGGGTAAAGTGTGCCCACCAGAACGGTGGCGCAACTGACGATAAGAAAGAGGTTATTTAGAACCAAGGCACCTTCACGCGATATTGGAGCAAAGAGGCCACCCTGCTTCAGGCTGGGCGCGCGCCAAGCGTACAGCGCCAAGGCTCCACCAATGAACGCAACAAGAATTGCTAGGATGAACACGCCCCGTTTAGGGTCGGACGCAAAAGAGTGCACTGAGGTTAAGACGCCGGAACGCACAAGAAATGTGCCCAATAAGGAAAGTGAAAATGCAACAATAGCCAAAAAAATTGTCCAGATTTTTAAAGCATTTCGCTTCTCCATCACCAAAGCGGAATGGAGCAGCGCCGTCCCGGCC
Organism: Methylovirgula sp.; assembly: GCA_043742625.1. Lineage (GTDB taxonomy): Bacteria > Pseudomonadota > Alphaproteobacteria > Rhizobiales > Beijerinckiaceae > JANXSV01. Next base: position 13,870 of record JAYTYD010000014.1, on the reverse strand, counting down.
AGCCACGGCATAAGCGATGCATTTTCAACCGGATCCCAGAACCAGAAGCCACCCCAACCCAATGTGTAGTAGGCCCAGTAAGACCCCATGGCGATCCCAAGGGTTAAAAATATCCAAGCGAGCAATATCCAGGGCCGAACCCATTTTGCCCATGCGGAATCTATCTTGCCTTCAATCAGCGCTGCTGCTGCGAAAGAAAACACCAGAGAAAAGCCCACATATCCCAAATACAGTAATGGCGGATGAACCGCCAAGCCTGGATCTTGGAGGATGGGGTTTAGATCGCGCCCTTCGGCGGCAGCGGGAATTATCCGGGCAAACGGGTTGGACGTGAATAGGATAAAAGCCAAAAACGATGCGCTGATCAACGCCTGCACACCGAGTACATTTGACTTCAAAATTTCGGGCATTTGCCGTGAGAAACCCGCCAGTAACGCTCCAAAAAATGCCAAAATAAGCACCCAAAGCAGCATTGAGCCTTCGTGATTGCCCCAAACACCGGAAATTTTGTAAACGAGAGGCTTTAGGCTATGCGAATTTTCAAATACATTGGTGACCGAAAAGTCGTCAACGATATGAGCGTAGGTCAGAAGCCCGTATGACAAGGCCACGAAGCCGAATTGGCCGATTGCCAGCCAGGAGGCTTGAGCCATCAAGCGGCTATCCTTGAACTGCGCGCCGACAAAAGGCACTAAACTTTGCAGAATCGCAAACAAAAAGGCGAGAATAAGCGCGAAATGACCAACTTCAGGACTCATTTCGGCATTCCTTCCGTGGACTTCCAAAGACCCTTCTGCTTCAGGGACTCTGCGACTTCGCGCGGCATATAACGCTCATCATGCTTGGCCAAAACAGAATCTGCTGTGAAAACATCCCTGCCGCTGTATTTTCCTTCGGCGACAACGCCCTGCCCTTCCCGAAATAGATCGGGTACCAGCCCAGTGTAGGAAACCGGCAAATCACTTTGCCCATCTGTTATAATGAAGGAAATAGAGTTCTGGGAGGCTTTAATAATGCTTCCGGTTTTTATCAGGCCACCAACACGAAGCCGCGTCCCGAATTTCACCGATTTTGTTGTAATTTCAGATGGAGTAAAGAAAAACACCACAGAGTCCCGAAGAGCGTAAAGTGCGATGCTAAGCGACATTGCTAAAATGCTCAATGCGCCAAAAATGAGAGTCAGGCGTCTTTGCTTGCGCGTCATGGTGCTAAACCCGTGCTGAGAGCTAGCTCCTGTATTTGCGATAAAGCTGTTGGGTTGGATGCAAAGTGCGCTCTGGCCTTTTCAAGCGTAATTTTGGCAGTATCGATATTTTTTAGAACGACATAGGATCTGATCAACTGAAGCCAGCCTTCCAATTGGTTTGGGTTTTGTTCCAGCTTGGCAGCGAGTCCTTCAACCATGCCGCGGATCATCGGCGCATCGGCCTGCGAAATGGCATTTGAGGTTGATGTCGGCGCATTAGCGATTTCTCCGTTAAGCGCTGCAAGATGTGCTTCAACATCAACACGCCAAGAAGCATCTGCAGGGCTGCTCTGTAGTAAGGATGTCCAGATGCTTTTTGCCTTTCGAGTGTCGCCCCGTTGCTCAGCCTCCAGCCCGAGGTAAAAATTTGCCTTGGGATGCAAAGGTTCTGCCACAATCGCCGCTTTCAACGCCTTGTCAGCCTCTTCCGATACTTTTCCGTTTTGGATCAGCACCAAGACTTCGGCGTAGTCAGCCAATCTCTCTGGCGTGTCGCCCAGTATACGCTTTGCGGCCGAATAGGCATTTGCGGCATCTGAAAATCGGCCCAGCCGCACATATACCGGAGCAATAACTTCGTACCCTGCGCCATCCTCCGGATGTTCGCGCAAATGATCTTCAATTTTCTTTAGCGCTGAAGGCAAATCCATTTGCGCGTCTGAGTCTGGCGATACAGCAACCACTGACGCTGTGTCACCCGAACCCAATTTCGAATATAGCCCGAAAGAAGCGAATGGAAAAACCAGCAAAATGAAAACGCTCATAATCTTTTTACGAAGAACGCCAGACGCCGTTGCAGCAGGCACGGAATCTAAAGCGTCCGCTTTGGCTAGAAATACACGGGCAGCACTTGCTTTCGCATAGTCCGCATCTGATTTTGACAATAGTCCGCGCGACAAATCAGCGGTGACCGCTGAAACGGAAGCGTCATAGACCAACCTGTCGGAGTCCAATTCCAATTGCGGCGTCCGGCTCAGAGGCCAGAGTGCTGTGAGGGCTGCAATACCGACTAGAAGCGCAAAAATTATCCAGAGCATGGGCCACATATAGGGACTCTGTCCGCAGCTGAATAGCATACTTTATGCCGCGGTTTAACTTTGGTGACGGGTGGGTGAGCCTTAACTTATAACCTTCCAGCTTCCGTCCGGCTCCCGGCAAGCTAAACCGTGGCCGGCGCGCGGTCGGCCATCGATGTAAATAGTCTGAGTATATTCGCGGCAATATCCCTCTGCGCGATAGGCTTCCGGGCCGGGATCCACATAGCCGTAAGACCCGTGCGGCCCGCGCCAACTGCGCCGCCTGCCGGTGTCCAAGGCTTGATACTGCGCGTCATATGCGGCTTGACCGTCGGCCTCATCTAGTTGAGCGCCGACACCGCCCCCTATAATACCGCCGATGAGCGCGCCTGCTACCGTGTTAACGGCGCGGCTATCGCCATGGCCAAGCCCGTTTCCAATTAAACCGCCGGCCAAAGCGCCGATGACCGCTCCAGAAGCTTGGCCTGAACCGGGGTTTTGGTTGTTGCAACCCGCGAGGCACAGCGCGACCAAAGTCACGGTTCCGATTTGTGTGCACTTCATGATGGTATTGTCCCGTATGACGATTGGAGCTGCGTCCAAAAACTGACTTGGAGCCAATCAATAGCAAGAAACCGGTTCAGCCTCAACCCGAACTAATACGAAGGCAACCGCAATTGTGCAGACAGCCCGCCGGCCTCACTCCGGATTAAAATCAGGGTGCCGCCATAGGCGGAGGCCAAATCGCTGACAATGGACAGGCCAAGACCGCTGCCAGCTACGGTTTCATCGAGACGCTTGCCGCGCTTTACGGCTTCACGCATTTCCGCCTCGCTCAAACCGATGCCGTTATCGTCAATAGAAATAGTAAAATAATGCCGCCCGGCGGGGTTTACTTCATGACTGGAGGCGACGATTAAGCTGATGGTAGACTTTGCCCACTTCCCTGCATTATCGAGCAAGTTTCCGGCCATCTCGTCCAAATCCTGTTTTTCCCCTCGAAATCGAATCATCTCAGTTCCGCCAATATTGGAAGAAAAATCTTTATCGCGGTAGATTTTGGAGAATGTTCTCATTAAGGCTTCAAGCGCCGGTTGCACATCACACGAAGAGCTAAGATTTCCGGCGCGGGCTGCGGCGCGGGCTCGTTGCAAATATATGTCAACCTGCGTTTGCATAATGGTGGCCTGCTCATCGACCTTTCCGGCAAATATCGAGCCATTCGCGCGGGCCTCATTAAATATTACACTCAACGGCGTCTTCAGTGCATGTGCCAAATTGCCCACATGGGTGCGGGCGCGGTCAACGATGTCTCGATTTGAAACCATCAGGAGATTAAGTTCATCGGCGAGAGGCACAAGATCCGGCGAAATAATTCCGGAAATATGTTCTGCTTCCCCGCGTCTGATCGCGGAGATGCTTCCTTGTAGGGATCTCAGGGGCGCGAGCCCAAAGCGCACCTGCAAGCCCACCGAAGCCAAAATTGCAGTCGCCAGGAGCAGAAATATGAAGCCCAGCTCAAGCTTAAAGTTGGAAACTTCTTGAGCCACCTCCTCGGCGTTGCCGGCAACCTGTACCAGAAACACACCGCTATCTCCGGCGCTGATAATGCGCTCAACCATGCGCAACTGACGCGCATCGGGACCGGTGAAATATCCTGACCTTACACCGCCTATTCCCGCTTCAACCCCGAGCGCGGCAAGCCTCGGAAGCTTACTGGCGGAGAGAGATCGCGACGCACGCAGTTCATTGCCCGCAACATCCGTGCGCGTGATTTGCCAATACCAGCCTGACCCGGGGATCAAAAATTGCGGATCCCCTATCTGGCCCAATTCACTGCGTGATTCTTCATCACCAAACGCGGAGATATCCGCCACAAGCGCATGAAGGTAAACGTTTAACCGCTTATCGAACGCCGCTTCCGAATTATGAATATAAAACGTTGTAAGGATGATTGCTGCGGCAACCAGAATCAAAAGGCTCCAAAAAGCCGCAGACAGAAACAAGCGTGTTTCTATCGATTTTGTCTGCAACCAACGCAGCCACATCTATTTTACCGGCGCTTGCGGTTTAACCGGCGTCGAAATGACGTAGCCAAGCCCCCGCACCGTTTCAATTATATCTATTCCTAGCTTTTTGCGTAGGCGACCAACAAAAACTTCAATGGTATTTGAGTCACGGTCAAAATCCTGATCGTAAAGATGCTCGACCAACTCGGTACGCGACACCACCCTGCCCATATGGTGCATCAGATATGCCAGCAAGCGGTATTCATGGGACGTGAGCTTAACCGGATTGCCATCGACCAATACTCTGCCAGCGCGCGCATCAAGAATTACAGGCCCGCAGGCAAACTCGCTGGTGGCGTGCCCAACCGCGCGGCGGAGCAACGCGCGCAAACGCGCCAATACTTCCTCCAAGTGAAAGGGCTTGGTCACATAATCGTCGGCCCCGGCATCAAAACCCTCAACCTTGTCGCTCCACCGATCCCGCGCGGTTAAAATAAGCACAGGCATAGTCTTTCCGCTCTTGCGCCAAGCTTCCAGAACCTGCAGTCCGTCCTTTTTTGGTAGCCCCATATCTAAAACAACGGCGTCGTAGGGTTCGGTTTCACCGAGAAACTGTCCGTCTTCGCCGTCATAAGCCCGATCGACCGCGTATCCAGCTTGCTCAAATGCTGCGACAAGCTGCCGGTTTAAATCGCGGTCGTCCTCAACCACCAATAAGCGCAAAGCAATTCTCCTATTCGGGTTTCGGATTAACAGTCTTGCCGCTTATAGCATCAACAAAAACCCGCAACAATTTCCCATCTCTGTGCAGAAGCGTAACATCGTAAATATAAACGCTATCCCATCGGCAGAGTTTGATGCTTACCGGTTCAGACCTGCTTAAGCTTGTTAAATTTTTCATCACCTGAAGTGGCTCCAGCAGGTGGCCTGAGAGCACCATCTCACGAGAGTCTTTCGCCGACAGGCACTCTTGCTTTGCCGCTGCAGGCCCGGCAAGAAAAGCGGCCGCAATTATCACAACTACGGCGGATAAAAAGTTTGCGAATGTCATGCCGACAAACTGCGCTTGGTGCAGTGAATAACACATGAACATTTTACAAGCGGAAACGCGCAATTTCGAACGCGGACAGCACCCGATGGCGCGCTGCGCATTCCGCCAGCGATACCCGATCTTGACCCCAAAAACTGGCAATCTGTTCTGCACTCAGCCGCCGCGCCGCCAACTGGACTGGTGACGCGCAAGAGCGCAGCAGCGGTTCAGGGGCTACGGCCTGTTCCGGGGGAGCGGGTGCCGATCGTGTTGAGGAGGCGCACGAAGCGAGTGTCAAGGCAGCTATGAGTCCTCCCGCCACTTGGAATGATTTTTGCGATGATAGCATTTTTTAGCCTGTCATATTGAATTTCCAAATCGGCGCGGTCCTGTTCAAGCAGGCTCACTTGATGATTTGCATCGGCAACAAGTGCCGCCGATGCCTTTCTCTCTGCTTCCCACTGTTGGTCGAGCTGCAAGGTCAAATCCGCCACACCGGCGGCATGGCCACGTTTGAATGCGGTCTCCACCGAAGAGCGGTAAGCCGAAAAGCCTCCAAGGCCCATTGCGAGCAGCGTAATCAGTAGGCCGCCAAGAAAATAAAGTCTGAGCATCGTTGGTCACTTGATTTGCGCTGTCGCGCGGAAGCGACCGACAATGGCGTTTACACCGCCGAGCGCCGCCGTAAGTGACGTTCCAAAGCCGGCCATATCGCCGGACTTCCAAGATAACATTGCGCCCGCAAGTGATGCGCCTACAACAGCCACAGCTGACCAAATGGTCTGGGAGGCCCAAAAAGGCTTGCCGGTCTCGTTTTGAGTATTAGGAATGGTAACAGTTTCCATGTGTGCGTCCTTTCAAGTTTAATCAACCGCGAGAATTGGCAGAATTGATGTATGACAAAGTTCCAGAGAGGCTGAAGTCACTGCCTCGACCCGGATTTTCCAACCGCGGCCAAAATTCTGAAAGTTCCGAAGCCGCTGTAAAAATCCGAGTCTTTTTGACGCAAGCGCCCGAATGAGTGTTGCTTGATCTTCACGCAGTGACTCTCGAAGCGTGGAGACCCTCATGGTGCCGTCTGGAGGCACACCGAGGCTCACTTGCAAAGCTTTGACGGCCCGTGACGGACCAGAGTTAACGGCGTAGTCAAACATGAACATATCAACGCCATCTGGAAGTTGTTGGGCTAAAAGCGGTTCCCAATACAGCTTAAGGTAGATGGCACTTGCTTCAGTTTGCGTCAGGCGTTTTACGTCGAGCTTTGATGCCGTGCAATCGCGATAGTTTGAGAGAGTGGCCAAGGTGATGCCCATGTTTGTTGCCCCGCCGGGGTCAAACCGATTGTCAACAAAACCGCCCTCAAATTTTAAGGTTAGAGCGAGGCTTTTTTCAAAATTGTGCATGCTTAAACTCCGAATTATAAACAGTTTCAATGCTTTAACCAAATACGATAACGACGATACGACCGTTGCCGCCATTTCCACCCGCACCGCCGGTGAAGCCATTGCGCCCGCCGCCGCCGCCGCCGCCCGCGCCCAAACCGCCACTGCCGCCGTTGCCATTGTTGACAATCACCGATGCGCCGGCCCCACCGCCGCCAGCCCCGGCACCGTAATTGGTTGAAGTTGTGCCGCCAGCCGTGCCGCTTGCATTCACAGCGCCGCCCGCTGTCAGTACAGCGCCATCAACGGGTGCGTAGTAACAGGAGCCACCGGCATTGCCGCCGCCAAAAGCAACGTTTGCCGCAGAAATACCTCCACCACCACCGCCGCCTGACGGGCCTTGATCGACATATGCAGAGGCTAAGCCTGCGGCACTTGACCCGCCAAACCCACCGTTCCCCGCAAGGATCGGCAAAGGAGTCCCGCCAAAACGCAAGCCACCACCGCCGCCGCCAATTAATGCCGTTCCGGCGTAGCCGTTGGAGCCGCTATCGAAAAAGCCGTAGCTACCAAACGATGACCAGCCGCCCGGAAGCCCGTCGTTGCCGTTTGAGCTATCTAAAACGGTAGCTCCACCAATTCCACCAGCACCTACTGTCACGGATACTGTTGCGGTCACGTCTTGTGCGGCTCTTTCAAAAATCAGTAACGGGGCGCCACCACCACCACCACCACCGCACGCTGCCGTTCCGGAGGCCGAACGCGCCCCTGAACCACCACCGCCAGCCCCGCCAACGCCAATAATGCGGTAAAAAGCATCGCCAATTTGTTTGGTAAACGTGCCGGACGTTGTGAAAACGTCAACACGCTTAAGAGTCATGCCACCAAAGCTGGACGCCGGTGGCCATGCACCTGCAGCTTTCGGGCCGTAGATATTCTTAGCCGTTTGATCGACGGCGTAATCACCGTTTGCACCCGTTCCAGCGCTTGGTGCGCCAGATGTGGTCAGGATTTGCGAGCCTGGCGCGCCGATCATCGCTGTATAAGTGCCTGGCCAAATGCCTACGGCTTTCGGGCCGTAAACGCGCCAATTGGTCTTGTCGATGTAAAAATCGCCATTGACACCATTGGCAACAGGCGGTGCGCCCGCTCCATTCAAGACGGTGTTGCCAGCCACACCCGTGGCACCGGCGACCCCGACTGCACCTCCAGGACCAATCGCACCAGCAGGACCCATGGCACCGGTTGCACCGGCGACCCCAACTGCACCAACAGGACCAGTCGCACCAGCAGGACCTGTCGCACCAACGGTACCCGTTGCGCCTGTTGCGCCTGGCGGACCCGCTACACCTTGCAGATTTACCCACGCGCCCCAACTGCTATCCGGGTTTTGAAAACGCAGTTGTGTACCGCTCCATTGAAAGGCAGGAGGAGGCAAGGACACGCCTGTAGCGCCATTTGGGAAGTTGACCGCGCCGCTGACCGGGTCAACATCGAGCGCATCTTTCCAGACTGCTCCATCGGACGAAACTTTGATGTGAAAATGATCATTGCCGATGAGACCCACTTCCGCGCGGCCGGAGTAATTGGTTTGATAAAGCTGGGAAAGCACATTTGTAGCTGCCTCTTTATTCAACTTGAAGCGCATGTCCCCGGTGCCGGACTCAGCGACACCGCGCGCAGTGAACAGCGCGGCGTTTAGTTTCGCAGACAGTGGATTTATGACATCTGCGGCGGTACCAACTCCGCAACGGCTTAGATTGTCGAGGGCGTGTATGGCCCAGCCAAGATCCCGCCATACCGCACCATCAAAAATAAGCACGGAGGATTCCGTCTCAATATACATCCGCCATCCGGTTTGCGGGGCTTTGAAACTCCATGCCCCGTCCTGAAAAGCGGCCACGTAGCCGTCGTATCCGGCAAAGACCCCAATCGCCGCCGTGCCAATCAGATACCGCGTGTCCGCGCCGGGTGAGACTGGCGGCGATACCACATTCCGGCTTAGTACAGAGAGGTGCACAACCATGTCCAGTCCGCGTAAGGCTTCATTGTGCGTGACGTGTTTTTGAGATTGAGCCGCGTCAATATACGGCAATCCGAGGTGCCCGGTTGAAGTCATAATGTTCCCTTTAAAGTTTTAGATTGACGTCACGGCAACGGCGACAAGCGCCGGAAAGCCGCGCCCGACGCTGGTGCTCATTTGGTAAATCCGAAGGCTGAGCTGCGGTTGCGCCGCACCAAAATCCAAGAGCTCGTCAGCGGCGGCGTAAAGCACCTGGGGCAAGGTGGAGGTGAGCTTGCGCTTCAAAACACCGGCCCAGATTTCAATTTCGTAGGATTCACTGTCTTCACCCAATGCAATTTCCACTGGCTCCCACGCGTCGGAATTGAAGCGGCCACGGCGCATAAAGCTGATAGATACGCCGTTGCTTGAACGCTTGGCCTGCAAACGCACCGGTGAATACGGTTGTAGTGCTTTCTTTGTGACTGTGGTTGAAACGCCGATAAAGGAAGAGTCAGTATAATCGAGATATGCCGGACCAATACGATAGGACGCTGTCTGGCCAAGTTTGCTCACGCCTTCGGCCAAACTAACCACCGCTTGATCAAGGATTACAATTGGCGCGCCAGCATCGACACTACGTGCAGCCAAAACCTCTTCACCTCCCAACCCTCGCAAAAAGCGCGATAACCGGTAGGTCATCGGTGCGATGAGTTCGGCACGGGCAAATTGTACTATTTCCCAAGCACCATCATTACCCTGAACGGCCATGGCATTTTGTCCGGCCAAAAGTTCTGCATCACTTACAGAAGCCAGCGTTCCAGAGGCAATCTTCACGTCGAGACGCGTTGCATTGTCAAAGCGCCCGACCACCCCCGGCACAAAAGCCGAAAGCGTGTTCCCGACCAATGCGGGAGCTTCGACGTAGCTTGCCAGCGTGTAGGAGCTGTCGCCCACCTGCTGATAAACCGCCATCCTGCCCGGCCACGGATCAGCAAAAACAGCAATCCGTTGAAGCACGGCGGGCGTTTGCGGCGTTTGCGCCAAATCCAAAATATGAACCCGTGGAGGGCCCGGAAATTTTGGCTTTGGCACATTGACCGGCGACATCGCAGACACTGCACGGTCATAAAGGCCGGGCTGGGTTGCCTTCGCTGTGACAGCACGGTCTTCCCCATCTATAATATTCTGCACACGAAACACCCGGGTGCGCCCGTCGATGGGCAGTGAAATGGCATCGCCGATTTCTATGTCCATCCGGTGCGGGCCAAGAGTAAAGTTAACTTGTTCCCGCGCCGCCCACGCCCCCTGAAGCAGGACATCAGCTAAATTTTGCACCTGCGCACGCGGCAAAATCACAGATGTTTCATTACGTGAAACCCGCCGGGAGGTGCCTTCTAATCGCCGCGAAGACACCGAGCCCGTGCGATATTCATTCTCCGAGTCCGCGTAGGAAATTGATATTTCATTGGGAAGTTCGGTTTCCTGCGCCCGCGTCGTCTCCAATAAAGAGCCGTGTTTGTTTGGAACCAAATCGGCGGTCGAGAGTGGAGTCACCGCGCCAATCGCACGCCCCGAAAAATCAATTTTGCCCGACGTAATGCGCCCGTCAAACCCAAAAAGTCTGGCCAGCGGCTGTATGGCCCCGCGCAAAGAAACCGAGCCGTCGATGACGTAGCCGTCAACATAGCCGTCCAGTTTTGGCGGCGCATTTGCTAAAACAGCGCTTGTTACACTTCCGGTTTCGGCTATGATTTAGGCTACCAAGCGGTCTAGCGGTGCTGCCTCCAGCCGACCTGTGATCCAATGTCCGGTTTGCCAATTCGGAGCATCAGCCCAAACATCGGCGAAGGCTGGAAAAGCCGGATAAGGCCGCGCGTCCCATGCCCAAATAAAAAGATGGTTCGGATCCACCATCGGCGCGGAATATAGCGACGAAAGCGGGTTCCATTCCGCCTGAAATCCGGTCTGAGATGGATCAAACCGGGATATAGCCGCTTCAAGAACCCGCGTCTGAATCAAATCATCCCGCGTGCCGCGCGAGAAAAACGGCGTGGCGGACTCCGAAGATTTTGCGTCCACAAAAACGTTTGGCTGATTTGCCCCGCGATCAATGGCCGGGCAACCAAACTCGGTGAACCAGATGGGCTTGGAGCGCGGCACCCAAGCGGTGGCCGTTGCAAGTTCAATCCCGCCAACGCGTTCAAAGTGTGGATTTTGCCACCATCCGGTTATGTCCTTGGCGCGGTAAATCCAAGGTTTATTATAGGCACCATCGGTAATCGGCGAGCGGATCTGCAAAGCTCTGTCCGCCGCAGTGGCGTAATAAAAGTCATATGACTCACCTGCAGCAAAACGCGAAACCAAGTAGTCCCTATCATAGATTGCGGGTGCAAGCGCCGTGTCAAGATGAGAAGTTCCGTCACGCCAGTCGGTTAGCGGCCAATAGGCATCCATACCAACAAAATCGACCGTGGACGTTGCCCATAGTGGATCCAACGGAAAGCGAATTTCCAAGCCGCCGTTTATAACGTGGGCACCATATTCGCTCCAGTCCGCCGCATAGCCGATCTTTACACCTGCCCCGACAACGTTGCGCACATCCTGTGAAAGTGCTTTTAGCGCGCCAACACCCGGATAAACCCCGCTGCTTGAGCGAACCCGCGTTAAGGCCACCAGCTCCGAACCAATTAAGATCGCTTCAACTTTGCCTGTCTGCGCTGCCAAATTGGCATAATGCAAAATTAAGCGCCGAAACGACCATTCACCTGCAGGCGGCGTTGTAGAGCCAAAAAAGGCATTGATCTGCGAGGCAGCCGCTGCCGTCCCATCCGGCGACCCCGCCTGCCCCGGCGATGGGGAGCAGGTGATGCGCCCGCGCCAAGGATAGGCCGCCTGACTTGTGGCACCGCTCCAAGGATCGCGAAGACTATTTCCCGAAGCAATGTCCATCAAAATAAAGGGGTAGAGCGTGACCTTCAGCCCGCGTGCAGAGAGGTTATTAATGGCGGCAATGATTGTATCATCCGACGGCGTGCCGCCTGTCGCAGGGGAATTGTTGATTTGCGATACGACACGCGCCGTGGAGCGGCTTAAACCGGCCACGCTCCAAACGCCGCCGGAAAAACTCGTGGAAGCGGACTCAACGCGCGGCGCAATAGTGCAGGTTCCGGCCCGCAAATCATCGCCAAACCATGATGTGACCAACGCGACGCTTTGCAAATTCGGGCACAAGGCCTGAAGCGCATCGATCGAAGCCGTCCAGTCGCTGGAGGCGGCAAACTGGTGCCGATTTTGGCGGTTTGATACCCCGGCTTCGGACACGCTATGCACAGACGCTTGGGAGTAAACAAATTCGGATGCGCCGGGAATCAAATTGACCGCCCGTATCATCTGGGCCAACCCTTGCACCGGACGCACCACCTCGAAGTTGAGCTGAGGAATGCGGTTGCCAAAATCGGCGAGTGGCATCATCTCAAAAACGACATAGGCCGTGCCGCGATACGCGGGAGCAAAATCCGAACCCTCCTTGGCCACGATGAGCGGGTCAGCGGCTTGCGCCTCTTCGCCTTTGTATACACGCATGGTAAGTGTGGTGAGGTCAATTTCTTTGCCGTCCGCCCACACTCGCCGCACCGAAGCAATCTGCCCTTCGCAGAGCGCAACAGCAAAATTGGCGTAATAGGAATAGGTGGTGACTTTCGGGCCGCCGCCCTTGCCGCCGGCTTTGGTGCGTGAAGTGGTTTCCAAAAAGCGCGTTGCCCAAATCATTTGGCCGCCGAGACGGGCGCGGCCATAAATGCGCGGAATCGGGGCACCCTCAGTCGAGGTCAACGCAGGCATCGAATTTAGGTGCGGCGTTGATATGTGTTTGCCAGCGCCACCCAAAACCGCGTGATCAACTAAAGAGCCGAGCGTTGAGCCGATAACCTGTCCCAAAATCGCGCCAATCGGCCCGCCGAGAAGCCCGCCAAGCGCAGCTCCTGCGCCGGAAAGTAGCAAAGTGGCCATGACTGTGTCCTTTTTAAATTACGGGAAACGCAAAGGCGTGAGACAGGCGCTTCCGCCACCAAGGGGCGATTTCCACTTCCGCGACGCTGGCCCCGTCATGGGCGTGCACCATTGTTGTTGCAGAGGTGGCAATAGCGGCATGTTTTGCTGGAAGGTGATCACGCCAGCGAAACAGCAACACATCGCCTGCGGTGAAGCTGTCCTCCGCAACGGGCAAAAAATGCCGTATACCTGCCAGCGCCAGACGTTCCTCCCGGGTCGCCTCCGCCCAATCTGCCGAATAGGGCTCAAAACGCTCCGGCTCCGGGCCGATGCACGTGCGCCACACTCCGCGAATGAGACCCAAACAGTCGCACCCGGCCCCTTTGAGCGAAGCCTGATGCTGATAGGGCGTGCCTATCCAGCGCCTTGCCTCAAGAACAAGGTTGTGCCGTAAATCTGTCGTCATGGAAGCCTCTATTGGTTCATGCTGCCGCCATCAAGCGCCGGATCTTTTTGGGTGACGTATCGCATCACCACGTCATTGCCGGGCATGTGTGGAAAGCCGCGAAAATTGGCAGTGTTGGCAAACTTAACGCGGCACGTGGCAAAGCTTTTGTCGCATCCGGCAGCCAAAGTGAAAGTGTCCCCCACGCTTAAAGGAGCTGCCATCGGCGTCCAAATTTCTAGAGTATGGGTGGCAGTGGTGGCGCTGTCCGATTTGATTGCGCGTGTCGCACCGCTGTTTGACCCGGAGGTGAAAGAGACTTTGCCGCCGGTAAACCAGTCTCTGGCGAAACCGACCAGCCCCGCATCAAACCGTGTTGCCCCGTCCGTGTTACCGATGCTGCCGCTGATGGTAAATCGCGGCGTACTCATGGAAACGCGGCATTTTCCATCTCCCAGATCAGCAGAGCAGGATTTTTGAAATAGACGCCCGGTTTCTTGATCAAATTGGTGAGCCAAGCCGCGCAACTCGGCGACAAAACCAAATTCACTGCGTTTCACCTGTCCGATCGTACCGATGTCCAAGAGCAAAGATTGGCTTGTGTCTGCCCAGTTCACCAGCCAGGTTTCGACCGTTGCGTCATCATATTTGCCGTTCGTAAGGTCATCCCCGCTGATGGCTTCGGCGTTAAGCGCGCCGCTCACCTCCATGCCGCCCACCGAAAATCCAAGGCTGGCTTCCAATTTG
>JAYTYD010000013.1:0-9350 GCA_043742625.1 Methylovirgula sp. | reverse complement strand
GCTGGAGCTGGAATGCAAAATCCGGCGGTGCAGATGGGCATCGACGCGCTCACCAAAATGATGCAGGGCGGCGTCAATGCGCAGCAGGCACATGTTGATGGATTACAAAATATCCTTAACCAGTTCACGCAAAAGCGTTGAGTCGATAGGTTCTTGCGCAATAATAAAGATACGGCTCTTGATGGTTAAAGAGCCGTATAGCGTCCGGGCACGGGAGGCGGCCGGACGTTAGCTTTGAAGCTTAGACCCCTCTGCGCGCTTCATTCATGGCTTCCCGCTTTACAGCCATAGTTGCGACACGCGCGCTTGTGCGGCGCTCGCCCAAAATCAAACTTGGATCAGCCTCCACTTGGCTAAGCAGTGCTGCATCGACGTCGGCGCGCGTAACGCCAATATCTTTCAAAAAATGATCGTCGAGTTGGGAAAGCGCAAAAAGCGCTTTGCGCCCTTCGCGGGCTTTTTGCCAGCGGGTAAACGTGGCTGCGATGCGGGTGGTCACCGAAGCGACGCGCGCGTTCAAAGGCGCCGCGGTTGCGGGCAGAGAAGCGGAATTGCGTGCGAACAGTGACATGATAACCTCCGGATGATGACGCCAACACAAACTAAGACACAGCTGTGTTGGTTTCAGAGTGTTGTAGGCGCGTATTTGCGATAAGAAAAACGAATAGTTGTTATGCAATTCATCTATGATACTGATGGATAAAGGGAATGTTTCAGAAGGGCCGCCATGACAATTCTTTTTGACGCTGAACACCTCAAAGCATTTATCGCAATTGCTGATACCGGCTCTTTCACCAAGGCGGCGGACGTCATTCATAAAACCCAGTCTGCCGTTTCTATGCAAATGAAGCGGCTGGAACAGCGCATTGGCAAACCTATTTTTGAACGCGATGGCCGCGCCTCCAAGCTTACCGATGACGGCGAGCGTCTGCTCGATTATGCCCGCCGCATTATCCGGCTTAATCTTGAAGCTGTTGGCAGCTTCTCCAATTCCGAGCTGGAAGGGCGGGTTCGTCTGGGAATTCCGGACGATTATGCGGATCGCTATTTGCCGGAAATTCTGGCGCGCTTTTCTCAATCGAATCCTCGCGTGGAAGTGACCGTGGTGTGTGAGCCCACCGCTCATCTCGTGCCGCTGCTCGCCGCTGATGATTTGGATTTAGCGATTGTCACGCATTGCACTGATACGGGCACCGCATCAATCATTCGACGCGAAAAGCTGCTTTGGGTCACGTCCGCGCGCCATAAGGTGCATGAATTTACGCCTTTGCCGCTGGCCTTGGGGCGGCCGACATGTTCATGGCGTCAAGTGGCAATGATTGCGCTCGAAGCTCAAGGTCGGGCCTCGCGCATACTATATGCGAGCTGGAATTCAACGGCGGTTGGCGCGGCGGTCTTGTCTGGCTTAGCCGTTTCAGTTCTTGCCGAAAGCGCAGTTAAGCCCGGAATGCGAATTTTGGGAGCGGCAGACGGGTTTCCAGCGTTGCCGTCCTGCAAAATCGGTATCATGCAGAAGCTGGATCCGACACGACTATCCCGCGCGTTGGCGGATCAGATCACAGTAAGTCTTGATAATTTGTCGGCAAATATCGAAGATCCGGATGTTTAAACGTTGTTCTGAATTGTGTTGAACATATTGGTGGTTTTACCGGCGAAGCCGCGCACCGCGCCAACAATCGCCAAAAAAATCAGAGATGCGATCAAGGCATATTCGATAGCGGTGGCGCCACTCTCACTGTTCCAGAATTGTTTTGCCAATTGAATCATATCAACTCTCTCCATACGTAACCTTATACCACCGAGCCTTGCGCAAGTCTTAAAAACCAGTGGTGGAAACGGTATGAGCGCGAGAGTTGCGGCAGATTCGTCTGTTTCATAGCAAAGGGTGAACGGGGCTTAAATTTGAAAGCGTGAATACCTTCAAAAAAATTATAATTGCAAAATCATAATTGGCTGACGTTTTGAATATTTTGCGCCCAATATCATATATTGGTTCGCACTAGCATTTTTTGTCGCAGTGCTTATTTAGAACCCGTAAAGATGCGCTGCGCGACTTCCATCTAACCTGCAATTCAAGAGAGACCTTTATGGCACGCGATGTGACGGATACTGCCCCAATTAATTCCAAATCCGAACTCATCGAATGGTTTGCTGCAGGAAATAAACCAAAAACCGATTGGCGTATTGGCACCGAACACGAGAAATTCGGGTTTTACACCAGCGACCTCTCGCCCGTGCCTTACGGAAAGCCAGAGGGTCGCCGGGGCGGTATCAAGGCGCTGCTAAATGGTATGCACCACCTACTGGGGTGGGAACCCATCATGGACGCGGGCAATATTATTGGTCTCCATGACGCGACCGGCGGCGGGGCCATCTCCCTTGAGCCCGGCGGCCAGTTTGAACTTTCCGGGGCGCCGCTCGAAACAATTCACCAAACCTGTTCGGAAGTGCATGCCCACCTTGCGCAGGTGCGCGAGGTTGCCGACCCGCTGGGCATCGGCTTTATGGGCCTCGGCATGAGCCCGAAATGGACTTTGGCGCAAACTCCCGTCATGCCCAAGGGCCGCTACAAAATCATGGCAAATTATATGCCAAAGGTTGGTACACGCGGTCTAGACATGATGTTTCGAACCTGCACAGTTCAGGTCAATCTCGATTTTTCCTCTGAAGCGGACATGGTGAAAAAGCTGAGGGTTTCCGTGGCCTTGCAGCCCTTAGCAACAGCTCTGTTCGCCAATTCGCCGTTCACGGAAGGTAAGCCAAACGGCTTGCTCTCCGCCCGTTCTGAAATTTGGCGCGATACCGACAACAACCGCGCCGGTATGATGCCTTTTGCTTTTGAAGATGGTATGGGTTTTGAGCGTTACGTGGATTACGCACTTCAAGTGCCGATGTATTTTGTCAAGCGCGGCGATATCTATCATGATGTGGCGGGGGCGGACTTCCGTGATTTACTGGCCGGAAAACTCCCGCAAATGCCAAGCGAATCTGCAACAATTTCCGATTGGGCAAACCATCTTTCAACCATTTTCCCTGAAGTCCGCGTCAAGCGCTATCTGGAAATGCGTGGGGCGGACGGCGGGCCAACCTCCCGTCTCTGCGCGCTTCCAGCGCTGTTTGTCGGGTTGTTGTATGATCAGGGAGCCTTGGATGCCGCTTGGGATTTGGTCAAACATTGGACAGCTGAACAACGCCAGAAAATGCGGGACGATGTGCCAACCCTTGGCCTTGATGCGTCTATTGGTACGACAAATTTGCGTGAACTTGGCATTGAAGTGTTAAAGCTGGCCCGCGCCGGTCTGGTGGCGCGCCATCGGATTGACTCACAAGGGCGGGACGAAAGCCGCTTTCTCGATATTCTTGATGTTTACCTCGCCGAGGGCAAGGTCTCAGCGCAACGCCTGTTGGAGAAATATTCCCACCAATGGCATTCCAATATTGACCCGATTTTTGAAGAAAGCGCCTATTAGGGAGGCCGGATCGTGACGTCGGATTACTTGCTTTTGCCGCCGTGGTAAACATAGTCCGCTTGAACATAGCCGCTTATCTTGAGGCATGTCGCGCTGTCGCCCACCCTGAAATAATCCGGCCCTGCGTCAGGGCAAGCAACCATACGTGGCTTTTCTGTCCGGCTTGGCGCTTTTGCGCGAGGCCACTCGGTGGCAACACTAGAAGTTCCAATTAAACACAGTGCCATAACATATATTATTCGCATCTATACTTATGTATCTCCAATTGAGGCAACAATGTGTCGGCTTGAGCTTGGTTAATACATATCACCAACCGTTATTTGCAACAGCGTCAGCGCCACAACGGCTGCGGTGTCAGCGCGCAATATTCTTGGCCCCAATGACAACCGGACAGCGCCGGGAACGTGTGCCATCGCGTCGCGTTCAGCGGCCTCGAAACCACCTTCCGGGCCGATAAAAACAGCGCAAGGAGCACCACGTTTGATGTGCCGGAGCGCGGCAATCGGGTCTGTGGATGGCGCGTCCTCATCACAGAAAACCAAAACGCGCTCTTGCGGCCAATCAGCCAGAAGCCGCTCAAATTTTACCGGTTCGGACAAGGTCGGCAGCGCCAAAATCTCGCATTGCTCCGCCGCTTCAATCATGTTAGCGCGCGCCCGTTCCGTATTAAAGCGCGCGGCTTGCGTCCGCCGTGTGATCACGGGCCCGAGATGCGATGCGCCCATTTCAACGCCTTTTTGCATCAAGTAATCGAGCCGCGCAGATTTGAGCGGAGCAAAATAATAATGAATATCGGGACTTTGCGTCTGCTGGCGGGTTTGCTGCAAGATTTTAAGCACGGGCGCTTTTTTGAGTGAGCCCTCCAGCGCGGCGTGCCACTCACCGTCGTGTCCGTTGAACACGTTAATAATACTTCCCACCTGGAGCCGTAAAACGTTGAACAAGTAATTTGCCTGCTCACGTTCTAAATTTACGACAGCCCCGGTGTTTAACGCCGTTTCGACAAAAATTCTGTGGGTGGTGGCAGTTTCCTGTTTCATGACGTGGTTTTAACGTCTTTCCAATGCCGCGCAAGCTGATCCCGCAAACGCCAGCCGTTGCCGCACGAATAAATGCGAGACATTGAGGGGTTCTCCGGTGCACATACACGGGCGTCGCCAACCAGACATAGACAGGCGTCGCCAACCGGACATACAAATGTCTCAAAATTTGTGTTGACCAGTATAACTTGCCACTCCACCCTAAAAGGCGGTAATGGTGAGGAACTTCGGAGTTTAGTGTGATGATATCAGTTCGGTTGATCTTGCGTTCGGTTTTGCTTGTGGCCTTTGTTGCTGTCGGCGGCCTTACCACATCAAGTTCGGCTTTTGCTCAGTCGGCAAGTTCCTCCTGCCAAGCCGACTTTGCCAAAATAGCGGCAAAGCGCCAAGTCAGCATTGACCAAATTAACAAAATGACTAAGAGCCTGGGCGGTAAACTTGAACCGGTTGGCGCCTGTCCGTTGTTCCGCAACCTCACCGCAGCACAGAGCCAGTTGGTCACCTATGTCAACGCCAACAAAAATTGGTGTAATATTCCAGATGAAGTGGTGTCAAACGCCGCCGCCGAACGGGCCAAATTTGCCGGTGTAGCCGCAAAGGCTTGTAATGTCGCCGCTCAGGTGGTTCGCCAAAAGAAGCTGCAAAGCCAACAGGCTCAAGGCGGCGGCGCACAAAATCCAAATGGCAATGCGTTTAACGCGCCGGAAAAATTGCGTTTGCCCTCAGGCCCGCTATAATCCGAAGGCTTCCTAAGTTCATTCCCGGATCAAGCTCATTTCTCCTCCGTCTTCCCGCCACCGCGCCTCCTCTCGTCTGCCAGACGCGAAGGCAGGCTCGTTCATTGACCGCTTTGTGCCCTATCAACTTCTGCCCTATGTGCAGCTGGCGCGCATAGACAGGCCTGTTGGCTGGTGGCTGTTAGTATTACCATGCTGGTGGTCCTCCGCGTTGGCGGCCAGCCACGCGCAACTTGTTCCGCATCTCGGTCACATCCTGCTGTTTTTGGTTGGTGCCATTGTGATGCGCGGCGCAGGTTCCACTTTTAACGACATTATTGATCGTAAGCTGGACGCACAGGTGGAGCGCACGCGCGGCAGGCCAATTCCCTCGCGAAGGGTCACCACGGCGGCGGCAGTGGTGTTTCTGATTTTGCAGGCGTTAATCGGCCTGTTTGTGTTGTTGCTTTTTAACACCTTGACCATTTGGCTTGGCGTAGTATCGCTGGTGCTCGTCGCTATTTATCCTTTCATGAAGCGTGTGACCTCATGGCCGCAGGCTGTTTTGGGGCTGGCTTTTTCTTGGGGCGCTCTGCTTGGCTGGACTGCTTTCGAAGATGCGCTGGCGCTCGCGCCACTGTTCCTTTATGTCGGCGCGATTTTTTGGACGATGGGGTATGACACCATTTACGCTCTGCAGGACGTGCGCGATGATTCCATCGCCGGCATAAGATCCACAGCACGTTTGTTTGGCGCAAATGTCAAAATGGGCGTGGCGAAGCTTTACATTGTTGCCGTGGTGTTCACCACCTTCGCCTTGCTTCTCGCCAATGCTCACATCTGGGCCTTTGCCGGGGCAATTGGCTTTGCCGCCCATTTGGTTTGGCAAATCCAGCAAATTGATCCGGAAAGCCCGCAGATAGCGTTAAAGCTGTTTCGCTCAAACCGCGATGCCGGTCTGATTCTATTTATCGGAATTTTTGCAGACGCGTTGGTGCGCTCGCTGCTGTAGATACTTAGAGCAATTCAACGCATGACAGACGCAAATTGCTCTTCCATCTCTATGATAACGCATATCATTTTCGCAAAACCGCTAGACACTTTTGCGTGATATGCTCTAGTTCCGCGCGATAATCTCGCGAAAGTCGCGCACAACAGTGCCCGCGCCGGGCGTTGCGCCCACCTTGCGGCGCCGGACAAAATTGCCGCGCCGGGATGTGGTGAGAGAACCTGTTCCCGGCCGCCGGGCTGAACTTGGCGGCGCGCCAACGCGTCTGCAAACACCGTCCGCCTCAACTAAAAGCACTTTGCCAGTCAGGTTTTGCCATCCTTGGCAGGCCTGTTCTAAAGCCGTCAAATCCATAAATTGCCCGAGTGGAATGCAAAGGTCAGTATTGCGATGCGCCAGTTTCAGCCCATAGGATCCGCCTGCCGTTTCAAACGCCACCAACCCGATATAATCAGCTACGGCCACGCCAATGTGCATCGTCACATTAGCATTCTGCCGCGTTAGACGCACCTGAACACGATCGATGCGCACCATACAGGTCGCCCCGCTTCGCACCGGGTCTGGCGTGTGCAAGACATACATCGTGTTTATCGCCGGGCAGGGGTGGTTTGCTCTAACACTCATCAAAATACTCCACGCTCTTGCAAGCAGATATTGCGCCGCATTAGATGCAGAATAAGTCTATGCACGGGTGTCAAACCGCTAAATTAGCTGGTTAATTTAGCTTGAATCGTGCATCAAGACAGCGATTTAGTCTTGGATGGAAAAGGCGGAGTTCCAAAAATGCCTCAATTTTTACCTATTCCGAACATGCCGGTTTCAGCGCTCTACATTGCGCTGCTCGTGATTGGCATTGTGCCGCTTTTCGTCCGGATTATTTTGCTCCGCCGCTCGCGTTTGGTGAGTATCGGCGATAGTGGCCACCCCGATCTTGCCCTCGGCATCCGCATCCATGGCAACTATGCCGAGAACGCACCGTTTATATTTGCCTTGCTGCTGGCTCTGCCGCTGGTCGGCGCTTCGATATGGCTTATTCACTTTGTCGGCGTCGCTTCTCTTGTCGGACGCATTGCGCATTTTCTGGGTCTCAAAAATAACCGCGCCACTGCTGCGCGCGCAATAGGCGTTGTGCTGACCCTGTTAGCCTATATCGTAGGCTCACTGGGCCTGTTGTGGCGCGTATTGATGTGACTTCAAGCAAGCTTCATTCCGATATTATTGCCATCACCGCGACAGCAGCCAAGCTGGCTTTGTCACATTTTCGGATGGGGGAGAAAACTCACGCTGAGGTGAGCTATAAAAACGGCGTTTCACCTGTTACCGCAGCCGACCATGCGGTTGATGCCTATCTGAAGCTTCATCTGCTGAAGCTGCTTCCCGAAGCCGGATGGCTCTCGGAAGAAACCGAGGATGGCCCGCAGCGTCTTACCAAATCGCGGGTGTTCATCGTTGATCCAATTGATGGGACCCGCGCGTTTATGAGCGGAGATCCACGTTGGGCAGTGTCCGTTGCACTCGTTGAAAATGGCCGGCCGATAGTCGCGGCCTTGGTTGCCCCGGCTTTGAACGAGAGCTTCACAGCGCAAATCGGGCAGGGAGCCACATTAAACGGAAATGTGCTGCCTCATCTCCCGGCGCTCACCCGTCCGGCGGTTGTAGCCGGCCCCGTAAACCTTCTCGATAGGTTGCGCGACTCCGGCCTGGAGATGCGGCGCGTGCCGAGAATTCCGTCATTGGCTTATCGGTTGGTTAGCGTCGCCGCCAATTCAATTGATATCGGCCTCGCGGCCCCCGACGCTCACGATTGGGACATAGCTGCCGCCGATCTTATTTTGCGCGAATCCCACGTATGTCTTACCGGCTTTGGCAATCAGCCAATCCTCTACAATCGTATAGATAGCCGCCATGGCGGACTTGTCGCGGCGCGTGATCCGTTGCACAAGACAATTTGTGCAGTTTTGGGGGCTACGGCTTCCGCATCTGCGTAGGAACACCCAAACAGTCATTAGAAAAGTTGGAAACGCCCGCTACCCTTTATGGATGAACATCATGACAGAACCTGCAAAACAATTGCCCCATTTGGTTTTCGGCGGCGAACTTGCGCATCTTGGCGGAACTGATTTTCGCGATTTGAGCAAAATCGATTTGGTCGGAATGTATCCTGATTATGCTTCTGCAGCCGTTGCATGGAAGTCCAAGGCTCAGGCCACGGTCGACAATGCCCATATGCGCTATTTTATTGTGCATTTACACCGTATCCTCGATCCCGCCACCGGCGCAGTTCAAGGCTAAGGTTTTGAAGTTTTTCAAAGCTCTCGGGCGGATGTCGTTTGTCATGCACCTGGGTGCGCATGTCGCCGCCCTTGGCTTTCGCTTCACCCGTGCCACCACCCGCTACACGTTTGAGCCACACGACGCCTTGTCAAAAATGGTTGATCTGGGGCCGCTGATCGCGACCACTTGGCACGGGCAACATTTTATGATTCACGTGGCCCGGCCTTCAAAGCGCCCGTTTTCGGTGATGATTTCCCGTCATCATGATGGTGAGCTCAATGCCCTTGTAGCGCAAAAGCTCGGAGCGAATATCATACGCGGCTCTGGCGGTGCGCGGCAGGATATGCACCGTAAAGGCGCTGTGGCTGCCTCAAGAGAGGTACTGCGCGCCTTGCAAGAAGGATCTTCGATTGTTATGACGGCCGATGTTCCAAAAACCGCACGTAAAGCCGGATTGGGCATCATTGCCATGGCGCAGCACTCCGGCTGCCCGATTGTGCCAATTGCGGTCGTTAGCAAACGCAGGCGCGATTTTTCAAGCTGGGACCGGATGAGCCTGCCGCTGCCATTTACTAAGGGCAGGGTCATTGTCGGATCACCAATTTTTGTCGCCAGCGATGCCGACCTTGCCGCACAAGAGGCAAAACGCATGCAGCTTGAAGTCGAGCTCAACCGCATCCACCTGCTCGCATACTCCCAAACGGGGAGACCGCACCCCGCCTTTTCAGACTCTGATACCGGTCAGGCGCGGGCATGATTTGGACAGGCCTCTTCATCACCCTGTATAAACTGCTCACTCGCTTGTTCGGCTTTGTGGTCACACCCTATTTGTGGTGGCGGC
>JAYTYD010000012.1:0-3761 GCA_043742625.1 Methylovirgula sp. | reverse complement strand
CTGCGCGGGCAAAATCGTCCGCGGTAAACCTCGGTGTATCAGCCGAGCGGGCCTACGGCTCTTTCGAAGTTATGGCGAAAGCCGAAGCGGCGCGGGGGGATGGTATTGACGCTGTGGTCATCGTTACGCCTAACCATATGCACGGCCCCGCTGCCAAGGCATTCCTGCATGCCGGAATACATGTAGTTTGCGACAAGCCGCTGACCACCACCGTTCAAGAGGCGGAAGAGCTGGTCAAGTTGGTTCGGACGAGCGGAAAACTGTTCATCCTGACGCACAATTACACGGGTTACCCCATGACCCGGCAGGCGCGCGCGATGGTGGCAAGCGGCGATCTGGGTGTGATTCGGCTTGTGCAGGTTGAATATCCGCAAGACTGGTTGACCGAAGCCGTCGAGCAAAGTGGCCAAAAGCAAGCAGCTTGGCGCACCGATCCCAAGCGTTCAGGCGCCGGAGGTTGCATTGGCGATATCGGAACACACGCCTACAACCTTGCCGCGTTTGTCACTGGCCTGAAGCTTGAAGCTTTGTTGGCACAGCTTACCAGCTTTGTACCGGGCAGGGCGCTGGATGATGATTGTCAGATCATGCTGCGGTATGAGGGCGGCGCGCGCGGCTTGCTCTGGGCGAGCCAAGTCGCGGTCGGGCATGAAAATGGTTTGAAGTTGCGGGTTTATGGTACGAAGGGAGGCATAGAGTGGTCGCAGGCTGACCCTAACTATTTATGGTTTACGCCGTTTGGTGAGCCAAAACGTTTGATCACGCGTGGCGGCGTCGGGGCTCTGCCCGAGGCAGCGCGTGTTACGCGCGTTCCCGGCGGGCATCCTGAGGGCTACCTTGAGGGTTTTGCCAATATATATGCTGAAGCGGCGCGCGCATTGTGGGCCGCCATTGATAACACCCCGCTTGACGAAGCTGTGGTCTACCCAACCGTGCAGGATGGTTTGGACGGAATGAAATTCATCGCTGCGGCCGTCCAGTCTTCAAACAATGATAATATCTGGGTTCGAATGTAATGGTCGGCGTCGGCGCTCAAGTTCCGGTTCTAAGCTGCCAGAATTTGACGCATCGCTACGGCGCGGTGGAGGTATTGAGCGATGTTTCGTTAGAGTTCCATGCCGGGGAAGTTCACGCGATCATTGGTGAAAATGGTGCCGGCAAATCAACATTAATGAAGATTTTGGCCGGGCACTTACAGCCTTTTTCAGGCGCTATGCGGTTTGAAGGCCAGTCAATTGCATTTCAAACGCCGCATCAGGCAGAGGCCTGCGGTATTGTTCTGGTGCATCAGGAAATATTATTGGCTCCGCATCTTAGCGTCGCGCAAAATATCTTTCTGGGACGAGAGCTACGCCGCTTCATCAGCGTCAATGATGCCGAAATGAACATGCAGTCGGCTCGGGTGCTCGCCGAGCTTGGCGCTGATATTGCGCCGGGCGAAATTGTTCAAAACCTCTCGATTGCGCAAAGGCAACTTGTGCAAATCGCCCGGGCTTTGCTGGTTCCACAGCGGCTGGTGATTTTTGACGAACCCACTGCGTCTTTGACGCCCACAGAGACTGACGCCCTGCTGAAGCTGATCGCAAAGATCAAGGCATCCGGCGTAGCGATTTTATACATTTCCCACCGTTTGCCGGAAGTTAAACGCATTGCCGATCGTGTTTCAGTGCTTAGGGACGGAAAACTGGTTGAAAGTCGCGTCGCTGAAGGGCTAGAGCCAATAGACATGGCACGTATGATGGTCGGGCGCGATATGGCGCAACTGTACCCCGCCAAGCGCAGCGCGCCCCACACTGAGGTGGCGCTCGAAGCGGTTGATTTTACTGTTCCGGGCTATGCCGAACAGGCGAGTTTCAAGGTGCGGTTTGGCGAGATTGTCGGCTTTGCCGGATTAATCGGTGCCGGGCGTACAGAACTGTTCGAGGGGGTTTCGCGTTTGCGGCCTTCTAAGGGCGCGGTCCGGCTAAAAGGTGCCCCTCTGCGCCCGCGCTCGCCAAAAGATGTGATGGATGCTGGCCTTGTGTATCTAAGCGAAGACAGGAAGGGCAAGGGGCTGCTGCTTACAAAAACGTTGGGGATGAACCTGACCCTGGCTTCCCTTGAAAAATTTCAACGCGCTAACGTCATCGATCAGTCCAAAGAGCAAGCCGCACTCGTGCAGGCTTTCAGCGATTTCGATATTCGCGCCAAATCCTCAAACATGTTGGCAGGGCAACTTTCCGGCGGCAATCAACAAAAGTTGCTCCTTGCAAAAATGATGCTGCTGGCTCCGGATGTTGTGGTGATTGATGAACCCACCCGCGGCGTCGATATCGGGGCAAAGCAGCAGATCTATCGGTTTATCGCGGAATTGGCCGATCAAGGCAAAGCCGTGGTCGTTATCTCATCTGAAATGCCGGAGATCATCGGCCTCTGCCATCGGGTTTATGTGATGCGCTCGGGCAGGATTGTCGCCGAAATTGATCAAGCTGATATGAGCGAGGAAATAATCGTGGTGCATGCTACAGGCGCGCTAAAAGTTGAAATGACGGGGGCAGCGGCATGACGTCCCCGGCAAGCTCACGCTTTTCGTTTGATTTGAAAACAGCGGCACCCTTTGTAGCGCTGGTGGTTTTGATTGCCTTAGGGGCGTTCGTTCACCCCAAGTTCCTGACATTTGATAATCTTGTACAGAATGTTGCGACGCGCACCTCGTTCATCGCCATCATCGCCATAGGCGCAACCTTTGTCATGACTGGTGGCGGTTTGGATTTGTCAGTTGGCTCGATAGCGGCTTTTGTCGCTGGCGTTATGCTGATCTATCTTAAATCAGGCGGTGCCGATGCCGGGGTGGGGATGATCGCGCTGGCGATGGGGCTGGCAATTTTGGTGGGTGCCGCATGCGGTCTGGCAAATGGACTCATAACCACGTTGGGCAAAATAGAACCTTTTATCGTGACGCTGGGAACGATGGTGATTTTGCGCTCGCTTTTCACCTATCTGGCCAATGGCGGCTCCATATCGATCTCGCCCGATTTAAAAGATATTTATGCTCCGGTCTATTCTGGAACACTTGCAGGTATTCCCATCCCTGTGCTGGCCGTCCTCCTGGTGGCAAGCGTTGCCGCATTCTTGCTCTACCGCACAGTGTTTGGCCGCCATTTGATTGCGGTCGGCAGTAACGAGGAGGTGGCGCGCTACTCCGGAATTTCAGTCAACCGCGTTAAGTTATGGACATATGTCATTCAAGGCGTGTGTGTCGGAATCGCCATAACGCTTTATGTTCCGCGCCTCGGCTCGGCAAACTCCGCCACAGGGCTGTTCTGGGAACTTCAAGCTATTACCGCCGTGGTCATTGGCGGAACGCTGCTGAAAGGTGGCACAGGGCGCATAGCTGGCACCGTTGCAGGCGCGTTTCTATTGGAAGTTATCGGCAACATTCTCACCTTGTCAAACGTCAACGTATATCTCATCGGCGCGGTGCAAGGCACAATCATCATCATCGCCATGCTGGTTCAGCGTAGCTTGATGCGCAAAAGTTAATCCGTGCGGATGCGCGGCTTTAAAGCGGGAAGGATTGGGCCGCACTTACCCGATCCGTAATTACAGCCTAGGAGATTTAGATGAAAAAGCTCATGATTGGATTGGCGGCGCTGACTGTGGCGGCCGGCCTTGGCGTTGCGCGTGCCGAGGACCAAAAACTCACTGTTGCCGTATCCATTCCCGCAGCCGACCACGGCTGGACCGGCGGCGTCGTCTACCACGCAATGCGGGCAGCCAAG
>JAYTYD010000011.1:0-1728 GCA_043742625.1 Methylovirgula sp. | reverse complement strand
GCCAAGTGCACGCCAAACATCTGCCAAAGCGTGAGCACAATTTCAGCGATAATCAGCATGACGATCGTCGCTTCCAGCCTTACGCCGCGGTCCGCGTCAATGATATCGGTGAGGGCGTGGGCGGTCTCGACGATGACATCCAGCTTGCGCTTGAGGGTTCCGGCGCGCTCTTTCAGCTCATATTCGTCCTCGAGGCGGGCATAGAGCCGCTCCAGGTCGGGCCGGTCCCACAGCACATCCGGCTTTTCTTCCACCGCAACGCGCCCCGAAACGCGGTGTTGCGCCAGCAACGCCTGCCCGATCAATTTCAGCATGGCGCGGCGTTTGCCGGGCGGGCGTCCGTGTTCGGCCAGCTGGGCGGCAAAGGGCTCGATCACATCAAAAACCGCGTTGACCTCGCGCTCGTCGCGTGTAAGCGAGACGCTTTTTGCCAGCGCATCGGCCACCACCAGAAAGCGCTCTTCCGACAGATCTTTGGCTTGAATCGGGCCGCCGGGCGGGATTTTGTCTTCAAACTCCGGCGCGACGCTGATGGCAGCGGTTTCATCATCAATGCGCTCGCGGTTACCAACCACCCGCACTTTGATCTTGGCCAGAAAATCTTCCTCTTCCAGAGGCGTGAGGCCAACAAGCACAGCAACGCCATAGCGATAGATGGCAACAAAACCGGAGGTGCCGACGTGGAATGCCAGCGGATTGGCCGAGATCATGTCCGGGCGCTCAAGGTCTCCCGCATCGATGCGCTCTCCCAATAGCAGTGCGCGCGCGGTAAGGCGCTGCGGCTGGGCGCGCGGGGTGAGAACAACGGGGGCTGGGCTGGTGTCAATCATAGGGTTCTGCTTACTCTTGTCTTGCCGCTACATGTCTTGCCGTTACATGTCTTGCCGTTACATGTCCTGCCGTTACATGTCTTGCCGTTAAATGTCTTGCCGCTAAATGAATTTTGCCCGGGCATGAGATTTTGGTCTATACGCTTGCGCCGTCATCGTCGAGGTGAGAAAATTTGGGCCGGAGCGGGGGGCCGCCTGGCAAACGTCCAAATTGCCCGCTTGACGCCTCCATTTTCCTGCGCTAGCTTTATCTGGTAATTCTTTGGTGGACCATGAAATTTATTAATCTTATCGTTAGATGCGCGTCAGAAGGTGGGCAGGATTAATCCTGATCCAGCAGCTGACGCATACCGAGGTCCCGAACGGGGCCTTTTTTATTGTCTTGAATTCGCGTGAAGAGGAAGAAGCAAATGCTTAAGCAAATGACTGGTGCGGAAATGGTGGTTGAGGCTCTGAAAGATCAGGGCGTCGATACAATTTTTGGGTATCCGGGCGGCGCAGTGCTTCCGATTTATGATGCAATTTTCCAACAAAACCATGTGCGCCATGTGTTGGTGCGGCATGAGCAAGGCGCGGGCCACTCGGCAGAAGGCTACGCCCGCTCATCCGGCAAGGTTGGCGTTTTGCTGGTAACATCCGGACCCGGCGCAACCAATGCCGTGACAGCGCTGGCAGATGCGCTGATGGATAGTATTCCATTGGTGTGTATTTCGGGGCAAGTGCCAACCCATCTGATCGGCTCTGATGCGTTTCAAGAGTGTGACACCACCGGTATCACGCGCTCCTGCACCAAGCATAATTATCTGGTGCGTTCGATTGCCGATTTGCCGCGCATTTTGCATGAGGCGTTTTATGTGGCGCGGTCAGGCCGCCCCGGCCCGGTTTTGATTGATATTCC
>JAYTYD010000010.1:0-30265 GCA_043742625.1 Methylovirgula sp. | reverse complement strand
CCTGATGGAGATCAAAGGCGAGGCGCACCAACTGAGCGCAATTGCTTACCACTTGGGAAACCGGCATGTACCGCTGCAAATTTCGGGCGCTAAGCTGCGCGTTCGCCATGACGCGAACATTGCCGAACTTGCCAAAGCTCTGGGTGCCAAGGTTATTGAAATTGAGACCGCTTTTGATCCCGAAGGCGGCGCTTATGTATCTCCGCAACACGGCCACGCGCACCAGGATCATGCAAAGCACGACCACGCGCATCAAGTCCAAGGACGGCACGATCACGACCGTCACGTTCATGGTCCGAACTGCAATCATGATCATTAGCATTGGTTGAAGGGGTGTTAAAAGGCGGAACCGCAAAGCGCTTCGACAAGGGCAACCATACTTCGAACCCGCAGCTTGAATCATTGCACACAGGAAATGCCAAATCATTCTTTACACTTCGTTACATAGAGCGAGAGCGGAAAAATGTTGAATTTGCGTGACGTATTGGCGGAAGTCCGTAATAAAATTAGAAGAATGCTGGGCCAGAAAGCCAAATCGGGTTTTAATCTCGCGGCCCAACAATTGCCTGGGTCAATGGCTGATGAAATGTTAGCGCGTTCGAAAAACAACTTAGAGACAATAATTTACAGCCATCGCGGGCGGACAATCCATAAATGGACGCATTATCCAGAAATATATGAACGTCATTTAAGTGGTTTTAAAAGTACAGGCGTTAGAATGCTCGAAATAGGGGTGTCCAAGGGAGGCTCGCTCGAGCTTTGGCGCAAATATTTTGGCTCCGCCGCGACAATATTTGGCATCGACATTAATCCGGAGTGTGCGGATTGTGTAGAGGCGCCCAATCAGGTGCGCATTGGCTCTCAGGCTGATCCGACATTTTTGAAGTCCGTTATCGAGCAGATGGGAACGCCTGACATTATTCTTGATGATGGTTCCCACGTTTCAACACATCAAGAGGTCAGCTTTAAAACACTATTTCCCTTATTGGCGGAGGGTGGACTCTATATCATCGAAGACACCCACACATCATACTGGCGGGGTTTTTTCAAGGGAGGGTTCAAACGCAAGGGCACCGCGCTGGAGCTGGTCAAGGACATGATCGACGATATGCACGCCTGGTATCATGATCACGCACCTAGAACATCTGCAAAAACAGAGTTTGGCGCTATTCACATTTATGATTCTGTGGTCGTCATTGAAAAGCGTAAGCGCGCCGCGCCGCAACATATCATGGTTGGCAGCTCAACCCGGTAGTTTCGAGGACCGGGTGGCTTAATGTTAACGGGTAATCTATTGCTTAAATCGCGCCCCGGATCATTCGAATAATCCCGGAAAAATCGACGCCGCCGTTTCCGCTGTTTGCAAATTCGGCAAATAGTTCTGCCGCCTTGGCGCTGAGCGGTGTATGAGCGCCGGAGTTCGCCGCTGCGTCTTGCGAGAGTTTCATATCTTTCAACATCAATGCCGTGGCAAAGCCCGGTTGGTAGTCGCGGTTTGCCGGCGAAGTTGGCACCGGCCCCGGCACAGGGCAATAAGTGGTCAAGCTCCAGCTTTGCCCGGAAGAGGTGGAGGCGACCTCAAACAAAGCCTGATGTGACAGCCCGAGCTTTTCGGCCAAAACAAATCCCTCAATGGTAGCAATCATCGTCGCCCCTAAAATCATATTGTTGCAGATTTTGGCGGCTTGCCCCGCCCCGGCGCCGCCGCACAGCACAATTTTCTTGCCCATAGATTCGAGCAGGGTTTTGCCACGCGCAAAAGCTTCGGGTTCTCCGCCGCACATAAATGTGAGCGTGCCGGCGCTCGCGCCGCCGGTGCCGCCAGAAACAGGGGCATCCAGCGCGGCGAAACCAGCCTCCGCGGCCAGTTCATGCACCCTTCGGGCGGATGCGACGTCGATAGTCGAGCTATCGACAAACAAAGCGCCCGCCTTGGCAAACGGCAAAGCTTCAGTCCAAACCCCCACCGCCGCTTTGCCATGCGGCAACATGGTGACGACCAAATCAGCGTCCGCAACGGCTCCCGGCAAATCGGCCGCAATGTTGACCCCGGTATTCCGCGCTGCGTCGCGCAAGTTTTGCACAAGATCAAAGCCGCGGACATCATAGCCCGCCTTAACCAGATTGGCCGCCATCGGCCCGCCCATATTGCCTAAGCCGATAAATGCAACAATGCTCATCACAGTTTTCCGATCATTTCGCGTGCAATAATCAGCCGCATGATTTCATTCGATCCTTCTAAAATCTGATGAACCCGCAAATCCCGCACGATTTTTTCCAATCCATAATCACTCAAATAGCCATAGCCGCCGAGCATTTGCAGCGCCTGATTGGCCACATTGAACCCCGCGTCTGTCGCCCGCAGTTTGGCCATGGCGCAAAGTTCGGTCGCTTCCGGCCGTTTTGCATCCAGCGCCTTGGCCGCCAAATGCAGCAATGTCTGGGCGGATTGCAGTTCTGTCGCCATATCAGCAAGCCGAAATTGCAGCGCTTGAAAATCTGTGAGCTTTTTGCCAAAAGCCTTGCGCTCGCGCATGTAGGCCAGTGCTTTGTCCATCGCCGCCTGTGCTCCGCCCAGCGAACATGCGCCAATGTTCAGCCGCCCGCCGTTAAGACCGGACATGGCAATTTTGAAGCCTGTGCCCTCTGCGCCAAGCCTGTTTTGGGCGGATACACGAACATTATCGAAAATAACGCTGCGCGTAGGCTGGGCATTCCAGCCCATCTTCTTTTCGTTTGCACCAAATGACAGGCCCTGCACGCCTTTTTCGATGATAAACGCCGAAATGCCGTTGGGGCCGGCGTCGCCTGTGCGCGCCATGACAATATAAATTTCAGACACTCCAGCGCCTGAAATGAAGTGTTTAACACCGTTCAGAACATAAAAATCGCCGTCGCGTTTGGCGCTGGTTTTTAGCGCCGCAGCGTCAGAACCCGCATCAGCTTCCGTCAGACAGTAGCTGGCTATATGGTCCATGGTTGCCAGCCCGGGCACAAATTTAGCTCTTTGTGCGGCATCGCCATAGGTATCAACCATCCAGCAACACATATTGTGAATCGACAGAAATGCCGACACGGTGGGGCATCCGGTGGCAAGAGCTTCAAAAATCAAGGCCGCATCAAACCGCGTAAGCGCCGAGCCGCCATGCTCTGCCCCGGTGTAAACAGCGGCAAGGCCAAGCGCTGCGGCCTCTCTTAGAACATCGATTGGAAAGTGCTTTTTATCGTCCCATTCGAGCGAATGGGGTGCAATCCGCGCCGCTGCAAAGTCACTTGCCATTGCATAAATGGCGCTTTGTTCTTCAGAGAGAAAATTGAAACTCATTCGTCAGGGCGTATCACACCCTTTTTCAAGATGATATTCCCATATAGTCGACGCTCACCGGTGGCCACCATTGCGTAAGCCTTATTAGCGCGCTCATAAAATTTGAAACGCTCGATAGACTTGAGCTTTATTTTGCCGCCCTCATGCTTTTCAAGCAGCTTACCATAGGCCGCGAATATCGGCTGATCGGGGTTGGCCCCGGCGGCTGGCTCCATATGCCACGCCGCTTCTGGCACGAAATCATCAAGTGGCATAACCGAAAGAACAGCGTCAACAACGTCGGTCGCAGTAACGCCATCAAGTCGCACCAGCTGCGGCCCGGCGCTGTCTGCCGGATAGTTAGCATCGACAATTGATATTTCGTCGCCATGCCCCATCGCCCGCAATACGTAAAGCAAATCTGGCGTGAGCAGAGGGTTTAACCGCTTTAACATCGATAATGTCCTTCAACCAAACCAAGTCCGCCAACCCAACCAAATCGCGCCAGCGATATCGTCACGCTCATTCTTTAGTTTAGTTTGTTGACTTCGAATTGGTCAATCGGATTTATTTATTATATTGATCCGCAATCCCCCCAAACGCGCAGCCAAAACAGTTCATGGTCAGGCTGCAACGCAAATTTGGGGCCTTTCTAGAGCAATTCAACGCTTGACAGACGCATATTGCTCTTCAATCTCTTTGATAACGCATATCATTTTCGCAAAACCGATACACATTTTTGCGTGATATGCTCTAGAGCAGATTGAGTCATTTGGCATTTTCAGACGTTGACGAAACCAGCCACCACAACACGTAAAGGCTGCTGGCGCCGCAGAATGCCACCGTCAATTCAATATCGGTGGAACTCATCAATATCAACTGCGGCCGCACATAGTGCACCCAAAGCACACCGCCAGCCGCCGCCACGCACAGCAGCGCTAGAAACAGCGAAAGGCCGGTGCGGTCATTGTGCTTGCTCTGGGCGTCTAAAGAGACTCGGTTGACTGGTGGTTTCATAAAAACAGACTGGCGCAGAACAATTACACAACTGTTAGAAAAGACGCTAAAATTTAAAATAGTATTGGAATTTCCCATGATATATCAAAGCGTAAACGATCAGTAGCGCAATTGAATTGCGTCGTGTTAAGACTTGCAATATCAACCGCTAACAAGCTTTGATAAAGCCCGCGCCGTATAGTCCACGATTGGGATAATTCGCGCATAGTTCAATCGGGTCGGCCCGATTATGCCTAAAACGCCGACAATATTTTGTTTTGAGTCTTTGAAAGGGGCTGCAATCAACGACGATCCGGACAAAGAAAACATCTGATTTTCCGCGCCTATGAAAATACGTACGCCTTCGCCGGTTTCGGCGCGGTTAAGCAGGTCGATCACGTCCTTTTGAGTTTCAAGATCACCAAAGAGCAACCGGATGCGTTCCAAATCCTGCAATGCGGTGAGGTCTTCAAGCAAATTCGCCTGCCCTCGCACGATCAATTGTTGATGCTCCGCTTGCGCCCCGGACCAACTTGCCAAGCCTGCCTCCACCAGCCGCGCTGTCAAGCCGTCCAGCTCTTGTTTAATGGTCGAGCGGGCGCGCTCCAACTCAAGTCGCGCTTCGCCCAGCGTGCGCCCCCGGATGCGCGCGTTGAGATAATTGGCAGCTTCCGTCAAAGCCGAAGGTGGCAAGCCGATAGGAACCTGCAAAATCCGGTTTTCAACAGACCCGTCTTGAGCCACCAGAATTGCCAGAGCTCTCTCAGGATCCACCCGCACAAATTCAATCTGCTTCAGGCGTGCATTGTCTTTGGTGGTCACCACCAGCCCCGCCCCGCGCGACAGGCCGGAGAGCAGTGAGGACGCCTCAATCAGGGTGCCGTTCAAGCTACGATCCGCCGATGCTTTAACCTTAGCATCAATCCGGCCGCGCTCTTCATCGGACAGGTCATTGAATTCCAGCAGCGCATCAACAAAAAACCGCAACCCAAGATCGGTAGGCAGCCGCCCTGCGCTGGGGTGCGGCGCATAAATCAGCCCGAGCTCTTCCAGATCCTGCATAATATTGCGCACAGAGGCCGGTGAAAGCGACATGGGCAGCAGCTTGGACAAAAACCGCGAGCCGACCGGTTCGCCGCTGGCAATAAAACTGTCAACAATGCGCCGGAATATTTCGCGCGAGCGGGTGTCCAGCTTTGCTAAAGGGCTTGGATTTCCCGCCTCTGATTTCAAGTTAAAAAGATCTGCCATCGCCGTAACATGGCCGCGCTACCGTCGCCACGCAACATCAAATTAGGTAGTGGGTCAGATTGATTTCAAACTGACCCACTACCCTTTGCCTTTCCGCTTCTGTAGGTTGTCACGTCTATCCAGCGCCATTGCGAACGCATTTTCACGCGCGAGGCCCTCGTCATAGATTGCGAGATCTTCGCCATCTCGCAGTATCCTTTGTGATCGCAAAAAAAGGGCAAGTAGTGGGAGGCTGCACTTTGTAGCTGCATAGTCGGCTGCGGACTGGAGATCCACTGCCGACGAGGCGGCAGTGACTCTTTCGTTAATAATCTTTTCCATGCATTCGTTGCGCGCGAGGAAATCCGCAGAATTTGGGAGTGGGCCGATCTCAATTTTTGGCAGGGTTGCGCAGGCCTGTAATGCAAGTGTGCAGGCCAATACCGTTATAACCGAAAGGCGTTCCACAAATGTGCTTTCCAATTTGAGGTCGGGTGTCTACAAACATTGGCCATCCCAGCAAACTGAGGCACGAGGTATTCAGTAACCCAATACCGATACGATCCCTCATTTCTTGCCAAAAGTCATCAGCCCAAGCTGGCCGCGTACCATCGATTTTTGAGATTTCTTCGCTAAACTTGGCCGCCAAACGATACCGAACGGCGGCGGCGTCAGTTCCAAATTCCGCCAAAAAGTCATCCATCATAGGTCTAACTACTGACAAACCGTCGAGACCATTTTTTTGGCCAATTAATATCAGCTTTTTGATAAATTCGCTTTCCATCTCAGAAGGATAACATAAAACTAAGAAAGTTAAAATCCCCTATCTAGTAAGCAAAATTTAAAACTGACCCAATAAATCAAATTCGCTGTCAGGCTATTCCAGCAACATCCGCTTCAACAATTCAAGCTCTTCCGCCAATACAGTATCAGAGCCGGTCAGCCCGTCAATCTTGCGCACGGCATGCAAAACGGTGGTGTGATCACGTCCGCCAAAGCGCCGGCCGATTTCCGGCAAGCTGCGCAATGTCAGCGTTTTGGCTAAAAACATCGCAATCTGGCGCGGCCGCACAACATTGGCAGTGCGGCGGGATGACAGGATATCGGCCCGGCTTACCAGATAATGCGTTGCGACCAATTTTTGAATATCTTCGATTTTCACCCGCTTAGGCTCACGCACCCGAACCAAATCGCGGATCGCCAGTTCTGCCATCTCAACTGTCAGCGCCACACCGGACAGTGTTTGATGCGCCAGAAGCCGGTTCACCGCGCCATCCAGATCCCGCCCGTTGGCGGTGATGCTATGGGCCACATACCGCAATACCGCAGGCGTAACGTCGAATCCAGGCTGCAAATGGCGCGCCGCCAAAACCCGCGACTCCAGAATCTTCAAGCGCAGAGCCTCGTCCAGCGCGCTCATTTCCACGCAAAGTCCACCTGCCAAACGCGAACGCACCCGTTCTTCCAAGGTCTCAAGGTCGCTTGGAGGACGGTCGGCCGCAATAACCACCTGCTTGCCAGCATCAATAAGCGCATTTAGCGCATGACAAAATTCAACCTGGATCGATTTTCCCTGCAAAAACTGAACATCGTCGATAATCAGCAAATCGATCGCCCGAAGCTTTTCTTTGAAGGCAATTGTCGTCTGGGCTTTAAGCGCCGACACAAAACCATACATAAATTTTTCAGCGGTGAGGTAAATCACTCTTTTTGAGCGCTGTTTTGCCTCATGCGCAATTGCTTGGATAAGGTGCGTTTTGCCCAAGCCCACCGCAGCATGAAAATACAGCGGGTTGTACAACAGTGCCGCACCTTCTTCGGCCTGCGCCACGCGTTGTGCGGCCGCAAATGCCAGCTGATTCGATTTCCCGACCAAAAAAGAGTCGAAATTTAAGCGCCGGTCGAGCGGCGAGCCGTCAAACGCATCCGGTTCCGCCACGTGCAACACACGGCTCTGGAGCATGGCAAAAGGCTGCGCTTGATCCGATGCTCCGGTTTGCGTGCGGGCTGCGTGTTTGAGCGCAACCACATCTTTTATGTCGCCGGGGCGCTGATACGGCACCGGGCCGGAGCGGATGCTTAAGGATATTTCTGCAATCAGACCATATTCGGCAGATAGCGCGTTGGTGATGCGGTCGAGGTAATGTGATGAGATCCAGTTCTTTAAAAATCGCGTGGGGACGGAGATAAAAGCCTTGCCGTCTTTGATTGACTCAAGCTCCATCCGGCCAAACCAGCTGGTGAAAATGTCCTCGCCCAACTCCGACCGTAAACGCTTGCAGACGCTAATCCAAGCGTTGCGCGGGTCAGAAGCTTTGACGCTTTTTTCAGCTAAATCAGTGGAAGTCTCAAGTAAAGGTTTTGCGAGGTGAGGATTAGTCATCGACTTCTTTTCTTCTTATCACGGCAAATAAAATAGATTGTGTGCACATAGAAAAACTGTCCAAACAAATTACTTTGTTACGAACGCAGATATACTTCAAAACGGTTTTTTGTGTCAGAACCAGAACGTTATTGCTATTCGCAAGCGAAAAGTTTGAAATTTATTTTCCGGAATCCCCCGACAAAAAAACTGTGACACATCGCTCCGAGCGGGCGCAACGATCAAATTTTTTTACGAAACTTTTCCGGTGGGATTCAAGTGGCGCGCGTGTTTAAGACACTTTTTTAACATCGTTCATAACCGCTTGATAAATGGGTGTTTTGTCCGGTTTGGCTTATGTCGGCGTGGAAAAAATTACCGTTTTATTTTTTTTGAGCGCGCCGTCTCTGTTCTGGAATTGTTCAAGTCCATAACGGGGTATATTCGACGTTTAGGCATTAAGGCGTTGAAATATATGGAATTTAATTGACCATCTCGCCAGTGGGATCGTTGCGGATAACCCCGCAGCGTCGAGAAAATCGCTTGACTCACGAGAATCAGACACTTGCTCAGCTTAACCCGCTTAAAATGGCGTTCTGCCGGTGCAGCGCCGTGCCGCCCGAGCCTGCCGGCACCAACTTGCTGCAAAAAAGAGCACTCAACGCCGATTTAGATACTTCTCCTTAACCATAATTTGACGATTGCGCCGTTAAGTTAACACCACGTTCACTAGCGGCCTTCCGCACATAGGTTTAATCATGGCTTTGAAACCCGCCCGCCTTGCAGTCCTTGCCATCGCTTTAGGAGCCGGTGGCGGTGCTTTCATGCTGTCTGGCGGGCCTTCGCCGCAGCCGGTTGCAGTTGCGCCGGTAGTCCAGCAGGCACCATCAATGCAGACCGATAAAATCCTGGTCACCAAGCGCGATTTGCCAATGGGCACTTTGGTTGGGCTGGCTGATATCGATTGGCAAGAGTGGCCAGCCACTGCTGTCTCCCCAGGCATGATCAAACAGGTGACCGCCACCGCAAAACAGCAAGTCGACGATATTGTCGGCTCCATCGCCCGCTCTTCCTTCCTTTCAGGAGAACCTGTGCGGGCTGACAAGCTGGTTAAGGGCACCAGTTCAGGGTTCCTCTCCGCCATTTTGCCTGCCGGTCACCGCGCCGTAGCCATTGATATTGACACTGCAGGGTCCACAACAGCTGGCGGGTTTATCCTGCCCAATGACCGCGTCGACATAATTCGAACTTATAAAGACGCCGATGCCACCAAATCCAGCGGTGTCGAGTCTGTCGGCACAGAGACCATTCTGCGCAATGTGCGCGTTCTGGCTATCGGTCAGAACGTGCAGGAAAAAAACGGCCAGCCTGTCGCGGTCGGCACGTCCACGGCCACGCTTGAGCTTGATGCCAACCAAACCGAACAGGTCATCTTGGCGCAGCGCACTTCAATCAACGCCCGTTTGTCGTTGGCCTTGCGCAGCATGATGGATGGCGGAGCCGCGGAAACCACCGCTGCGAAGCCCGCAGATGACGATGGCCCGCTAACCGTGGTTCGCTTTGGCTACACAGCACAAGTGAGCAAAAAATGAGGGACCCAAAAATGAGCCCGCCAGCCATGATTACGTCTCCGTCTCATCCGAAATCCGGATCAAAACTCATGACCTCACTCAAATTTTCTACAGCCTCAAGCCTGCGCAGTTTGATCACCGCCAGTGTCATGGTCAGTTCACTGGTCACTACCCCGTTGGCAGAAATGTCGGCGCAGGCCGCCGATCATAGCAGCTTTCAAAACTCGGAAGATGATAGCAGCGCCAACGGCGTCTATACCAAGCGCATCACTATGGCGGTTGGCCGTTCCATTATCTTTGATTTGCCGCAGGACGCCGCCGAAATTTTCATAGGCAGTCCAAACGTGGCCAACGCCGTTGTCCGCTCAGCGCGCAAAATCTATCTGGTCGGTGTCGCCAACGGCACCACCACATTGTTTGCCATGGATAAGTCAGGCAAGCGCATCGCCACCCTCGAAATCGTGGTTGGGCGCGACACCGCCGAATTGCGCGCTCTGCTCAAGGCGGCAATGCCAAAATCCAACGTCGAAATCCGCACTGTTGGCGACACCATTATCTTGTCCGGTGAAGTCGATTCGGCGCTTGAAGCCCAGAAAGCCTATGACATCGCCGATGCTTACGTCGGATATTCGGTCGTCGGCGGCACGTCAAGCGGTTCAAACTCCGTCTCGTTCAGCAATACCGCAGTCGTCAAAGGTAAGTTGATCAATTCCATCGCAATCCGCGGCAAAGATCAGGTGATGCTGAAGGTCACCATCGCCGAAGTTAAGCGCAATATCATCAAGCAATTGGGCATAAGCACATCGGGCTCTTGGGGTTCCACGGGAGCTAACTCCGCCGGTGGACTGTTTCCCCACAATCCGCTCGGCCTGCAGTCGACATCGACAAACTTGGGCCAGAATGTGATTTCGTCGATCGGCAGTCAAGGATCGATCGGCGCCAGCATGCAAGCTTTTGAACGTAACGGTGTGGCGCATGTTTTGGCGGAGCCGACGGTGACTGCCATTTCAGGAGAAAGCGCCAAATTTGTCGCAGGCGGCACTGTGCCCACCGTGGATTCGGCCACCTGTACTGCCGCTTCAGCATTGAACCCTTTCTCCGCCGCCTCGTCAGACATTCACTACAAAGATCAGCCCTACGGCGTTTCGCTCACCTTCACACCAACCGTCTTGTCGGAAGGCCGGATTCAGCTGCATGTCGGCACCGAAGTTACCGAAGTCGAGGGTCTGACCGGTGGTTCGTTTGGCTGCGGCAACCATCCCTCCACGCGCACCCGCCGCAATGAGACCACTGTAGAACTGCCTTCGGGCGGTTCGATTATTTCTGCCGGCCTCATTCAGCAGAAGTCCGCACAGGTCATTCAAGGCCAGCCCGGCCTGATGAACCTGCCGATTCTGGGCACCCTGTTTCGCTCGCGCGACTTCATGAAAGAAGAAACCGAGCTGATGATTGTTGTCACACCCTACATCACCCGCACCTTGCGCCCCGAAGAGATCGCACTCCCGAACGACGGATTTGCCGACTCATCCGACATGCAGGGCAATTTTCTGGGCCGCGTAAACCGCATCTATTCCACCTCACATAATCCTCAGCTTGTGAAGGGCTTCAAAGGCCGCGTCGGCTTCATCACCGACTAGGCCTTGCCCAAGCCGAAAACCAAAGTTGCACACAGGAACCCGCCATGACACTGCATAATGAAACATCCAGTCGTAAACGTAGGCCATCTTTGGGCCGGGTGCTGTCGGTGTTGGCCTTGA
The DNA here is from genome assembly GCA_043742625.1 of Methylovirgula sp. Classification (GTDB taxonomy): domain Bacteria; phylum Pseudomonadota; class Alphaproteobacteria; order Rhizobiales; family Beijerinckiaceae; genus JANXSV01. The sequence goes on along the minus strand of JAYTYD010000010.1, from coordinate 19,045 downwards.
TCCTGCCAATTGCCGCCTGTGCCAAAGTGGACAGGATGGCCACCGGAACCACAATTCCGGATGATTATCATGCCCGTCATCCCATCGTGCTGGCTAACACCGCCCGCACTCTCGATATCTTCGTGGTCTCCGACAGTGGCAAGCTTGATCAGCGCCAAAAGGCTGATCTGGAAGCCTTCGCCCGGCTTTACCGGATGCGCGGTCGCGGACAAATGTCGGCCATGGTGCCGTCAAATATCATGCCGAGTGCCCGAGAGGCGACATTAAACACCATCCGCAGCTCTTTGGCCGCCAATGGCATCAAGGGCTATCTGCTGGTCAGCACTTTTCCGGTCACGGATGATGGTCTGGCCTCGCCCATTCGCTTGTCTTACCAGCAACTCGCGGCCAAAGTGGCCACGCGCTGCGGTGAGTGGCCCGCAGACCTTGCGTCGGGTTCGTCTGCTGTCGGTTGGGAAAACCGCCCCTATTACAATCTCGGCTGCTCGACGCAGCAGGCTTTGGCGTCTCAGGTTGATGATCCGCTTGATCTGGTCCGTCCGCGCGACATGGAGCTGGCAGACGTGCAAATGCGCACCCGTGCCATCGGCTTCATCCGGCAGGGCACCGATCCGGGAACAATTTGGACCACCACCACCACCAACATCGGCAATTTGGGGAACTGATCACCGTGACGCACGAGTCTGACACCACCGCTGATCTCTCCGATCACTCACAAGTGCACATCGCACCGCTGCCGCGCATATCTGTTCAGGCCTTCTGCGAAACAGCCGAGATTTCGGCTCTTCTCAACGCCGCCGTACTCGACCGGCGCATGATAAAAACCCATGTCAAAATAAACATGGGCGGCGCGCCGGCGGCGGTGGAATCCTACAGCTCCTCGCCCACGCCAAACCTGATCATCATCGAAACAACAGGCGAGCGCGAAGCCCTGATCGAAAACCTCGATCTTCTCGCGCCGCATTGCGATGCCGGCACCAAAGTGGTGGTCATCGGCCGTGTCAATGACATCATGCTCTACCGCATGTTGATGGCGCGCGGCGTCAGCGAATATATGGTCACGCCGTTCGGCATTGTCGAACTCATCGGCCATCTGTCGGCACTCTACTCGGCTCCCGGCATCGAGAACGTTGGCCGCGTCATTGCGGTTACAGGGGCAAAGGGGGGCGTCGGCGCTTCCACGGTTGCCCATAATCTTGGCTGGTCAATATCAGAGAAATTGATGATGCCCACCGTCATCGTCGATCTCGATCTGGCGTTTGGAACCACAGGTCTCGATTTTAATCAAGATCCGCCGCAAGGCATCGCCGAGGCGGTGTTTTCCGCTGACCGTCTTGATGCCAATTTTGTTGATCGCTTGATGTCACGTTGCAGCGACCGTCTCTCGATTATGGCGGCACCTGCCACAATGGAGCGCACATACGACTTCACAGAATCCTCGTTTGATCAGGTCATCGATATTCTGCGCGCCGCAGTGCCATATGTCATTCTCGATGTGCCGCATGGCTGGAGCAATTGGATTCGCCGCGCGCTTGTCGGTGCGGATCAGTTGATTGTCGTTTCCGAGCCGGACCTGGCAAATTTGCGCAACACCAGAAATATTTTTGATGCCATGCGCAATGCCCGCCCTCATGACCGTCGCCCGCACCTCGTTTTAAATCGTGTTGGTTTGCAAAAGCGCCCGGAAATCAGCGTCCCGGACTTTTCCAAAGCCGTGGAAACCGATCCAATCGTCGAAATTGCCTTTGACGCGAAGTTGTTTGGCACCGCCTCCAACAATGGTCACATGCTGTCCGAGACTGAGGCGGAGCACAAATCTTCAGCCGCACTCGACTATCTGGCGCGCGTCGTCACCGGACGCGCTGAAATAAAAAAAGAGAAGAAATCTTTGCTTGGTCCGCTGATGTCGCGTTTGCGCAAATCCGCCTGACACTCCATCACCCACGAAAAGCTCTAGAAAAGGTATTGGTTCATGTTTGGCAAGCGGGCAGGGTTCGGCACAGCAAATACCCCGACGGCAACTATAGAGGCGCCCAAAGAGGTGCGCGTTGCGCCGCAGGAGTCTTCCGCGCCCGCGCCGGAAAAACGCCGGACCGAAGAGTATTATCTCACCAAAGGCATGATCTTTGGTGCGCTGATTGAGGCAATTGATTTGGCCCAGCTCTCAAAGCTGGACGCTGACAGCGCCCGCGAAGAAATTCGCGACATCGTCAACGAAATCGTCTCCATCAAAAACGTTGTCATGTCCATTTCCGAGCAGGAAGAGTTGCTCGACGATATTTGTAACGACGTTTTGGGTTACGGCCCGCTGGAACCCTTGCTGGCGCGCGATGACATCGCTGATATCATGGTCAATGGTGCCACCAAAACCTACATCGAAGTGAACGGCAAAATTCAGCTCACATCCATCCGCTTCCGCGATAACCAGCAGTTGATGAACATTTGCCAGCGCATCGTCAGCCAGGTGGGCCGCCGCGTCGATGAAACCTCGCCCATTTGCGACGCACGTTTGCCCGATGGTTCGCGTGTGAACGTCATCGCCCCGCCTCTCGCCATTGATGGTGCGGCTCTCACCATTCGAAAGTTCAAAAAAGACAAGTTGACCTTGGATCAACTGTGCAAATTCGGCGCTATTTCGCCCGAGGGTGCGGAAATCCTGAAAATTATAGGTCGCGTCCGCTGCAACATCATCATTTCCGGCGGTACCGGCTCGGGTAAAACCACGCTGCTCAACTGCATGACAAATTATATTGACCTTGATGAGCGCGTCATCACTTGCGAAGATTCTGCCGAGTTGCAGTTGCAAGGCCCGCACACCGTGCGTCTCGAAACCCGCCCGCCAAATCTGGAAGGCACCGGTGCGATCACCATGCGCGATTTGGTCAAAAACTGCCTGCGTATGCGCCCCGAACGCATCATCGTGGGCGAAGTGCGCGGACCCGAAGCGTTCGATTTGCTCCAGGCTATGAACACCGGCCATGACGGCTCGATGGGCACCCTCCACGCCAACTCGCCGCGTGAGGCTTTGAGCCGCATTGAGTCCATGATCACCATGGGCGGCTTCACTTTGCCGGCCAAAACCATCCGCGAAATGATTTGCTCCTCGGTGGACATCATCATCCAGGCCGCGCGTCTGCGCGATGGCTCGCGCCGCATTACCCACATCACTGAGGTCTTGGGTTTAGAAGGTGATACTGTAATCACTCAAGATTTATTCCTTTATGAAATCACCGGTGAAGATGCTCAGGGTAAGCTGAAAGGGCGTCATCGGTCTACCGGCATTGGCCGCCCGCGGTTCTGGGATCGCGCCCGTTATTATAATGAAGAAGTCCGTCTTGCTGCCGCATTGGACGCCTCAGAAGCGAAAACCGGCGAATAGAGTTTAAGGATTTGGCCGGTGCAAACAGGCCCTGAATTGAGGTCAAGCTGTGAATTTTGATATGGACATGCTCAAAATGGCAGCCCTGCTGGCTCTGGCAGGCGGAGGCATCGCCTATGTGTTTATTTATCCGATGTTGTCGGGTGAAAACCGCGCCGATAAGCGTCAAAATGCTTTTAAAAACGCCAATCCGCGTTCTGGTTTAAAAAATGCTCTAGACCCGAATTCGCGCCGCAAGCAGGTTGAAGCTTCGCTAAAGGAAATTGCCAATAAAAAAGCCAAAGGCAATGTATCGCTGGAAATACGCATGGCCCGCGCCGGTTTGGAATGGTCAAAACAAAAGTTCATGATTTTCAGCGGCATCATGGCTGTCGTGTTTGCCGGACTTATTTTTATCCTGACCAGCAACATCTATTTTCCCGCGCTTGGCATAGTCATTGGCGGTGTCGGTTTCCCGCGCTGGTGGCTGGGGTTTTTGAGCAAGCGCCGTCTAAAGAAATTTGTCGCCGAATTTCCAAATGCGCTGGACGTTATCACGCGCGGCATCAAGTCCGGTTTGCCGTTGGGAGACTGCCTGCGCATCATCGCTGTTGAGGGCGCAGAACCGGTAAAAACCGAATTCCGCCGCATTGTAGAATCCCAGACCATGGGGCTTACAGTCTCCGAGGCGATAGAGCGGCTTGTTGATCGGGTTCCGATCACCGAGTCCAACTTCTTTTCCATCGTAATTGCCATTCAGTCCAAGGCCGGTGGCAATCTGTCGGAAGCACTTGGCAACCTCTCCAAAGTATTGCGCGAACGCAAGAAAATGGTCGGTAAAGTGCAGGCTATGGCGATGGAGGCCAAAGCCTCCGCCGCCATCATCGGCGTTTTGCCGCCCATTGTCGCACTGTTGGTTTATCTTGCAGCGCCGGATTACATCTCGCTGCTTTGGACCACAACAACAGGGCAGATCGCCTTGGCGTGTTCGCTATGCTGGATGTCAATTGGCATTCTCAGCATGAAGAAAATGATCAATTTCGATATTTGAGGAGCCCGATGCGGTTCTTTTAAAACTCTGAGTAAAACCGATGTTTGATGCCATCATCTCGCAAATCATGACCCCCAACTTTGTCTATGGCATATTGCTTGCCATTGCCACTGGTGCCGCTGTTTTAACGGTTGCCATGCCTTTGCTGGAGCCGGATATCCTAAACAAGCGGATGAAGTCCGTGGCCATAGAGCGCGAACGTATCCGCGCCAAGGGCCGCGAAGCACTGCTCAACGGCGGCGAAAAAACCAGCCTACGCTTTGCCCAAAAGCAGTTTATGAACAAAGTCGTTGAGGCGCTGTCTTTGAAAAAATGGCTGACCACCGAAAAAGCCAGGCTCCAATTGGCTTCAGCGGGTTTTCGAGGGGAGCCGGCAGAAATCTCCTTTATGTTTTTTCGCCTGGTATCGCCGATAACTCTGTTCATTCTGTCGACTATCTATGTCTTTTACATCCTGGAATGGGATCAAACAGATTTGATCAAGTTCGGTGTTTGCGTCGCCATGCTTTATGTCGGCATTAAGCTGCCGGAAATTTATCTCTCTAACGTTTCGAAAAAACGCCAACTCTCCCTCAACCGCGCCTATCCGAACGCGCTGGATTTGTTGCTCATCTGCGTTGAATCCGGCATGTCGATCGAGCATTCCTTTCGTAAGGTCAGCGGTGAGATAGGTTCGGAATCAGTGGCTATGGCGGAAGAATTTTCGCTTGCCACCGCTGAACTCTCCTATCTTCCAGATCGTCGCGCCGCCTTTGAAAACCTTGCACAGCGGACAAATCTACCAGCCATGAAATCTCTTGCCACAGTGTTGAACCAGTCAGAAAAATACGGCACACCACTGGGCGTAGGCCTGCGCGTGTTGGCGCAGGAAAGCCGCGATGAGCGTATGATCAATGCCGAGAAAAAGGCTGCCGCTCTGCCGCCTAAGCTCACCGTGCCGATGATCCTGTTCTTCCTGCCGGTGTTGATCTGCGTCATTATCACCCCCGCAATCATTCAGGTTATGGCTCTGGACAAGTAACCGGTACTATCAACATGCGAAAAGCCGCGTGATGAGCGCGGCTTTTTTTTGCAAAAAAAGTGCAGAGATTTACGAGGCTTTTCCGCGCGTTTTTGGTTTGCCACCCACTTGAATATCTTTCCATGTGCTGGACTGCGCAATCATATTGCGGATGGCCAAAACATTACTGGCGGCGTCCTGCTGGCTGAGGTCCTTCGCCGAGATTTGTTCCGCCTCTTTAAACTTGCCCTCCAGCGCCAAAACCAACGCCAGATTTTGACGCACGCGCTGGTCGGCGCGCGGTTGTACCTCGGCCAGTTTCAGCACCTGTTCGGCCATGGTCAGATTTTTGCTCAGGGCGTATGACAGGCCAAGATTAGATAAAACCGTCGGCTCGTCCGGCACAATTTTGAGCGCAGCAGCATAATAGCCTTGCGCCTGTGCCTGTTGACCAAGCTGATCAGCCACGCTGCCCTGCGCCGATAATATCCGCCAATTTGGCCGCTCGGGAGTATGGGCGCGGGTTAGCACATCCTGCGCTTCTTTTAGGCGGCCGTTGTCGGCCAATACCTTGCCGTAGTCGCCCAAAACCTCCATGTCGTTGGGATATTTCAGAGCCAGAGTCTGCAACACTGCCAGCGCCTGCGGGTTGCGCTCTCCGGCGCGCAGCGCGCGGCCATAGGTGAGCGCTACGGTTTTGTTTGCCGGGGCGGAGTCATATTTTTTGCCCCACTCATCGATGTAAGCAGATAGCGCGCCCGGCTCACCAGGAATCTGCGCCCGCGTCGATCCGGTAACATCGCCAAAGTTGGAGGATTTGCATCCCGCCACTGGCACAGCCAAAATCAGGGCGCACAGGAGGGCTGCCCGTGAGACACGATGAGGAAAGATTGACCGAGCCATGGATGAACCCAGAAACATGAATAACCCCGTGAAACACAGCGGCAAATCACCGCTTAAACTCTATCAATAATTCGTTAACCCTAACGGATGGTTAATTGCTTTGGCCGGCGTGTCGCGCCATTGTAAATTTAATGATTCAGGAGATCCGTTGTGCCAGTTTTTGCCCCGCCCGATGCAAGTGCCTATCCCATTTGGTTTGTCACTCCGGCCACGCTCCATACTGTTTTGAACAGCTTGAGTGCCGCCGCCGCTGCCCATGCCCGTCAGCTGGGTTATGAGGGCAAAGCCGGCCAACATGCAGTTTTACCTGGCAGCGACGGCATCACTGTCCTGTTTGGGGAGGACGCGGGGCAGGGCTTTGCACCCGGCAAGCTGGTGAGCCTGCTGCCCAAGGGCACCTATGCTTTTGCCAATGAAGCCTTTAGTTCCGAGGCTGCGGCGTTGAGCTGGCTGCTGTCGAGTTATCGCTTTACTGCTTACAAGCCGCAGGCGGAACTGCCGCGCCTCGTTGCTCCTAAAGGCATCAAAGCGGCAAAGCTTGAGCGCCTCGCCACCGCCACTGCCATGGGCCGCGATCTTATCAACACGCCCGCCAATGATCTTGGACCTGATGCGCTGGATGCGGCTGTCTCCAGGCTCGCCCAAAAGCATGAGGCCACTTTCAGCGCCATTCGCGGCGATGATTTGCTGGCGCGGAATTTTCCGCTTATCCATGCCGTTGGCCGCGCTGCTGCGCAGCCTCCCCGGCTTGTGGAGTTCACTTTCGGCCCGCCGGATGCGCCGAAAGTCACGTTGGTTGGCAAAGGCGTCACTTACGACACCGGCGGCCTCGACATTAAGCCCAGCTCCGCCATGGCCATCATGAAAAAGGACATGGGCGGTGCCGCCACCGCGCTGGCTTTAGCCGATATGTTAATGTCCGCCAAAGCCAAAATCCGCCTGCGCGTTATCATTGCCATTGTCGAAAACTCCATTTCCGCCTCCAGCTTCCGTACAGGCGATATCTACAAAAGTCGCAAGGGCATAACCGTCGAAATCGGCAATACCGATGCCGAGGGCCGACTGATTTTAGCCGACGCCTTAACCTATGCCGATGAGGAAAAGCCCGATTTGCTGCTAGATTTTGCCACCCTGACCGGCGCGGCGCGCGTTGCGCTCGGCCCCGATCTGCCACCGTTTTATACGGATGATGATGCGTTGGCGGGCGAAATAGCCGCCGCTTCTGTCGCAACAATCGACCCGGTTTGGCGTATGCCGCTGTGGCAGCCCTATGCCGCGTCCCTCGATGGTAAAATCTCTGACATGAATAATGTGGCGCCGGGTGGCTTTGCCGGGTCCATTATTGCGGCGCTGTTCCTCAAGCGCTTTGTAGAAAATCGCTCGTGGGTACACTTTGATGTTTATGGCTGGACTCCGGCAACAAAGCCGGGACATCCCGAGGGCGGCGAAATCCAAACCGCGCGTTTACTTTATGATGTGATTTTGGGGCGCTACGGCGTTTAAACATTGCAGCGCGCTTAAAAAGCGAAATAATACGGTTCCGAAACGAACGGAACCTTTAATGCCCGTCACCCTGCGCCCGGCGCAAGCTTTAAAATTGATGCAAGAGGTATTTTTTAGCCTTGTAGCGGACGCGCACCCTGATTTCGCCTCGGATTTCACCTTGCGTCAGGTAACTATTTTGCTCACCATTTATCTTAATGCGCCCCCCCACACTGTGCGGGGCCTTGCCAAAAAGTTAAACGTGACCAAGCCGGTTATCACCCGTGCTCTCGATACATTAGGCAAATATGAACTCGTCACCCGCCGCCGCGATGATGCGGATTTGCGCAATGTCATTATTCAGCGCACCGTCAAGGGTGCGCTTTATGTTGAGACATTGGGTGATATGGTCAGCAAATCAGCCGCAGAACTTGGGCCTTAGTCCAAGCGGCTGCGCTGCTCTGCGTTGCTCAAGTTGGCATTGGCAGGACAGTGCTAGCGTGAAAGATTCATAAAACATGACACTTGACCATCGCCTCAACCCTCTGCGCCCCGGTGTCTCAACAACAACGCCGCAGCTCTTCGGCGTCCGGGATTCGGTCGCGCCATTGCTGCGCGCCCCGCGCCCGGATGCGATGCGCGACAGTGAGTTGTTGTTTGGCGAAGACTTCGCCGTCTATGACACCGATATGGAAGGCTGGTGCTGGGGCCAATCCCTGCGCGATTCCTATTGCGGCTACCTTGCAAAAGATGCGCTCGGGCCAAGGGTAACGCCCACACACCGTGTCTGCGCTTTGCGCACCTTTATCTATCCGGTTGCCAATATCAAAGCCCCGCCCATCATGGCGCTCAGCTTCGGTTCTTTGCTGGATATCATCAAGAGCGAGGGCGACTTCCTGCGGTTGGCTAACGGGTTCTTCCTGTGGTCATCCCACGCCGCGCCCTTATCTCTACCCGAAACTGATTTCGTTGCAATTGCCGAACAGTTCAACGGCACGCCTTATCTTTGGGGCGGGCGCTCTTCGCTCGCTCTGGACTGTTCCGCCCTTGTGCAACTTTCCCTGCAAGCGGCCGGCCGCACCGCGCCGCGGGACAGCGACATGCAGGAGCACAGCCTAGGCATGGCAGTTAACGGGGCCTTTCAGCGCGGCGATCTGGTGTTCTGGAAGGGCCACGTCGGCATCATGCAAAATGAAACGCAGCTGCTGCACGCCAATGGTTTCACGATGAGCGTCTATTCTGAACCGTTGGAAATTGCCCGCGCCCGAATTATATCCAAGGGCGGCGGTGACGTGACAAGCTTGAAAAGGCTTTAACGAAAGCATATCACGCAAAAGTGTGCAGCGGTTTTTGAAAAAAATGATATGCGTTATCAAAGAGATCGAAGAGCAATTTGTGTCTGTCAAGCGTTGAATTGCTCTAATACCCGCGCTTCACATCCACCACATGCTCCAGCGGCTCTCCTGCTTCAAACCGTTCAATCTGCCGCACAATAAATCCGGTCACCGCGCCAATTTCTGAAATGGCTGAATTGTGAGGCGTAAGGGTCACTTGCGGGTGATGCCACAGCGGTGAGTCGCCCGGTAGCGGCTCTACCTCAAAAACATCCAGCGTGGCGGCGCGCAACGTGCCGTCGTTGAGACAGGCGAGAATATCGGCCTCCACTTGCAGGCCTCCACGCCCGGCATTCAGCACGATCGGCCCGCCCAAGCGCCCGTCTTTGGCCAGAGCCTCAAACAGTGCCCGGTTCAGCACGCCGCGCGTCTCAGGTGTGAGCGGCAGCAGGCTCACCAAAATATCCGTTCGCGCCAGAAATTCAGCCAATCCGTCTGATCCCGAAAAGCACTCAAGCCCATCGATTTGCAGCGCGTTGCCTGATTTGGCCGAGCGGCTCCAGCCCGCAACATCAAAGCCGATTGCCAGCAGCTTTTTCGCTGCGTCTTGCCCCAACACGCCCAGCCCCATCACGCCAACCCGCACATCCCGCGCGGCAGGCTGAAACCGGTCATCCTCCCACAGCTTTTCATATTGCTGGAAGTCGTACATCCGCTGCTGCCGGTGATGCAGCAAAACATGCAGCACAACCCATTCACTCATCCGGTTGCGCAAGTCCCCATCAACCAGCCGCACCAGCGGCACATCGGGCAAATCCGCGTCGCTCAGCACATGGTCAACGCCCGCGCCGAGCGAAAAAATCACCTTCAGATTTTTGAACGTGTTCAAAGTTCCGCGGTCATGTTTCCACACTGCGGCATAGTCCACGTCTTCAGGCTTGAATTTGTCCTGCGGTGTCACAATCATTCGCCCCGGCATTGCGCGGGCAAACCGCTCCACCCATGGCGCAACGTCCCAACCCTTGATGTCAATCAGCAAACTCATCCTGAAACCCGTTCAATTACGACCGGCGTTATCTCAGGCGCATCACCAAAATGATAGGCCACGCGCAAAGCTGCCTCCGCCGCATCCGCGCCCTCCTCATCCCGTGCATGCACCTGCGCCAACACATCGCCCTTGTGAAATTTCATCCCCAGCCCCGCAAGCCTGGAATAGCCCACACTCAAATCAATCGCGTCGCTCGTGCGCAGTCTCCCGCCGCCCAGCGAAATCACTCCCACACCCAATGCGCGCGTCTCAATTTTGCAAATGACACCGGCCTCCCGCGCTTTTATAGCGCGGACGATATTGGCCTTTGGCAAATAAGTCGCAGCTTTTTCCAAAAAGTCCACCGGGCCTTTCAGCGCTGCAGTCATCTTGCCAAAAAGCTCCGCCGCCCGGCCGTTATCAAGATTTTTCTGGAGCAGCGCGCGTGCGCTTGCAACATCTTTTGCCAACATGCCGGAAATCAGCATTTCCGCGCCCAAAGCCAGCGTCACATCGTGCAACCGCGCATCGCGATGTTTTCCAGTGAGGTAATCCACCGCGTTTTGCACCTCCAACGCATTGCCCGCAGAACTGGCCAATGGCGCATTCATATCAGTGATCAAGGCCGTTGTTGGCAGACCCGCACCGGTCGCCACGCTCGCGAGGCTCTTCGCCAGTTCGCGCGCGCCTTCCAGCGTTTCCATGAACGCGCCACTGCCGGTTTTCACATCCATCACCAAAGCTTGCAATCCGGCGCTGAGCTTCTTTGACAGAATCGATGCGGTAATCAGCGCAATACTCTCCACCGTCGCGGTCACATCGCGGATGGCATAGAGCCGCTTGTCAGCGGGGGCAAGGTCCGCCGTCTGGCCGATAATAGCGCAACCGATGGTTTTGACAGTGGCGCGAAACAACGCATTATCCGGCTGAGATGTGTAGCCGGGAATGGCGTCCAGCTTATCGAGCGTGCCGCCCGTATGGCCTAGGCCGCGCCCCGATATCATGGGCACAAACCCGCCACAAGCGCTTACCATAGGTGCCAGCATCAGGCTGACATTGTCGCCAACTCCGCCCGTGGAGTGCTTGTCTAAAACAGGGCCGGGCAGAGCAAGGTCAGCCCAGTTTAATACGGTGCCGGAATGCGTCATGGCGCGCGTCAGCGCCACGCGTTCCGGCGTTGTCATGCCTTTGAAAAATACGGCCATGGCGAAGGCTGCAACTTGCCCTTCAGACACCGCCCCGGAGGTGAGGCCCGCAATAAAAAAGTTGATTTCCGCATCGGATAAAATCCCGCCGTCACGCTTTTTACGAATGATCTCCTGCGGCAGCATCACATCTGCTCCGGTTCATCACGCAAAAAGCCGCAGATCAAACGTTGAAAATCGGCGGCTGCCCGCCCCGCCACGTCCTTGGTTTCGGCGTGCGACGGACTGACCCCCTCAATCCCCGCCGCCAGATTGGTAATCATCGCCACGGCCACGCATGTCAGGCCCATGTGACGCGCCAAAATCACCTCAGGCACGGTCGACATGCCGATAATATCCGCGCCTAAAATCTTTGCCATGCGGATTTCGGCGGGCGTTTCGAAACTCGGCCCCGAATACCACATATAAATTCCGTCATGGACGCCGACGTCGGCCTTCACCGAGGCCTTCCGCATGCGGGCGCGGAGCTCGGCGTTATAAGCGTTGTTCATAGGCACGAAGCGGCTGTCTGCAAGACCAGCCTCAATCTTCAAGCCAATCAGCGGATTTACCCCGGCATAGTTGATATGATCCGAGATTATGCACAGCGATCCCGGCCTCCAATCACTGCGCAAAGAGCCGCAGGCGTTGGACAAAATTAGCACCTTTGCGCCCAGAGCGACAAATGTCGCAATCGGCACCGCCATGGCGCGCGGGTCGCCATGTTCATAATAATGGGCGCGGCCCTGCGCAAAAGCCACGCGCTTGCCTTCCAAAGTGCCGATCACCAGCCGCGATGCGTGGCCTGAAACGCCGCCGGCCGGAAATCCCGACAAATTGGCATAAGGAATCACAATCGGGTTTTCAACCGCGTCCGCCAGCCCGCCCAAGCCGGTGCCAAGCACCATGGCAAAATCCACGGGTTGCGATACGCCTGCAGCACGCAAAGCGGCAAGGCAAGGTTCGGCCTCGTTGGTGATAGTCCTGCTCATGAATTATTTCCCAAATGTTCCGGGCCGAAAGAATGCGGCAGCAGGCCCTCAAGCGTGAAATGTGCCCGCACACCTTGCGGCCCGGCAATATGAATGGGCGTCGTCGCTTTGCCGAATTCGCGGATGCGCTGGCGACAACCGCCACACGGCGTCACCAAGCCGTCCCCCTCGCCAATCACCAAAATCTCAGCAATCTCATGCTCGCCGCCCATAATCATTGCGGCAATCGCGCTGGCTTCGGCGCAGTTTCCTTGCGGATAGGCGGCATTTTCGACATTGCATCCGGAGTAAATATGCCCAAGTGGCGTACGCAGTGCTGCGCCGACCTTAAATTTGGAATAGGGCGCATAGGCTCGTTTTTGCGCTAATTTCGCCGCGTCAAACAGAGTGTCCAGCATTTGCGTCAGTCCTTTTTCGAATTGCAATGTCGTTTTAATTCCCTGATTCGTGTGTTAATATGCCGCATGCGCCTGTCTCAAACACGCGCGAGCTTGTATGATTCTGCTCAGCGCTCCTTAACGTAGGGCGTTCCCGAGGCCTTGGGCGGAATGGCCGAGCCGATAAAGCCTGCCAGCAAAATAACCGTTAGCAGGTAGGGCAGGGCTTGGATCGCCTGCACCGGAATTTCGCCAATGCCGGGCACCTTGACACCCTGCATTCGAATGGCCAGGGCGTCGAGAAAGCCAAACAGCAGGCAGGTCCACAAAGCAGGCCAAGGCCGCCATTTCGCAAACACCAAAGCCGCCAAGGCAATAAAGCCCTTGCCCGCACTCATACCCGGAATAAACCCCGCAGCCTGAGCCACCGAGAGATAAACGCCGGACAACCCGCCCAAAACCCCGCAAATGATCACAGCCTGATAGCGTAAGGCCCGCACGGAAATGCCAGCCGTATCCACAGCCGCCGGATTTTCACCCACCGCGCGCAGCCGTAAACCAAAACGGGTTTTATACAGCACCCACCAAGTCAGCGGCACACAGGCAAATGCCATGTATGTGATGCTCTCATAGCCGGAAATAAGATGATGATAAATTGAGCCGACAAACGGCACTTGATCCAGCGTGGCCACAAATGGCAGCTCTATCGGGTTAAATCGCTCCGCCCCCTTCAGCGCCGGAGTACGCCCGCCTTGGCCAAACCACGCATTGCCCAGCAGCGCGGTAAGCCCGACGGCGGTCATGTTGATGGCAGTCCCGGACACAATCTGGTTGCCGCGCTGATCTATGGCGGAATAGCCGTGGACCAGCGAAATGAGCACCGAGATCAGCACGCCTGCGGCAAACCCCGCCCAAGCGCTCCCGGTGTAGGCGGCTGCGGCGGCGGCGGCGAAAGCCGAGCCCAGCATTTTGCCCTCAAGTCCGATATCAACAATGCCGGAGCGCTCTGACCAAAGCCCGGCCAGGCAAGCACAAAGCAGAGGAATCGCCAATCGGATGCCGGATGACAGAATGAACACGCCGGACTCGAACGTTTCCATCAGGCAGCTCCTTTGGGCACCACAGAATTATTTGAGCTGTCTTTTGAGCTGAATTTTGCCAGAAATAGCGCAAGCGGAGCACGAAAAAGCCCTTCGAGAGCGCCGCCAAACAACACCACCAGTCCTTGAATCACCAAAATCATGTCACGGGTTATTTTAGGTTGGTCAAAGGCCAGCTCGGCACCGCCCTGATACAGCATACCAAATAGAATGCTCGCCAAAACAATGCCCAGCGGATGCGCCCGCCCCATCAGCGCCACAGCAATGCCGACAAAGCCAAATCCTGCCGTGAACTCCAGTTGTACGCGGTGCGCGTCGCCCATCAGCGCATTGATTGCGAGGCCGCCGGTCAGCGCGCCGGACAATAACATCGTCAAAATTGTGATGCGCGCCGGAGAAATGCCGCCATAAACCGCCGCATGGGGATTTGCCCCCACGGTGCGGATTTCATATCCCAGCCGGGTGCGCCAAATCAAAACCCACACCAGCCAAGCCGTGAACAGCGCCAGAAACAACGATAGGTTCACCGGCGTTTCGGCCATTTGTACGCCAAGATAATTCAGGATTTCCGACAGGCGCGGGATATATGAGGCCGGATTGAACATCTGCGTTGCCGGGTCCATCGAGCCGGTTTTGCGCAATACGTTCACCAGCAGATATCCCATCAGCGCGCTGGCCAGCGAATTAAACATAATCGTGGTAATAACAATATGGCTGCCGCGTTTGGCCTGTAAAGAGGCCGGAATGGCCGCCCACGCCGCCCCGAACAGCACAGCCGCCAAACAACACAGCGGGATCAAGATAAACGATGGCAGAAATCCCAGATTGAGCCCCACCAGCGCCACGCCAAGTCCGGCAAAATAAGCCTGCCCCTCGCCGCCAATGTTGAAAAGGCCGGCCTTGAACGCCACCGCCACCGCCAGCCCGGTAAAGATAAAGCTGGTGGCATAATACAGCGTATAGCCCAGCCCGTTGAGGCTGCCGAGCGAGCCGGAAATCATCAGCCGGGTTGCCGTAATCGGGTTTTCACCGATGGCCAGAACCACCAGCCCCGACACGATAAATGCCAGCGAGATGTTCAAAAACGGAATCAGCGCCACATCTGCCCATTTTGGCAAAGCCACAGGTACGCTCATGCCGCCACCGCATCGGATACGCCCGCCATCAACATGCCAAGGTCTTGCGGGTTGGTGTTTTCGGGCCGACGCTCGCCGGTAATCATCCCGCCGCACATCACAATAATGCGGTCGGACAGCGCGGTGATTTCATCAAGCTCCACCGAAACCAGCAACACCGCCTTGCCCGCATCGCGCAGCGAAATCAGCTTTCGGTGAATGAATTCAATCGCGCCGATGTCAACCCCGCGCGTTGGCTGCCCCACCAGCAACACCTGCGGGCTATGCTCGATCTCGCGAGCCAGAACAATTTTTTGTTGGTTGCCACCGGAGAAATTCGCAGTTTTCAGGCGTGGGTCGCGCGGCCGCACATCATAGCTTTCCATTTTGGCGGCAAGGTCGGCAATCATCTTCTTCGGCTGTAGCAACACGCCAGCGCCGAAGGTCTTATCGTCCTGAAATCCCAATATCGCGCTTTCATTGGCTTCAAACGGCATCACCAAGCCCTGCCGGTGGCGGTCTTCCGGCACATGCACCACATGATGTTCGCGCATGGCTTTCGGGTTTGCGCCCTCGCGCTTCACCTCAACACCGTTCACCAGCAAAGTTCCCAAAAATATCGGCCGGATTCCCGCCAAGGCCTCCAACAGCTCGGATTGCCCGTTCCCCGCCACACCGGCAATACCGACAATCTCGCCCGCGCGCACCTGAAACGACACATTTTTAACGCGGATAACGCCAAAGTCATCTTTCACGCTCACATCGCGGGCTTCCAGCAGCACTGCGCCCGGGTGGCTCGCGCCTTTTTCCACCCGCAGCAACACGTGCCGCCCCACCATCGCGTCTGCCAGCGCCGCAGTCGATGTTTGCGCGGTAACAAATGTCGCAACCATCTCGCCGCGCCGCATCACCGAAACCTCATCGGTCACCGCCATAATTTCGCGTAGCTTGTGCGTGATCAAAATCACGGTTTTGCCCTGCGCCTTCAGCGTCCCGAGCATTTCAAACAGCTGCGTTGCTTCAGAGGGCGTCAACACCGCCGTCGGCTCGTCCAAAATCAGCACTTCCGCGCCGCGTGTGAGCGCCTTCAAAATTTCCACGCGCTGTTGCAATCCCACGCCGAGATCGCCGACAATCGCGTCCGGGTCCACCTCAAGGCCGTAGTCGGCACCCAGCTTTGCCAACAGGGTCCGCATCTGCGCTTCGCCTTTTCCCAGCAGCGCGCCGCCCTCATTGCCGAGCATCACATTGTCCAGCACCGAAAGCGGCTCCACCAACATAAAGTGCTGATGCACCATGCCGATGCCATGCGAGATCGCTTCCTTGCTGGAGCGGATCCGTACCGGCGCGCCATTCACGCGAATTTCGCCCGAATCCGCCTCGTAAAATCCGTAGAGAATCGACATCAGGGTCGATTTGCCCGCGCCATTTTCCCCGACGATGCCGTGAATGGAGCCGCGCGCAATTTTCAAATTGACGTTTTTGTTAGCATGCACCGCGCCAAAACGCTTCTCGATACCAATCAGCTCGATAACGGGAACAGGAGGTGCGGTCATTTTTCGTTTCCTGGAGCATCGTGCGGAAAAGTGCCAGCGGTTTTGCGCTAAAACGATGCGATAAAACAAGACGTTAGAGCAACGGTTGTGACTCCTGTTGAGCTACCGCCGCTCTGGATAAAAAAAGGGCTTGGCTGAAAGTTTCAACCAAGCCTAAAATTCAAATTACATGCACTTGTTGTCAGACATGTAATCATGAACCTTGATCTTGCCGGAGATAATATCGGCAATCGCCGCATCGGCTGCGGTTTTCATGTCTGCCGAAACCAGCGCTTTGTTGTTATCGTCCATGGCATAGCCAACGCCGCCTTCAGCCAGGCCGAGCGCCTGAATGCCGCCCTTGAACGTGCCTTCTTTGGTGGCTTTGAACACATTATATGTCGCCACATCCACGCGCTTCAGCATCGAGGTGAGGATTTTGCCGGGCTGCAAACCGTTCTGGTTTGAGTCAACGCCAATGCCCAGCTTGCCGCCATCAGCCACTGCCTGCAACACGCCAATGCCGGTTGCGCCCGCTGCGGCGTAAACCACATCAGCACCCTGCGATATCTGCGACTTAGCCAATTCGCCACCCTTCACCGGGTCATTCCAGGCTTTCGGGTCGGTGCCGGTCATGTTGGCAAACACTTCAGCCTTCGGGTTGGCATATTTCGCGCCCTGCTCGTAACCGCAACCGAATTTGTGAATCAGCGGAATGTCCATGCCGCCGATGAAGCCAACCTTGCCGCTTTTCGAGGCTTTTGCCGCCATCACGCCGACAACAAAAGAGCCTTCCTGCTCTTTGAAGACGATTGAGGCAACGTTCGGCTTGTCGACCACCATGTCAAGAATGGCGAAATTGGTCTTGGGGAATTCGCCCGCAATCTTTTCCAATGCGGTGGCCCAGGCAAAGCCCGGCACAACAATCGGATTGTTGCCGTCGCCGGCAAATTTGCGCAAAGCCTGTTCGCGCTGGGTGTCATTCTGAATTTCGAAGTCGCGCAGTTCTACACCGGCCTCTTTGGCATATTTGGTGCCGCCGTTAAACACGCCTTCGTTGAAGCTCTTATCAAACTTGCCGCCCAAATCGTAAATAATAGCCGGCTTAAAATCGGCAGCATAGGCGGAAACCGAGGCGAGCAAGCTTGCCGCCAGGGTCATCGAAAAAATCTGTTTCATGGAAGTCTCCCTTAAGACGAATACCTGACCATTTGGTCAGAGATTTTTAGGCGAGTCAACTTCAAGGCAGGTGCCGCCCGTCGATAACTGCTCAGGCCTGAACTTGCGCAAAAAAGCCGCTGTTGTCGAGCCTGCTTTTCAGGCTGTTTGCCGCAAAAACGCCCCGGCAAGCGCGAGCGCGAGCGTACAACTTGGCATTTGCGCCCACACCAATTCTGCTCTTGGCGCGTGCCATGCAGTATGCCAATTTGCAGGCGCCTGACCGGAGCCAGAACATGCCCGCCAAACCCAAGTTACTTCCGCCCAAACTGCGTCTCGCCCTCATCGCTCATGACCAGAAAAAAGCCGATATGGCCGATTGGGTTGCCCGCCATCGCGCCCGTTTGGGCTTGTGCCAGCTGGTTGCCACCGGCACAACCGGCGCCCGCATCATGGAGCGCTGCCCCGAATTGGCGGTGCAGCGGCTCAAATCCGGCCCTCTGGGCGGAGATCAGCAAATTGGCGCGCTCATTGCAGAAGGCCAAATCGATACGCTGATCTTTCTGGTTGATCCGCTGTCGCCGCACCCGCATGATGTTGACGTTAAAGCCCTGACGCGGCTGGCCTTGGTTTACAACATTCCCATGGCTTGCAACCTCGCCACGGCTGAGCTGGTCATGTCCGGCCTCATCTTGCAATGAGTTGTGAGGCCTGCATCGCGAGAGCCCGAAATCATGACATCTCTGGAAGAGGTCGGTACCCTGCAAATACCCGACGCTGTAACCAATGCTATTGCTAATTCAGGCGGTCAGAGCAAGCTACATATCTCGACTGAAATGAACTATTTGCTTGGGTTCGAGAGGTTTTCAGCAGAGCTTACACTATGTTTCTGAGCAACTTAGTCTCCAGAATTATTTCTATCAGTTTATAGGTTAACGGTGAGATGGACAAACAAAAAGCAAAGGGCTTTCTGGGGGTAATTCGGGCTGCCGCATCTGGGCTAAAGTGGGTAATCAATGAAAAAAATATCGACTTCGAAGCTTTATAATGTGCTGGTGAAGAGTAATTACGTGACTCCATTTTTATCATTCCCGTATTTGCTTGGATATAAATGTGGAATTAAACCCTGCGGCGATTTTTGTGATTTTCTTCCTGAGTCATATATTCAGCATATTAAGTATCAGATTAGAATATATTTTAAAGAATCAGATTTTTCAAATTGTATTTTGGAAAAATGTTGTTTTTTTTATATCATTTACGATATTTTTTAGTATATTTCAGATATTTATCTCAATTTTTATTATAGATAAAATTACGTTATTTGACGAGTTTCTGAATTATAAGCGTTTCGAATATTTGAAAATTTCAGGGAGTCTTATTTTAACGATATCTATGATGTTTTACACTTCATTTAATCTGGAAACATGGA
>JAYTYD010000009.1:0-1131 GCA_043742625.1 Methylovirgula sp. | reverse complement strand
GCACGATTTTCGGGTCGCACTTGAACCTTGCGATTTTTTCTATTCGATCATTGTCCTGCAGCACAATCCGCCCCCGGTCATTCTGGAATTAATCCGCATCGCCCTGAACGCGCTCAAGCCCGGTGGAATTGCAATATTTCAGGTACCCACGTACATCGTAGGTTATCGATTTGCGTTGCGCGAATGGCTGGCCGCCGACCACGGATTCGATATGCAGATGCACTGTGTGCCACAGCGCGCTGTTCTGGAGATCATCTCGGCAGCGAACTGTCAGCTTCTCAGTGTGCGCGAGGATGGTTGGTCGAGCGCAAAAGACGGGATAGTCTCCAACACTTTTTTTTGTCGGAAGCAATAAGTCGAGGGCATGGATTAGCTTGCAACTGCACCCGCGTCACGGCGGCGCGGCGTCGCGGCCAAACATCAAAGTTACCTCGTTGATCTGGATTGAAGAAATTCCTTCCATTTCGGCAGGATGACTTCCGGCAGATATTTTGCGGATATGACCGCACCTTGCGACACCAACTCATTGCGGCGCTCCACATGTGCGTCGCCTATTACGGCCTCAATTGCCGCCGCCAGTTCTACAGTGGAATAGGGGCTGAAATATTGGGCAGCGTCGGCATAAATTTCTTCGTGAACCGGAATGCGGGAGGCCACCACTGCACCGCCGCATCGCATCGCCTCCACACCTGAGAAATCAAAGCCCTCCGCAAAGCTTGGGCAAATCGTCGCTTTTGCGTGCCGGTAAAGCAGCCTCAATTCAGGGGAGGGTACATCTTCGAGCAGGAAGAGTTGTTTACGTTCCTGCCACGGCCTGAATTTTTTGATGATCGGCTCATAGTTCCAGCCAAGCATGCCGACCACCACAAGTTTTAAAGTCGGAAAATGTTCCGTTCTTAACTGCTCCCACGCCGACAGCAGGGATAGATGATTCTTGCGTGGCTCAATGGTGGACACCATCAGCAGGTATTCAAATTGGCGACTGTCTGTTTTGGCTTCAGTTACTTCTGCATCAGCCTTCACCGCAGCCGCATTTTGATCGCTGTCGACGGCGGCTATTTTTGCCCCGGAATGCAAACGGGTACGGACGATTTCTGGCACCCGCAACGGCGAAGAATTTTCCGGAAAGTA
>JAYTYD010000008.1:0-1508 GCA_043742625.1 Methylovirgula sp. | reverse complement strand
ATGGGTGGATGGTTCAGGAAAGAAATCAAAACTGTTGCCGATTTGAAAGGTCTCAAGTTTCGCATTGCCGGCATCGCCGGTCAGGTACTGGCCAAACTCGGGGTAGTGCCGCAGCAGATTGCCGGCGCTGACATTTACCCGTCGTTGGAAAAAGGCACTATCGACGCCGCCGAATGGGTGGGACCGTATGACGATGAAAAATTGGGTTTTTATAAAGTCGCAAAGTATTACTACTATCCCGGCTGGTGGGAAGGTGGGCCTCAAGTGGACCTATTCGTCAACATCAAGCAATGGGAAATGCTACCCTCTGAATACAAGTCGATCCTCGAATCTGCCTGTGCAGAAGCCAATATTAATATGCTCGCCAAGTACGACGCCATCAATCCGCCCGCATTAAAGCGTCTCGTGGCCAATGGCGTGCAACTCCGTCCATTCAGCCGCGACATCATGACCGCCTGCTTTCACGCAGCGCAGGAAGTGTATGTGGAAGAATCAGCAAAAAATTCCAAGTTTAAAAAAATCTACGATGCTTGGAAGGGTTTTCACGGCGACCAAGTGCTCTGGTTTCGCGTGGCGGAGCAGAACTTTGATAACTTCATGGCGACAACGGCGTCCCCGCCCAAATCTGCCGCGGTAAAGGGCTCACCGAGTTCGAAATAATTTTTGGCGCGGGCCTGCCGAAGCGTGACACGCCGGATCTCAGAATAGCTTCCCGCTTGGGGGGGGCTTGTCGAAGCGGAGACGTTGCGGCAGCCATTTCAGGTGGCGCTGCACCTGCGCCAACTACCGCACTATCCGCCGGTGCGCCGTTTCGTTCACCATTTTGTTCGTTTCGTCGCAATCCATTTGTGGGTATAGAAGTCCGCTCATAAAGTGGCGACGTCAAACACCGCAAGCCCAACCCGTTACCCACCAGGAGCACACGCATGAAAACCACATTTGCCACCAACATGAAAGACAATATTGCCGCCGGAGCACTGCTGGCAGCCACTTTCATTACGATCTTGGGCGGACTCGCCACCAGCAGCTATGCGCATGCCGACAAATCCGCGCAATCACCGGCAAGGCAGGTACAAATGCTGCGCATGGAAGCGATTGTTGTTACCGCGCCGCGCAACATGGCAAGCGCAATAAAATCCTGAAAGCCATAACGTAATTGCGAGGCTTGATCGAGCAAGCGCGTAGGCTAATCCGGGCGGATTGAAGACGCACGATCAACTCTCGCTTAATAAGAAAAATTTTAAAAACTCAAGCACCAGCGCGGCTTGCGGAAATAAATGCCGTTGAAAGGCGCGCCCATATTAGAGTTTGATTATTTTTGCCTAATTAAAAACCAGCGTAATACGTCCGCTAGTTATCCTGCGGGCGAGCTTTTCCCATTTTTTCAGCCGCTGTTTCTTCCAAACGCTTGTCCCTAGCGGGTGTCGCTTTTGTGTCGGCTTTGCCATTGCGCGGCGCGGGCGCAACCTTGCCATTGGTCTTTGATGTCGCATCCTGCTGGTGCCTGA
>JAYTYD010000007.1:0-11329 GCA_043742625.1 Methylovirgula sp. | reverse complement strand
AGGGATGATGCGCCACCGGAAATCAGGAAAACAACCAAATCGTCATGGCTGGCGCTACGGGCGAGCTCCAAAATGCGTGCGGCGGTGTCAAAGCCTTTTTGATCGGGCACCGGATGTGCAGCTTCAACGATTTCAATATGTTGGGTGGGGCAGGCATGGCCATAGCGTGTGACAACAAGCCCCTCCAGTGCCGAATCCGGGTGCTTTGCAAGCCACTCAGCCTCAAAGGCGCGGGCCATGCGCGCTGAAGCTTTGCCAGCACCTAGAACGAGGGTGCGCCCCTTTGGCGGGCTGGGTAAATGCGGCGTAAATTTGCCATCCGGCATCGCGGCCGCGAGCGCCGCATTGAAAAGGAACATCAATTGATTTTGCATGCTGAATTTTACCCGATACCGTTTATTTGACAACGTGCTTTTATGGGAGCACTGGCCATATCGGACTTTCACAAAAGCGTGAGGACGCATCTATTCGAGCCATACGCCCGTATAAACGTGCTGTAGGGAGATCTGATATGCTGAATCGTCGTTCATTTGTTTCCGCAGCGCTGGCGTTTGGTGCAGGGGGAACCGTACTCGGGTTTTCCTCTGCTTACGCGCTGGAGCTTGCTCCGTATAATGCCGCAACCGTTGACGCGCTGATCAAGGCAGGAAAACCGGTCGTTTTGCATGTTTATGCCTCTTGGTGTTTACAATGCCATGCCCAGGCTTCAATTTTGGCCAGTCTGCCAGCGGATAAATATAAGGGCGTTAGCTTCTTTCGCGTCGACTATGACGGGCAGAAAGAGATTGTCGCGGCGTTGAAGTGCCCGCGTTCGACAGTGATTTCGTTTAAAGGCGGCAAAGAAATTACCCGCATGTCCTGGGGCACGGCGGAGAAAGATGTCGTCGATGTTTTGAACACGGTCGCCTAAATGCTGACGCTGTTCTTAGCTTTCACCGCAGGGTTACTCACAATTTTGAGTCCCTGCGTTTTACCACTCGCGCCCATTGTAATTGCAGGAGCGCGCGCGCAGGATATGCGCGGGCCGCTGGCGTTGGCTGCCGGTTTGGCCGTTAGTTTTGGCATCGTCGGCGGTTTACTGGCGTCGTTCAGCATTGAATTTGGCGACAGTGGCCTCGTTCGCAATTTTGCCGCCGGGCTGATGATTGTATTCGGACTGATCATGCTGGTGCCGATCTTGGGATTGAAATCCGAATATTTCTTGGGTCCCTTGGCAGGTTTCGCGGATAGATTAGCAGAAACTCTTCCAAAAATTGGTCTTTTAGGCCAGTTTTTTGCGGGCATTGTTCTGGCTTTTGCGTGGGCACCGTGCGTTGGCCCAACCCTTGGTGCGGCATTTGCCCTGGCTGCAAGCGGCGGATCTTTGCCTGCAGCAATCGCTATCATGGCGGTGTTCGCATTGGGCTCGGCGGCGGCGCTGTTGATTGCAGGTTATGCGCTGGGCAAAATGGCGTCAGGCAGCAAAATGCTGGCGCGCCAAGGCGCTAAGTACGGATCCATTGCGCTGGCAATTGTGCTGATTCTGGTCGGTGTCGCTATCGTTAGCGGTTTTGACAAAGTGATCGAAACCGCGTTTCTGGATATGATGCCGATCTGGTTAGTGAGCTTTGCCACACGGGTTTAAGCGGTTTTAAGTCTGTGCGCGAAGAAAAACCGCAACATTTCGGTGCTGGCGTCCGGCCCTGAAGCCTCAGCATAAGTTCCTCTGGCATTGCCCCCGGACCAAGCGTGCGCAGCACCGTGAATGAGCCATTGCTCAATTTCCGGTTTTCCCGAGGCATCAGTGAAAGTCATCTGAGTGGAGATAACGCCGCTGTCGGAAGCCACTTTTTGCTGGGTTTTGTTCAATTTGGTAGCGGCGGCATGCTGCGCAACGATGGTTTCTGCGTTTGCCGGGTTCACCGTGGCATCGCGGTCGCCATGGAACACAATGGTGGGGATTTTGATCTTCGCAGTGCGACCGGGCGATTGAGTGCCAGACCTCATCGCTGCCATTGCCGATGGTACGTCGAAGGCTAGGCCACAGGCCAAACCGGAGTGAATCCCAACAGCTGCAAAAATATCGGGATATTCGGCTGCCATAATCGCCGCTGCGGCACCGCCTGCAGAAAGCCCGGCAATATAGACTTGGCCCCGCTCGACATTGAAATCCTGTACAATTTGACGCGTAATTCCGGCGATGATGGCAGGTTCGCCTTTGCCGCGCCGTTGATCTTCGGGCCTATACCAGTTCCAACATTTCGTCATATGGGCGCTGCTGGGCTGCAACGGATAAGCAACAAGAAAGCCCTGCTGCTCAGCCAGAACGTTCATATTCGTTCCAAGCGCAAAGTCATCAGGATTTTGAGTGCAGCCATGCAGCATGATGACGAGCGGCATGGGCTTCGCGCCGTGGCTTGACGGCACATAAAGCTTATAGCTCCGTGTTCCGGCTTCATTGTCAAACTTAAAAGCGGTGAACGCCCCTTTTGCATTTGCGGCGGGGGCTTTTGAAAGCGACGCTGCGCGCGTGAGACGGCTTGTGCCACCTCCAAGCAATTTGGACATAGCATCTTGCAACCGGCCTTCCCGGGTGAGGCGGGTGACTTCAGACATGGAACTTCGGGACAGACTGATTTTGGGAATGTTAAACTTCGGAAATTGCATTTGTATATCCTTAAAAAAATAGAGTGGAAGTTGCTCAGTGAATTCTGTCTGCCAAAGCAGCTTTAAGCTCAGGGCTGGTTTGCAGCGCCCCCAGGACCTGAATTGAAGCGATGGCGGCGCGCGCTAATTCCGGGGTTACGTCCGCTGCAAAGGTCACAAGTCCGAGCACATGAATCTGCAACAACTCGCCTGAGCTTTTGGCTGTCTCAAGCTCATGTTTTGTTACGTGCCGTAACCCCAGTTCCAGTTTTTTCCGCGATACGGATTGGCGCATCGCGTCTGCATGGTTCAGGAGTTGGTTGCGAATTGCGGTGCGGATAAAATCCGTTCGGGTGGAATAAAATCCGTCGCGCACAAGCAGATCTATTTGGCCAAGATCTACATAACCGATATTGAGAGTGATTTTTTCGCTATCGGGTTGTCTTGTTTTAATTTCTAGGCTCATAAACCCGCTCCTTACCATCCGTGTGGATGTTTATTAGATGGTTAAGGCATGCGAACTTTCAAGAGCTGTGGCTTGAAAAACTTTATTACACACGTGAGGATGTTAACTTCACCATATGGTTGTTAACCACACCAAGAGCAATTTGGTTCCGTTCAAGTTTTACGGTGGCCCCGCCGGTGAACTCACCAAAAGCCGGTAGAATGATTTGGCCCGGAGAAATCAAAAAGCAAGGGAGCTTGAGCGAGTCTCGTCCCTTTCCTTGCATTTTGATGACCGGATGGACGTGGCCGGCAAGTACGATGCGCCCGGCACAGTGTTCGCCTGCTTCCAGCGGATGGTGCCGCGCGATTAATCTGCCGGTAACAAAGGGTTCGTCCACCTGTTTAATGCTAAGATTATTACTGCGTTTGCCAGCGCGAATATCATGATTGCCGCGCACAAGAATCATAGATACGCAGGCATGTGCGTTTCGCCATGTCGAAAATTGGTGCATCAGATCCGGCGTGAAAGCTTGCCGAGCATGGAATAGATCGCCTAGAAAAATCAGGGTTTGTGGAGCCAGTTGAACGAGAAGCTTCGTCAGGCGCGCCAAATTTTCGGCGGTGGTCCCTCGCGGTACAGGTTGATTCAGCGCCCGGAATGTTGCTGCTTTACCTAAGTGCACGTCTGCCACGTAAAGCGTTCGGTTTTGCGGATCCCAAATCGCGCTGCGGGGCAAGAGCACCAAGCCATCATGAACATAGCTGGATAATAGCGCGCTCAAATTATTATGTCTTTTTGCAATTCGTCTTTTTCCAGCGCCGCTGCCATCCGCTCCACCCGCTCGTGCAGAGACTCGTTGGTGAGCTTTTCGCGCAGACGTTCCACCATGAGCGGAAAAGCCAGCGGCGAGCAGCGTTCCAGCGGTTTGAGCACCATGTGTTTCTTATTCATGTCCCGCAAAGTTGCGTCCATTAGATCAATATCGAGCTCTTCATGGAGCAATTCTTTTTGCGCTTGAACCAGCAGGCCGTTGTCAGGATCATATTTGGCAAACACATCGTAATACAGCCCTGAAGAGGCCTGAATTTGCCGCGCAGATTTGCGTTCACCGGCATAGGAACTCTGCACAAGCCCGGAAATGCGGGCAATGTCGCGAAACCTTCGCCGCGCCAGCTCTGTCGCGTTGACACTCAAACGCACCTGCTCTTCTAAGGGCTGGCCGCTGCGCGGACCGAGCAAGTTGCGGATTTCGGCGCCCCAGTCGCGTTTCGAAGCGCTTAAAATCTCAAAGCCGTAATCATTTATTGCCAGTGAGAATGTTCCGGAGGTTATCTGCGCAGCGCGCCACGACAGCAGACCCGCAAGTCCCAGATGCACATTGCGTCCGGCAAAGGGATAGATAAATATGTGCCAGCCTTCACGCGATGTCAGAGTCTCCACCAGCAAAGTGGACGGGGTAGGCAAGGCGGAGCGGTGAAGCTGCAGTTGCAGCATCGGCAGCGCCGCTCTCAATTCTGGTGTTTGATAGACGCCGTTGGCGGCAAGCGCCAGCTGCTCTACCATCGCTTTGGCCAAAGTGGTCGAGAGTGGCATGCGCCCGCCACCCCAGCGCGGAAAAGAGGCTTGCGAGCCTTTGGCCTTACGCACATAGGCGGTCATGTCGCGCACTTGCACCAGCGATACCAGCCGTCCGGCAAACCAAAATCTGTCTCCCGGCTTTAGCCGCGCAACAAAGCTTTCCTCAACGGTGCCCAGCTTAGCACCGGGCGGGGCGGGGCCAAATTGGACCATCATGCTGGAGTCTGACGTGATGGTTCCAATATTTTGGCGGTGGCGCGTCGCCAAAGCGCGGTCGGTTACCCGCCAGATACCGCTTCTGTCCGGAGCGCAGCGGCGAAAATCCGGATAGGCGCGCAAAGTAGCGCCGCCCTGGCGCACGAAATCAAGACAGAATTGCCAGTCTTCGTCGCTCAGAGCGTGGTAAGCGGCAGTATTTGAAACTTCCGCCCGCAGGTCATCAGGCTCAAAGCCGCCACCAAGACCGATGGTGACCAGATGTTGCACCAAAACATCGAGCGGCGCTTTGGGTGATGATTTGCCCTCAATTTCCCCGCGCGAAATCGCCATTTGCAAGGCAGCGGATTCTACAAGTTCCAGCGAATGGCTTGGAACCAGTGTGATGCGCGAAGAACGCCCGGGCGCATGGCCGCTGCGTCCCGCACGCTGCAAAAGCCGGGCAATGCCTTTTGGCGAGCCGATTTGCAAAACGCGTTCAACCGGCAAAAAATCCACGCCTAAATCAAGGCTAGAGGTGCAGACAACGGCCTTCAGCGCGCCATTTTTTAAGCCCCGTTCCACCCATTGACGCGAGTCGTTCGCCAGCGAGCCGTGATGAACCGCAATCATGCCTGCCCAGTCCGGGCGCGCCTTGAGCAGGTTATGATACCAAATTTCAGACTGCGCCCGCGTATTGGTAAAAATCAGGCTGTTGGCACTTCCGTCAATTTCGGTGATCACCTGTGGCAGCATTGTCAAGCCCAGATGCCCCGCCCATGGAAAACGCTCCACCGTTTGCGGAATGAGCGTATCGACCACAATGGTCTTTTTAAGCTGTGCGCTCACCAAGGTGCCGTATTGTCGGGAACCGTCTTGTCCGCATCCGAGAAGAACATGTTTTGCTTCCGGCAGATTGCCTATTGTAGCAGACATGCCCCAAACAAGAAGTTTCGGGTTCCAACGGCGCAAGCGCGCCAAAGCCAGCTGCACCTGCACACCGCGCTTATTGCCTAAAAGCTCGTGCCACTCATCCACAACAACACCGCCCAAACGCCTTAGCCGCTGGTGGGCGTCAGGCTGCGACAGCATCAAGCTCAAGCTTTCCGGTGTGGTTATAAGAAGGTTTGGCGGGTGGCGGCTTTGTGCCGCGCGTTCTTTGGGGCTGGTATCCCCGGTTCGGACACCAGTGCTCCAGAGCCGGGCGGAGGGATCAAGCTCATGTAATCGAATAAAAGCTTCGCTCAAAGCCAGAGCAGTATCGGCAGCAAGTGCACGCATGGGTGTAATCCACAGCAGCGTCAGGCTTGTATTTGTCGCTAGACCTGTATTTGGGGTCAGGGCCTGCCAAGCGCCAAAACCAACCGCGAGTGTTTTGCCTGCGCCCGTAGTGGCGTGCAGCAGGCCACTCTCGCCCTCGCGCATCGCGCGCCACACTTGCGTCTGAAACGGCAGAGGTTGCCAGCCTTTTTCAGCGAACCACTGCGATATCGCCAGATGCGGCTCAAACGCTTTCATGCTTTATCCTGTGGCAGCAGCGCGTGCAGGCTCGCCAAAGTATCCGCCTCCTCCACGGTTTTGTCTTTGCGCCATCGCAGCATACGCGGGAAGCGCACAGCGATGCCGCTTTTGTGGCGCTTGCTTTTGGCGATGCCCTCAAAGCCCAGTTCAAACACCAGTGTCGGTTTAACGCTGCGCACCGGGCCAAAGCTTTCACGCGTGGTTTTGCGGATAATTGCATCAACCTGTTTGATTTCTTCGTCGGTGAGGCCGGAATAGGCCTTGGCGAACGGTGTAAGCGCCCGCTCCTGCGTATCGTCGGTCCAAACCGCGAAGGTGTAATCGCTGTAGAGCGTGGCGCGGCGGCCGTGGCCGCGCTGAGCATATATCAACACCGCATCGATGCTCATCGGGTCAAGTTTCCATTTCCACCAGACATCGGTATCGTCCACCTTTCGGCGACCAATGCCGTAGACACTTTTTCCCGCTTTAAGCATCATGCCCTCTGCCCCGATAGCTCGCGCATTTTGGCGTAAGGTGGCCAGCTCGCCCCAGGTTAAGCCAAACAATTGCGGGCTCATCCGGAGCGGCAAATTTTGTCCACGGCTTTCTGCTTTTTGGTGCGCGAATTTGATCACCTGTTCCAGCAAAGCGCGGCGCTCAAATTGCGGCCTCTCGCGACAGTCCTGTCCGTCAAACTCAAGAATATCATAACAAATCAATGCCACGGGTAACTCTGAAAGAAGTTTGGCGCTCAAAATTTTACGGCCAAGGCGCTGCTGCAACAGTGCAAAAGGCTGGATACTCTCAACAGAGTCACGCTGTTCATGGCGCGCATTTGGCGCAACAACAACCAGCTCGCCGTCGAGCACTGTGCCCTCCGGTATAAAATCCTGCAAAATCTGAAGGTCAGGGTAAGAGTCACTCACCAAGTCTTCGCCGCGTGACCAAATCCAGCTTTGACCGGCCCGATGGACAAATTGAGCGCGAATTCCATCGAACTTCCACTCGATCAACCAATTCTCCGGAGCACCCAGACGGCTCGACATATCTTCAACAGTTCCGAAAAATGCGTGGGCGAGAAAAAATGGCATCGGCTGCCCGCTGGCTTTTGTATCCTGTTCGGTGCCATTTGACGGCGCTATCAAATCGGCAAAATCTCGAGCCGAGAGCTGTCGGGAGGCCTGTGTATAGCCCATCATGCGCTGTGCCATGATTTTGGCGTCAACACCGCAGGTCTCGCTGAGCGCCTGCACGACCGAAAGCTTGGAAACACCGATGCGTAAGCTGCCGGTTACAAGTTTGAAAAATGCCAGACGCTGCGTATCGGGCAGGGTTTCAATCCATAGTTTCAAACGTTCCAGCCGCGCCTCGTCCGGGAGATTTCGGGCAGGGAGCAGCCTATCGTCCAGCCATCTGGTCAAGCCAAGCTCTTGCACTTTACCCGGTTTTGGCAAAAGCAGACTGATGGTCTCGGCCAAATCGCCGACATTCTGGTAACTTTCCTCGAAGAGCCATTCCGGCAATCCGGATAAGTCCAAGGCCAGTTGCCGCAAGGTTTTGGTCGGAATAAGTTGACGTGGCTTACCGCCAGAAAGAAAATACACTATCCAGGCTGCGTCCGCCCACCGCGAGGGGTCGGCCATCGCAGTCATTAAAAAACCGCCCATCACCTGTTGCTTGTATTTGGTGGATGTTGCCGCGTCGAGTCGGCCGTAGATGTCTGCGAAGTCTTTCATGGCGCGGCACCGGTATCTGCAACAGCGCCATCATCATTCTCGTCGCCATATTGCGTCTCGATCGGGCGGGCGTCCAAGCCTTTTTCGCGCAGATAGCGGCTGAGTGTTGCTGTCGAGCCGTGGGTTGCAAACACCCGCTCTGCGCCTGTCGCAGCAATGGCGCTGAGCAATCCGGGCCAATCGGCGTGGTCGGAGAGCACAAAGCCCTGATCAACGCCACGCTGTCTGCGCCGACCGCGTATCTGCATCCAGCCACTGGCAAAAGCGTCAGAATAGTCACCAAAGCGTCTCGCCCACGGACTGCCTGATGCTGATGGGGGTGCGATGATAAAAGCCCGCGCGATGTCGGCTTTGTCGGTGATCTGGGTGGCAAAACGGGTGGCGGGAAGATCGACGCCGCTGGAGCGGTAGATATCGTTCATCGGCTCTACCGCGCCGTGGCAAATGATAGGGCCGATGTTCGGATCGAGGTGCTTAAGGATGCGCTGTGCTTTGCCCAACCCGTAGGCTTGCATGATACTAGCGCGGTCGGCGGTGGCATTGGCCAGCCACCACGCGTTGATTTCAGCATGAACAAGCTTGGGGTCGCACCATTGATAAATCGGCAGGCCGAAGGTGCTTTCGGAGATAAACGCATGGCAGCGCACAGGTTCAAACGGCGCGCAGGTGCCATCATTCTCAAGCTTATAATCGCCGGATGCCACCCATATTTCACCTTTGTATTCAACCCGTATCTGCGCCGAACCCAGTACATGTCCCGCCGGGTGCAGCGAGACGGTTACGCCATTTATTGTGGTTTCCACGCCATATTCGACGCCCGTAACCGTAATGTCTCCCAGCCTCTTTTGCAAAATAGCCACACTTTGCGTGTGGCACAAATAGCGCGCCATACCGCGGCGGGCGTGGTCTGAGTGGCCATGGGTTATAATGGCCCGCTCAACCGGTTGCCACGGGTCAATGTAGAATTGTCCCTGCGGGCAAAACAGTCCTTTGGCCGAGGGCACAATCAGGTCCAATTTTGTAGTGTCCAATTTTGCAGTGTCCACTTTTACTCGCTCCATTTTTATTAATCCATGTATTTGCCCATGGGATTGAAGCCGTGGTCTGTAATTGGCGATTTGGCGGGCCTGTGCTGTAACTGGTTCTTCGTTGCCAGATTACAATATGGCTCATCGCGCAATGCGGCCCGTGACTATTGCTGCGAACAAGACTGTGTAAGACGCAGGGGCATGAGGTTTGCTGGAAAGGAGCTTTTTGGCGACGCAGCGGGTCGGGGTGCCGACGACGGTAAGTTTCGCAGCCTCGACACGACCGGTTTTAGTCACTGTTGAG
The DNA here is from genome assembly GCA_043742625.1 of Methylovirgula sp. Taxonomy (GTDB): domain Bacteria; phylum Pseudomonadota; class Alphaproteobacteria; order Rhizobiales; family Beijerinckiaceae; genus JANXSV01. Next base: position 1,912 of record JAYTYD010000007.1, on the reverse strand, counting down.
AGGGTGCCGGTGTGGTTTGTCTGAAAGTTGCGCGCTTCAGATGAGTGTAGGCAGAAAATATCCGGTGTGGCTCTACTGTTAGAGCGCTTTCAATACGGGTTGATCGCTTAGGCATGCCTTAGATGATCGGCCGTTGGCGCCACTCGCGGTCGTAAAACTTTGCGGTCGCCTCCGTCAGGCGCGGGTTGAGCAGTGTCAGTTGACCACCTTTAAACGAAAAAAGACCGGCCTCGCGTAAGAGCGACCATGTTTTGATGGTGTGTACCAGCGACAGTCCCAATGCGTCGGCAATATGTTGTCGGCTCAGCGGGAACAGAAAGGTGTTGCCCCGCACCAATCCAAGGTGGTCTGCCCGCCGATATAGCGACAAAACCAGCGCCGCAATACGCTCGCGCGCAGTGCGCTGGCCCACAGAGGTGAGGTTGTCGTCTAGAAAACTTTCATCCCGCGCGCCGAGCCAAGAAATATTATAAGCCAAATGGGGGTGGTTTTCAAAAATAGTCCACATGCGTTTACGAGAAAACACGCACACCTCAACATCTGTTAAAGTCTCAACCGTATATTCGGCGGCGGCTAGCAAAGCGGCCTGCAAACCGATCAGGTCGCCCGGCAAAATAAAATTCAAGATTTGCCGGCGGCCATCTTCCAAACTTTTGTAGCGAAAGGCCCAACCGCTAAACAGGGTGAACAACTCGGAGTCCTCTTGACCGGCGTGGATAATATCATTGCCGGGCCCAATATGGCGGTGGTCGATCTTCAAGCCGTTGATAAAAACGATTTCATCGTCGGATTTTGGTTCGAACGCAGGCTTTGTCCGCAGCGGACAGACAAAACAGGAAATGCCGCGCCGAGAGACTGGCGAAGATGTGTAAGACGCAGGCTTTAGAGGTTGGATCACACTCATCCTGTTTTTTTTTCCAGTGTCGCGATTTTGCAATCTAAGATGCGCAAAAATCAGCCTCAGTGCAAGGCGCGAATACAGCGATGTCCGCCTGCGGAACTTTCAGCCTCTGTAAGCGTTATTCGAGCGGAACCGGCCATGCTGGTCTGGTCTCGGAAAGACAGGAGCTGATCATGGGTTTTGGACGCGGTGCATTGTTTTGGCTGTTGGGAATTCCGCTGCCGATTATCATTCTATTGGCGATTTTTTGGCATCGCTGATCGATAGGGCTAATTCCTTGAAAACCGGCATCCTCCAGCGCCGGTTTTTTTTTGGCGCTCTGCCACATCCGCTTTGTGAGCAAACCGATCTTTGGCGGCAATAATTTTCGGTACGACGGAACAAATACAAAATTGCAGCGTTCTCTTTGCATATGACAACCCAATATGAAAGGTTTCCCTTATGACCATGTCTTCAACATCCAAGAAAATTGGCGACAAAATTGATGACGTTTCGTCTCAGGTGAGCGACTCAGCCGCAGCGCTTGCGGATACTGCAATGCGCGAAGGCAAAAACCTCCAGAATTCGGCTTCGCACAGCGCATCGGAGATTGCCGATATCGTTATCGCCAAGCTGAGGGGTGCCGGTTTTAATACGGACAATTTGATTGCGCAGGCAAAGGATCATGCCAGCAACTTCCAGCATAGCGTCGAGAGCGAAATCCGCGCCCGTCCGTTGCGGACATTGGGTTATGCGGCTTTGGCAGGAATTGTTTTTGGCTTGATTGCGTCACGGTGAGATCATGATTGTTGAACTTCTCACGGCGGGGGTTTTCTCGCTTAAAGCGCGGGTAAACCGGCAGGTTAATGCGATAATTTGCTACGCCGTGGCGGGTTTGTTTGGACTTGGCGCAGTCATATTCGGGCTGATTGCGGCGCAGTCTTGGCTGCTCACAACCATGTCTCCCGTCTCCGCGAATCTTATAATTGCGTCGATCCTGCTGGTTCTGGCTTTGATCCTTGGTGCTGTCGG
>JAYTYD010000006.1:0-11327 GCA_043742625.1 Methylovirgula sp. | reverse complement strand
AGCATATCTTGATTAATGTCAAGCTTGACCGAAGCTTCTCGCACAGTGCGCATAAAATCCGGGGTGGACAAAGGGGCTTCATTACGGGCCTTCCTCTGTGCGTTCAATGCGGCCTTCAGGAAGGTCATGGTGGCCACGCCGGGAATTTCCAGCGGATATTGGAATGCCAGAAAAAGGCCGGCTGCAGCGCGTTCGTGCGGCTCCAGTTCGAGCAAATTCACCCCATTGAGCCAAACCTCGCCACCTGTGACCTCATAATCCGAGCGACCGGCGATGACATAAGACAGCGTTGATTTGCCAGAGCCATTCGGCCCCATAATAGCAGCAACTTCGCCGGACTTAACGCTGAGATTGAGGCCATTGAGGATTTTCTTGCCGTCGATTTCGACGTGGAGGTTTTTTACGGTGAGCATAATCTTTATCCGGGGTTTAAATGGCGACTGCTTGTGAAACGGTTTTGGCGTACTCAAGCGTGGAATTTATAGGACCATCAGCGAGCGCCTTGAACACCCGGTTGAGGGGGAGTAAAATCTGCCCTTCAGCCGTGGCGATGGTATAGGCGGTGAGAATTGTAGGCTGTTGTCCAAGTGTGCCTTGGTGTTCTGGAAAACGGGCAACCGTCTCTGCGTGCGTGAGCCAACGATATGTGTCGGGTTCGGCGGAGCGGCGGATAACTTCGCCGACATAGGCGCCAATGCGAAGCACCAACGCTTGTTGGCTGTCATTTGGCAGTGTCGAGATGTTCCGCGCGCCGGATTTCGCCTTGGGCAGCGACTCGTGCACGGATAGCAAATAGCCGTCCACTGCGTCTAGGCTTGACACCGAAAAGTCGAGCCCGGCAGGGTTAAGTGTTTCGGCCAAGGGCAAATCCATGAAATTGCCGAAAGCGAAGCCCTCAGCAACGTTGCTCATAATTTCAATCAGGTTGGTGGATTGAGGTTCAGTGTTCATTCGTTCTCATAACGTTTTGGTTTGGCTGAAAATTGCTAATGATTTTACCCATCTCAACGGCCTGCGTGACGCTCGAGGGTAATTTCCTCTTCCACTTCATAGGCGGTTTTTAAGATTACACCGAATTGCTCGTAAACCTCATCGAGTAGCAGCTCTTCCTCGATACCATCAACCAGCGACAGCGAACAGGCATATTGCCGGTCAACATGCGCTGCATCAGCCGCTGCGGCACGGCGCAAATGTAGGCAAATACAGCTGTTGCGATATTCGATTGTGGCGAGAAAATAGGTGCTGTCATCACTGTTGGCGTGAATCTGCGCCGTATCGCCATAGAGGAACACCAGCGTCTCGATATCGTCCTTGAATTCTTCATCATGTTGAAGGCTTTTCAGGATGCGCAAATAGCGGCGATAGGCAGCAACCTTCCGCTCGATGCGATCATCGGTGAGAGTACCCTCTTCAGCAAGTTCTACCATGGGTGGCTCCCAAATCCAGCAAGGGAGATCATCCCACGCTGCCTTCAAGAGAGATAGCGATCAGCTTTTGCGCCTCGACCGCAAATTCCATCGGCAATTGCTGCAGCACATCGCGGACAAAGCCGTTCACGATAAGGGCAGTAGCTTCTTCAGCATCAAGGCCGCGCTGCAGGCAATAGAACAACTGGTCCTCTGAAATTTTCGAGGTGGTGGCCTCGTGCTCAAAGGTTGCGGATGCGTTGTTGCTTTCAATGTAGGGCACAGTATGCGCGCCGCATTTGTTGCCGATGAGCAAGCTATCGCAATTGGTGAAATTGCGGGCGTTGATGGCTTTGCGATGCGCTGAGACCTGACCGCGATAGGTGTTATCGCTATGGCCTGCGGCAATGCCTTTGGAGATGATGCGACTGGAGGTATTTTTGCCCAGATGAATCATCTTCGTGCCGCTGTCGACCTGCTGATATCCGTTGGAAATGGCAATCGAGTAAAACTCACCGCGCGTATTATCGCCACGCAAAATGCACGACGGATATTTCCAAGTTATCGCTGAGCCGGTTTCGACCTGCGTCCACGAGATTTTAGAATTGTCCCCGCGGCAATCGCCGCGCTTGGTGACAAAGTTATAAATTCCGCCCTTGCCCTGGGCGTCGCCGGGATACCAATTTTGCACGGTGGAATATTTGATTTCAGCGCTGTCCAGAGTCACCAATTCAACTACGGCCGCATGCAGCTGGTTTTCGTCACGCTTGGGTGCCGTGCAGCCTTCCAAGTAGGACACATAAGCGCCCTTGTCGGCGATAATCAGCGTGCGCTCAAACTGCCCGGTATTTTTCTCATTTATGCGGAAATAGGTGGACAGCTCCATCGGGCAGCGAACGCCCGGCGGAACGTAAACAAATGACCCGTCAGAAAACACGGCTGAATTGAGCGTCGCATAATAATTATCTGTTACCGGAACGACCGTGCCGAGATATTGCTTCACCAATTCTGGGTGGTTGTGCACGGCTTCCGAGAAAGAACAGAAAATCACCCCGACTTTGGCCAACTCCGCCTTAAAGGTGGTTGCAACCGAGACAGAGTCAAACACAGCATCGACGGCAACTCTCGGGCGCTCGACGCCGGCAAGAATTTCCTGCTCGAACAGCGGAATACCGAGTTTTTCGTAAACACGGAGCAATTCAGGGTCGACTTCATCCAGAGATTTTGGTCCAGCCATGCTTTTCGGCTGCGAATAGTAATACAGGTCCTGAAAATCGATCTTTGGATGATTGACCCGGGCCCACGTCGGTTCCTGCATGGTCAGCCAGCGGCGATAGGCGTCGAGACGCCAATCCAACAACCAAGAAGGTTCGTTCTTCTTGGCCGAGATGTAGCGGACAATGTCCTCGCTCAGGCCTTTGGGCGCTAGTTCGGACTCGATGTCCGAAACGAAGCCATACTTATACTCGCTGACGTCGATGGACTTAACCCGATCGACGGTTTCCTGTACCGCTGCCATAATATCTCCTAACCTGCCGGTTCAAAAGCCGGTGGTTACGCTGTTACATATAGGTTTTTGTAAAAATTTCCAGTAATTACGCATCTTGTGTTTGTTTTCTGGCATTTGCTTTTTCCATAATTTTGGCAAAAGCGGACTCAAAACCTCCAACGTCTTCCGCCGTTGTGGCCCAGCCAAAGCTGAGACGAAGCGCCGCTTTACCCAAACCTTCCGAAATATGCATCGCGCGCAACACATGCGATTCAGCAACTTTTCCCGATGAACAGGCAGAGCCACTGGAAAGCGAAATGCCAGCCATATCAAAAGCGATCAGCAGAGTTTCAGCATTGGTGTCGGGAACCGCATAGCAGAGCGTGTTTGGCAAATGCGTAACCGCTGCGCCAGTAAGACCAGAATCGCCAAAAAAAACAACATCGGGCGCATGACGTAGAATGGTTTTGACAAAATGCTCCCTAAAATCAGGAATTTTCGGGATATTTTCCGCCGAAGTGCCAAAGCCAACAATAGCCGCGACATTCTGGGTTCCGGCACGGCGACCGTTTTCCTGACCGCCGCCGACAAGGTGAGGCGCTGCAATAAAAAGACGATCAGACACAAAAATGACAGCGCCAGCGCCCTTTGGCCCGCCAAACTTGTGGGCTGAAAGCAAAAATATATCTACCCCGCACTCAAAAGACAGTGGCACTTTACCAACCGCCTGAACAGCGTCGCAGATGAGAAGCCCCCCGGCTGCATGGACCAGCGCGGCTGCTTCACTCACTGGTTGAAGCACCCCGGTTTCGTTATTGGCATATTGCACAGCGACGACAGGCTTTTGCTGTGAAGCACCAAGCCACTCCTGCAAGGCGGCCAGATCTAGAATTCCGCGTGAATCAACCGGCAACACAGTTACGGCTTCAAGTGGAAAGCGATGTCCATTCAAAACACAAGGGTGCTCGACGGCACATATGCCGAGGCGGCTGAAACCAGACCTATCAGGACCGATGTGAATATGCGGGGTGAGCGCTAAGTTCGCGGCTTCTGTACCACCTGAGGTAAAAACTACGTTTTTGGCCTTGCCTCCAACCAACGAAGCCACCTGGCTACGGGCTTTTTCGACGGCCGCGCGGGCGGCGCGCCCTTCAAAATGCACCGAAGAGGGATTGCTGAGAGCTAACGCATGTAACATCACATCTCGAACCATCGGAAGGAGTGGCGCGGATGCGTTGTAATCAAGGTATATGCGCCGAGGCGATGTCATGTCTTACGTGGCCTTTTTAACGGACAAGAAAATCTCAACTTGACTTCTGACGGGCGCTACAGAGGTTTCACTCACGGAATGCTTGCAATTTACCTGACAACCTGTGCTAGAAGGCCGACAGAATTCATGAGACACGCCACTTAAAGCCTCTAGATTAGAATTATTCTAAGTCACTTAGAATTGTTCTAAGGCATTTAGTGCGCGTCGCTCTCAACTGTCAAGCGGGCAAAATTAGCTGCTTACAGCTCCATTCAAGTGCGTCAAAGGGGATAGAATGCCTGAAGTAATTTTTACCGGCCCGGCCGGTCGGTTAGAGGGACGTTATCATCCTGCAAAACAACGCGGCGCGCCAATCGCCATTATACTTCATCCGCATCCGCAGTTTGGCGGCACGATGAACAACCAAATTGTCTACAATATGTATTATGCGTTTGCGGAGCGCGGTTTTTCGGTTTTGCGATTCAATTTTCGTGGTGTCGGGCGTTCGCAAGGCAATTTTGATCATGGAATTGGCGAGCTTTCTGATGCCGCATCGGCGCTGGATTGGGCACAGACGATTTCGCCTGAAGCGCGCTCTTGCTGGATTGCCGGTGTGCAGTTCGGTTCATGGATTGGTATGCAGCTACTGATGCGCCGACCGGAAATTGAAGGCTTTATCTCTGTTGCGCCGCCGGCCAACCGTTACGATTTCTCATTTTTGGCGCCGTGCCCGTCTTCGGGTTTGTTTATCCACGGGGATCAAGACCGCGTTGCGCCGCTCAAAGAAGTCACAGCGCTGATTGAAAAGCTTAAAACTCAAAAAGGCATTTTGATTGAACATGCAGTGATCGAAGGGGCCAATCATTTTTTCGAAAATCGCATCGAGCCGTTGATTACCGAAGTGGGCACCTATCTTGACCGCCGCTTGGGACAGCCAACGCGACAGAGCATCGGCACGCGGAAGCGGTAGGCTTTTAAGCCTGAATCACAGGAGCGGCAGGCCGAACCATTACGCCGCCGCTCATGGCTTTGGCGACGCCGGTTGTGCTGGGAAAGGTCAAATCCAGTCCTCGCAGGCTGCGCACTGCGAGATATGCAAATGCCTGCGCCTCAAGCGCATCTGCCGACCAACCGTATTTTTCGGCTGTGGAAACAGTGCATTGCACTGCGTCCTGGATAAACTGAATCAAGGTCGGGTTACGCGCACCGCCGCCGCAAACAATGAGTTCACTCAAGCGCCCGGGCAGATGCGGCAGCAACTTGGCAATGGATCGCGCCGTGAAAGCGGTGAGGGTTGCAGCCGCATCCGCTGTCGTTAAATCCTCCACCATACTGGCGTCAAACGCATTTCGATCCAATGACTTAGGTGGAGGAAGTTCAAAAAATGAATCACCCAAATATTGCGCTAAAACAGACTCATTGATAGTGCCAGAGGCTGCCATGACGCCGTCCTTATCCATGGCGAAACCGGTGCGCTGCAACATCAAATCATCCAACAGTGCATTTCCGGGGCCAGTATCACAGGCCACTGGCTCTGCATCAGGCATCTGCAAATATGTGATATTGGCAACGCCGCCGATGTTGAGCAGCGCGATATTTTGGCCCAGCCCGGCGGCTTGAACCAGAGCGCGGTGGAACACCGGCACAAGCGGCGCGCCTTGCCCGCCTGCGGCAACATCGTCTGCGCGCATATCGTAGACCACCGCAATATTCAAGGCGTCTGCCAGCCTTTGTCCTCTGCCTATCTGCACCGTCAAGAGCTGATCAGGACGGTGTAAAATGGTCTGACCATGATAGCCAATAAGGTCTATTTGCGCATTTGGATTAGCGGCGCGGAAGGCGTAGACAGCTTCAATATGGCGCTGATCAATAAGGTCCTCCGCTTCAGCGATAATGTGCGGACGGGCCGTGCGGCTCGTCAACCCTTTTGCCACTTGGATCGCCGCCCGCAAAAGCAATCGGTCTGCATCGCTGTAGGGGTGAAAACCTGTAGGGCCGAAAACGATGTGATTTTCGCCATTTGTGATCAGGCGGGCGACATCGACGCCATCCATCGAAGTGCCGCTCATGAGACCGAGTGCGTAAATTGGTTTAAAATTCATCGGCTCAGGTTAGCGCATTGCATCCACAAATTCTAGCCGAACAAAGACGTCGCATCGCAAAGCTTGCCCTCGTAGAGTTGTTGTTTTACAGCTCTGCCTCAACCTTGAGGCAACGATGAGCGAAGCTTTTATCCCCAAATCCGATTTTTTGCGTATTCTGACTGAGCGCGGGTTTATTCATCAATGCTCGGATTATGCCGGACTGGATGAAAAGGCGCTGGCAGGCGACTTGACCGCATATATCGGATTTGATTGCACCGCGGCCTCGCTCCACGTGGGTTCGCTATTGCAGATCATGATGCTGCATTGGTTGCAGAAAACCGGTGGCAGGGCCATTGCCCTAATGGGGGGAGGCACCACGCGTGTGGGTGATCCCAGTGGCAAAGATGCCAGCCGACAGCTTTTAACTTCCGTGCAAATAGAGTCGAACAAAGACGGTATCAAAAACGTGTTTGAAAGATTTCTTAGCTTTGAGAGCGGCCCCAATCCGGCGCTGATGGTGGATAATGACGAATGGCTGGCAAAACTGAACTACATCGACTTTTTGCGCGATGTCGGGCGGCACTTTAGCGTCAACCGGATGTTGTCGATGGATTCGGTCAAGATGCGGCTTGAGCGTGATCAGGAGTTGTCGTTTCTTGAATTCAATTACATGTGCTTGCAAGCCTATGACTTTGTTGAATTGAACAGACGCTACGGCTGCATTTTACAAATGGGAGGCTCGGACCAATGGGGCAATATTGTCACCGGCACAGACCTTGGCCGCCGCTTGGGGACGGGCCAGCTTTATGCTCTGACATCGCCGCTATTAACCACGGCATCGGGCGCAAAAATGGGGAAAACCGCCGCAGGCGCGGTATGGCTCAATGCTAACATGCTCAGCGCTTACGACTATTGGCAGTTTTGGCGCAATACTGAAGACCGTGACGTGGGGCGATTTTTGAAGTTGTTCACGCTGTTGCCAATGGAGGACATCGGCCGGCTCGAAGCGCTCGATGGGGCCGGAATTAATGAAGCGAAAAAGGTGCTTGCCAATGAGGCGACCGCCTTGCTGCATGGCCGAACCGCAGCAGATGCGGCAGCGGAAACCGCTCGCAAAACTTTTGAAGAGGGCGCGTTGGCAACCAGCCTGCCAACGGTTGAGATCGAAAAGCACGAATTAGCTGAGGGTTTGAGTGTTGCGATTGCTTTTGTTAAAGCCGGGTTGGTGGCGTCTAACGGCGAGGCAAGGCGGCAAATCAAGGGGGGCGGGTTGCGCGTAAACGATGCAGTGGTTGGTGACGAGCAGTCGAAGCTCTCGGATAAGGATGTAGGCACCGACGGCGTAATCAAGCTGTCTTTTGGCAAGAAAAAGCACGTTTTGCTCAAACCGGTTTAAGCTACTTTTTTGGTTTACCAAGCTGCATAGGTGCTGTGCCTTGGGGCACCGTGCTCTGCGGAGTTTCGGTTGGCGCGGGCTCTGGCACGTCAACAATGAAATTGTCCGGATTGTTGGCGGTGCCATCAGCGACGCCGAGAATTTTCCGGAAAATGCCTGGGGCTACGGCAGAGAGCGGATCAATCCGAAGCGTCGGAGCGCTGGCTTTGCCGACAATGCGGAAGTTGATTGCAAACAGACCTTCATTTTCCCCACCTCCCAATATGGGGCCGACGATCGGAATTTTTGCAAAAAAGTTATTGATTTCATAGGCGGGGATGAGGTTTCCAGCCAGATCAACCCGGTCTTTACCATAATCGATCATTCCGCCGAGAGTCGCGCCCACCTGCTGTCCGGACATGGCGGCGTCCGTGATGTCGATGCGGCCATCTGTGCGCACAAAAGCGCCCTGCAAACGTTTAAAATTAACATGTGTAGGACTTATCTGCGCATTGGCGTCGTTTGAGCTGACAAGCGAGCGTAAAGCAGGTTCATCATTAAGATAAAAATCCCGGATCATGACGCCTCCGGTAAGCCGTTCCGGCTGCGGGTGGATGTTAAGCGTCATAGAGCCACCCTCCATGCGCCGGTAGACATCCAAAAAGGCAAGCAGTGCGCCAGCATTCTCTGCGGTGATCACATATCCGCCGACGGTCTCGCTGTCCTTCGAGACAATTTTTAGCGCGCCGCCTGACAGCCTTGAATTGAGCTGAACTTTTTGTAAAACGCCGCCGCGCCGTTTCAGCTTTACATCAACACCCTCAACACGTTCTTTGTTAAAGCCGACGACGTTAGCGGCCTTAAGCTCAAGATCGAAATCCTGCCCGTTCGCAGCCTTGGCGCGCGAGTGGGCGAGCAAATCTGTGATGTATGGCCGGGCATCGATGCTGGCAGCACTCCCGGAAAGCTTAAAAAGATTGCCGTCTTTTTGCACATCAAGTTTCAGCTCGTCCGCAGTGGAGAGCCGGAAGGAGCTAAACTTGGCGCTTTCAAACCCGCCCTCCGTATCAAGCGTAACTGCCCCGCGAAAACTGGCATTTCCTGCGTCGAGCTGGAACTGGTCGAGCTGGATTAACTCTGCCCGCTTCGTGGCGACGAACGTGGCCTTGCCGGGCTTGCCGGCGGCCTTTAACCATCCGGGCAGAAAACCATCAATATTTGCCCGTGTTAAATCCAATTCGACAGTGGCGCGGGTTTCGCCCTTGGGAAGATCAGCCTTGGGCCGATCACCATCACTAAGCTGCGTGGTGACTTTGGCTGACACCGGCCCGGTGAACCCGGGGCCGGTTTCAACGCCGCGTTTAGCGCGGGCTGCGTCATCCAAAACGAATGTAAGGCTGGCATCCGTGGGAGCCGAGCCGCTCTTTTTCAGCTCAATATTGACCGGAGCATTAAACATGCGGCCATCCCCTTTAACCAGAAGGCTGGTTTTGGTAGTGACAATGGTCAAATTGGCATTATCCAGCTTTTCGGCATCTACAACTTTTTCGACCGAAACATTTGATGCGGCCAAATTTGTTTTGACCGAAACATCGTCCGAAGTGGCGGTTTTGCCAATCTTAAAGGCGATTTCGACCTGTCCTTCCAGCTGTCCTTTATATTGGGCCGGCTCACCGGGAACATTGTTGTACTTTTTCAATGAATCGCGTGAGAGCAGATCCACTGCCGCGTCCAATGTGGTCTGCGTGTGGGCGGTCAGAGTTGCATTGAACAGCTTCGGTCGATGATCAGGGATCGAAAGTTTAATATCCGTAAAATTAAGCTTGCGCGGGCTTAAATCGAGTGTGGCCCGGGCGCCGTTAAACGCGGCGGTGGTTCCGGTGAAGTGGCCGGAGCCGTCGATGTTTGAAAACGGCGGTATTCCCGGTAAGGCGGCCAGAATGCCATTGGAAACAGTGATATCAGCAGTGAGACTGGTATCCGGAATTGGCAGTTTTTTGCGGGCATCCGCAAAAGCGGCGACGTCCAAATCAAAAGTCAGAGTCGCTTTTTCCGCAATGCCGGAGGTGACATGCGCCATCATCCATTTACGCACTTCAAAGGCGGTGAAGGCGGGCCAGAGATGGAAGATTGACCGCAATCTGGTTTTAGCGATCGCGATGGTGCCCGATACAGCCGGGCCTCCGTCCGTATTGCGCAAAGCGAGGCTGATTGAACTATCAAGGTCGGGCCCCTTGAGGATAAGTTGATTGATGCGGAAGCTTTGCTCGGCCGGTTTAGCCGTTGCATCAAGAGTAAGCGTATCAACGGAAAAAGTTTTGTCAGGCCCCGTATCTCCTGCAAAAACAGCATGGTCACCAGCAAATTTTATGCGAATTTCACTATTTTCTTCAGAAGAAAAATCAATCGTTCCCGCCAATTTGAGGTGAGTGAGCCCTGAAAATAGTTCAAAATTGCTTAGATCCGCATGTTTTTGTGCCACATCATAGGCGAAATCTGTGGTGACTTCGTCTAGCAAAATCGGCTCCGCATCAGGGTCGTCGATTTTGAGAACGCCGGCTCCAAGCGCCACCTTTCCTTGCGCGCCCGCGAAAGTGCCAGCGGAATCAATTTTAAACGTACCTTTCGCGCTCATGGGCGCGGAAGCATCAAACGGCATTTTTGACAGGCCAAAAGGTGACAAAAGCTCACTCACCGGGATATCGGTTGCCACAAAATCCAATGCATGACCTGAGTGCGCATCCGATGCGGCGTCCTGCCGACCGAGCAGACTCATCGAAAACGGCCCGCCCTGCCCTGTTGCACCCAAGCGAACATTGATGCCGCCTGAAGCAGACCGGTCAACGGCGAAATTCACCTTAGAATAGGTTGCCGACACACCGCTTCGTCTGTCATCCAAAACCAGCCGTGCATCTGTCAGGCTGATGTGTTTTATGTCCCCTAAAATGGGTTTGTCTGCTTCTGCTGATGTGAACAAAGCTGCTGCAAGCTCGGCTGCGCCGAATTTGCCCTGCACACCGCCTTGGGGCGCAATTTCGATGGATTCGCCATCAGCGGCCGAGACCGCCACCGTTCCACCCGGCAACATGGCCATGCGCACGTCAAGTCCGGTGAACTCCAGACCAGCCACAGAAAGCCGACCCCTAAGCAAATCCAAAATATTAACATTTACGTCGGCAGAAGGCGCAGCAATTAAAGTGCGGTTCTGGCTGTCTTTGAGTACAAATTGCTCGATACGCACGGTGGGGCCGCGCCCGTCGCGCACGAGGAAGGTTTTACCGATCGTGGCCTTGGTCGAAGACGGAACCGAGGCTTGCAGCGTATCGACAATTTTGTCGCGCAGGATATCAATTTCCAGCGGGCCTTGCGAAATGCGTACAGCGAGCACCGCAGCAGCAATCAAGCCAAGCAGAAAAAGTGCGCTGCTGATACCTAGGAACACATAGACCATGCGCCTCACGCTCGGGCGCATGGGCGAGGAAAGGCGAACTCCTGCTTCCGTTCGGTTGGACGTGTAATTTGAAAACCAATGGCGCAGAAGCGCATTCCTTGTGTTATTAAAAACCATAAAACAAAACGTGGATTATAATGTCCGGCTCGAACGTTTGTAATCCCCGAATCGGACTTAGACTTAGCAAATTAACGAGGTTCGCTGCAAAAATGACCACTAAACAGCCAATTGTGCGCTCTGCTGATCCTTTTTATCCGGAAATCCATGAGACTA
>JAYTYD010000005.1:0-3562 GCA_043742625.1 Methylovirgula sp. | reverse complement strand
CTCCGCTAAGTTACTGGACGGCATCGCCATTGCGGTGAAAGATAATTATTGCACCAACGGAATTCGCACCACCGCAGCCTCCCGTATCCTCGAAAATTTCGTCCCGACCTACGAGTCCAGCGTAACACAAAGGCTGATTGATGCCGGCGCGGTGCTCACCGGCAAGACAAACCTCGATGAATTCGCCATGGGGTCATCCACCGAGAGCAGCTTTTTTGGCCCAACCATTAACCCGACGGGCGACAAGCTTGGCTTTAAAAACTTGGTACCGGGCGGCTCCTCGGGTGGTTCGGCGGCGGCAGTGGCAGCAAATTTTGCGGTTGCAGCGCTGGGCTCTGATACCGGCGGCTCGATTCGTCAGCCGGCCAGCTTCTGCGGCGTGGTCGGCTTTAAACCGACCTATGGCGTGTGCTCCCGCTGGGGCATCATCGCCTACGCAAGCTCACTCGATCAGGCTGGTGTATTTGCGAAAACCGTCGATGACGTCGCCGCAGTTATGGATATTATTTCCGGGAGCGACGCTAAGGATTCGACTTCGATTGAGAACCAGCACCTTAACTTTAAACAGGCGCTTGCTGAAGCGCCCCGCAAATTGCGCATCGGCTTTCCGGCGCAGGTCCTAAAAGGCGGCGCCACCGCCGACACAGATCGTGTATGGCAGCGCGCCAAAGATATCGCCCACAAGCTCAACGCCGAGATTGTTGAAGTCTCCCTGCCCACGTTCAAAAGTGCCCTGCCCGCATATTATGTGATTGCTTTGTCGGAGGCATCCTCCAATTTGGCGCGCTATGACGGCGTGCGCTATGGACGCCGGGCTGCAAACCCGCGCGATATCATTGATATGTACGAGAAAAGCCGTTCGGAAGGGTTTGGCCCTGAGGTGCGCCGTCGCATCATGGCCGGGACTTTCACGCTGAGCGCTGGGTACTATGACGCCTACTACCTCAAGGCGCAAAAGGTAAGAAATAAGATTGTGCACGAATTTGCTCAGGCTTACGCCGAGGTGGATTTGATCGTCATGCCCACCACGCCGTCTGCCGCGTTTGCTATCGGCTCCCATTCAAAAGACCCGGTGGAAATGTATTTGGAGGATCTTTACACCGTTCCGGTCAACTTGGCCGGTTTACCAGCGATCAGCCTGCCCGTGGCGAAAAGCCAGAACGGCATGCCGCTGGGCCTGCAAATCATCGGCAAACAATTGTCTGATGAACTGGTATTGCAGGCGGCGGCGCGCTTTGAGGGGGTGGTGAAGGAAATAGCCTAGAGCCGCCGGCACGTAGTAATGGAACGCGGCCCAGACCTATTGGCGCAATTGGAAACCCGATCGCTGCAAGATATTGCGCAGGATCCCGGAAATGTTGTATTTCGATGGTTTCCAGCTGAGTCAACAGGCTGGCAGCTCGAAAATGCGCAGAAACGATTTACCTGAGCGAATGAGCCGCCGAACCCAACTCAGCCCTGCGACGGCCCTTTAAAGATTTAACAAGCCCCTTACCAACCCGGAACTTTTGCTGCCGGCCGGTTGGAGTGTCCAAATGTCGGCGGGGTGGTACTAGGCGTATAGATCGGGACGGCTCCGGCTTGGGGCAAGGGCGCACTGCTTGCATGAGACAAAGCCGGGTTGGACAACGGCGCTGCCGACGCAGGAACGCTGCCACCGACGCCCGCCATCTCCGCCATCAGGCGCTGAGTTTCATCGAGCCCGCGCATCTTCTGCACCACATTGCGCAAATCAAGGTCTTGCGGCATGTGCCCTCTGGCCCCGGCACTGTGCCCTCCCATCATTTCGGCGCTCATTGGAGTAAACTCAAACCGCATAGGCATGGCGATGGCCTCGCCAAAGGCGATGGCTTCACGGTTTCGAATAGACGACAGGAAGCGGATACGCCCCTCCGAACTTTGTGAAATAGCTGACTTGATGATGTTCTGATCGGACTCATTTGACAGACGCATGGCGAACACTGTGGAGCACTGTGAAAGAATGGTCGCGTCCACTTCGGACGGGCGCTGGGTAATTACCCCGATCGAGCAACCAAATTTGCGGCCTTCCTTGGCGATGCGGGCAATGGCTTGGCGTGTCGGCCCGAACCCGCGCTTGTAGTCATTTGGAATATAACGGTGGGCTTCTTCGCACACCACCGCGATTTGATAAGAGCTTTGGCCGATAACACAAAGATCGAGCGCCAAACGCGCCAACACCGACACGACGGAATTGGTCACATCTGACGGCAAGTCAGCCATTTGTAACACTGTGATGCGCTTATCATGGTGCGGAATGCGAAAAATCTGCCCGATAACCTTTTCGATATTGTCTTCAATCACCGTGCTGCGAAACATAAAACGGTAGCGGTAGTTTTGGCATAGGCTCTCAAGCCGGGTTTTCAGATTGCGTAAATCCAGCCGGGAATGCTTCGCTTCCAGCTTGCCCATTGCATCCAAAATCAACGAGAACAAATCTGCCATGCGGTAAGGTACCGGCGAATCCACGCCAATATTTGAGCCCTCATCCGCCGATAGACGTCGCGCCGTGGTGGAACCGGACCGCGCCGCTTGAAAGCGAATTTTGGCAGCCACGATAATTTCCATTAAGGCGCTCTTCTCGCCTTCGGCAGCATCCGCCCCGCGAAAAACCACATCTGACAATTCTTCAAAGGTGAACAGCCAAAATGGCAGCTCCAGCGTGTCGGCGCCAAGCGATATCACCCCCCGGCCCAAGCCGCGTTCATACTCATTGTGGGGATCAAAAATGAGCACGCGCAAGTTGGGCATGGTTTCAACAGCTTTGCGGATCAGCAGTGACACAGATGTGGTTTTACCCACGCCGGTCGTGCCGACTACGGCAAAATGTTTGGAAAGCATTTCGCCCATGTCCACCGTGGCGGCAATGCTGCGATCTTGAGTCAGGCGGCCAACTTCGACGCCCCGGCCATTGCTGATGACGTGGATGGCAGCCAGATCTGCCGTGCGCACCCGGTGCGCAATTGCGCCAATGCTGGGATAGCTGGTGATGCCGCGTGAAAAGATCGGTTTGCCTACCTCGTCGTCGACAATTTCGCCAACCAGCTCGACATGAAAATGCACGGTGTTGCCGTCGGTTTCGCTCCAAGCATCCAACACGGTTTTCATTTCATAAACCACCGCAATAATGCGGCGCTTATCCATTGCCACAGAGATCAAGCGACCAATCGACCAAAAATCCAGCGAAACATGCTCGGTATTAAAAACACTGATCGAGACAACACCCTGCCCTCCCGAGCAAGACACCAAACGCCCTATTTCACGCCGGTCCGGCTGCAAAGGGTCGCGACGCTCTTCAACCGAAGTGTTGAGCATTTCAGCACGGTCGCCCATTCTATTCATGAAAGCAAAACCCTAAAATTTAAATTCATCTTTGAAAGTAAACGGGACTTCATTAATTTTTCGCTTATCCGGCAAGATCATTTTAAACCAAAGCACCGCAGAAAAGCGCAGTCCATTCAATGTACGCGGTAATATTTTGGGTCTAATATACCGTAGCAACGCTGTGGCGAGCCAAAATGCCAGACATTTCGAGAATTCATGG
>JAYTYD010000004.1:0-5492 GCA_043742625.1 Methylovirgula sp. | reverse complement strand
GGGCATTTCTGCTGTCTGTAGGCAGCACAATCCAATACGGCGCCTGGACTACCGGCAGTCAGATTTTTGCACAGAGCGAGCCGACAAGTCCTTGGCTTTTTATTATTTCGGGCGGTCTGATGGCGGCTTCGACCTTGCCGTTGCTGCTAAACCGTGTTCCAGAGCCGCCTAGGCCCGCCCGTGCGCGGCTTGATCTGGTCTGGTTTTTCCGCACCGCGCCGGTTGCCTTTTTTGGCGCGGGTTTTATCGGCCTGTCAAACGGCGCTTTCTGGTCGCTGAATCCGGTTTATGGCGCACAAATTCACCTGAACGCCATGCAGATTGGCAACTTGGTAACAGCTGTCACCGTTGGATCGGCGCTGGCGCAGGTGCCGTTCGGGCGTTTAAGTGATCGCATAGAGCGCCGGAAGGTTATTTTCGGCCTGAGCGTCGCTGCGGCTTCCGGCAATTTTCTCCTTGCCATATCGGGCGTAAATCTACCGCCGCTTTGGCTTTACGCCAGTTTCTTCATCACCGCCGGTTTGATGATGCCGACTTATTACGTGATAACTGCACACGCAGTAGATATGTGCGGCGCCAGCCATTCGGTGATGGCAGGAGCAGCCATTCTGCTGCTCTATTGCGGCGGGGCCATGGTAGGGCCATTAGCTGCAAGTGCCCTCAGTGGGATTTTTGGTCCCGGCGCGCTGTATGGTTGGAGCGGCACAATGTATGTGTTGGTGGCGATAAGCACCGTTTTGTTCGGGTTTCGCGCAAAACTCCCGGCCCATGCAGTGAGTTAGTCACTCTGTTTAGGTTTTTTGCTGCGCCGCTCGGCAACAGCAACCGCAATAGCCATGGCCAAACTAAACGTGGCGGCGATCGAGCGGAACGCGCCAAAATCTGACTCCACCACTTCAAACCATAAGTTTGCCGCCGAGGTCAGCGGGGAAAATGCGCTGTCGGTGATGGCAATAACAGGAACATTGCGGGCAGCCATCTCCTGCGCCAATTCGATGGTAATTGAGGTGTAGGGTTTAAAACTGATGGCCAAGAGTGCGTCTTTGGGGCTGGCAAAACGCGTCTGCTCCGGGCCTAAACTGGCGAGATTATCCACCAGCACCACGCGCACGTCCAGCTTGGCCAGAGCATAAGCAAGATAAGCCGTCACCGGAAAAGCCCGCCTTTGCCCGAGCAAATAAATCGTCTCTGCCTGTGCCAGAATTTTTACCGCTTCGGTGAGTGTTTCATCTGAAATGGTCTCTTCAAGCCTAGTCAGCGACGCTTTAGCCGAATCGACAAATCCGCTAAGCAAATTCACCGGGGGGCTGGCCTGAACTGCAGATGTATTTATGGCCTGAACGCGGTCGGCATAATCGGGCCAGCGGTCGCGCAAGCGCGAGCGGAATACATTCTGTAAGTCAGAAAATCCGGAATAGCCGATGGTTTGTGCCAGACGCACCAAAGTTGAGGGTTGTACATCAGCGCGCTCGGCAATGCTGGCAGCGGAGCCGAACGCCATCTCATCGGGATGATCCACGGCAAAGGCCGCCGCCTGTCGTAGCCGTTTGGGTAAGCGGTCTTGTTCTGCCACCAGTAGATTTTTCAAGCCTTCAAAATCCCGCGGCGCCGCGCTGCGCACGACTGCGGACGCCGCTGATTCGTCCTTTGACATTCTCGTTTCCTTTATGGAGCAACCACGCCAGCCGCAAATAAGCCCTTGTTGGAACGATACAGAATGAAAATTCCAAGGAAAGTGAATTATCCGTTCTATTCCATATCTTTCCTCATAAATCCGCCTGTTTGAAAAAGCAGAGCTTCGCAAAACACCTGCTTGACAAAACTGATTTCTCATGCGGAATTTGACCAATCGGTCAGGTTTGATAATTGAGGTGCGCGATGAGCCAAAGCAGCACAAATGATGCGGGTTTCGCAGTTGGTCCTTCACCGGCAGGGCGCTTGGTTGCAGGGCGCTTGGACGAGGCTAGCTATGCTGCCGGTTTTGCCGATTTGCACCCGGCCCTCACCCGGCATGAGGCTTTTGTTGAAGCGGAAAGATGCTATTTCTGCTTTGATGCACCCTGCCAAAAAGCCTGCCCCACCTCTATCGATATTCCGCTGTTTATCCGGAAAATTGCCACCGATAATGATTTGGGTTCGGCAAAGACAATTCTTGATTCGAATATTTTAGGCGGCTTGTGCGCCCGCGTTTGCCCAACGGAAACCTTGTGTGAAGAGGCGTGCGTGCGGGAGGCCGCCGAGGGTAAACCGGTGAAAATTGGCTTACTCCAGCGCCACGCGGTAGACGCGATGATGGCGCATTCGCTGGCGCACAATACGCACCCGTTTGAGCGAGCCGACGCATCGGGCAAAAAGGTTGCAGTTGTTGGCGCGGGCCCGGCCGGGCTCTCCGCCGCGCATCGCCTGTCCCTACTCGGCCACAGCGTGACGCTGTTTGATGCCCGCGACACACTCGGTGGCCTCAATGAATATGGCATTGCCGCCTACAAGGCTCCGGACAACTTTGCCCAGAAAGAAATTGAGTTTGTTCTGGGCATTGGCGGGATTAGCAAAAGCCTTGGCAAGAAGCTCGGCGCGGACATTTATCTCGATACGCTACGCAAACACTATGATGCCGTGTTTTTGGGAATTGGCCTCGCCTCAGTTAATAGTCTGGGCTTAAGCGGTGAGGGCAAACTAACCGGCGTTCGCGACGCAATCGACTTTATTGCCGACATCCGCCAAACTAAAAATCAGACTGAAAACCTTGCCAAAATAGCCGTGGGTACTGATGTTGTGGTCATCGGCGGCGGTATGACAGCCGTGGATGCCGCTGTGCAGGCCAAGCGCTTAGGCGCGCAAAACGTCACGATCGCGTATCGGCGCGGACCGGAGGACATGAAGGCCAGCACCTACGAGCAGGAACTGGCGAAAATCAACGGCGTGAGCATCAGGCACTGGCTGAAACCTATTAGCCTGCATGGCACAAACGGATGTGTCAGTGCCGTCTCGTTTGAAAGCACTGCCATGGTTGGCGGTAAACTGACGGGTACCGGCCAGATCACCCACCTTGCCGCCGATATGGTGCTGACCGCTATCGGTCAGATATTGGTTTCGGACGACTTTGGTGCTTCACTCACGACTCGGGGTGGAAAAATCGTCGTTGATGGCAGCCGGGCCACATCGCTTGCAGGTGTTTGGGCCGGAGGCGATTGCGCGAATATTGGCGAGGATTTGACGGTTTCTGCGGTTGAAGATGGCAAACAAGCTGCCATTGCCATTGACGCCGCCTTGCGCGCTTAAGGAGAAAATCATGGCAGATCTGCGCACAAATTTTCTCGGCATCAAGTCAGCCAATCCTTTTTGGCTGGCCTCTGCCCCCCCTACGGACCGTGAAGTCAACGTCACCCGCGCGTTTAGGGCCGGATGGGGTGGGGTGGTGTGGAAAACTCTTGGTGAAGAAGGCCCGCCGGTCGTCAATGTTTCGGGTCCGCGATATGGCGCAATCCATTCCGGTGATCGCCGCCTGATCGGGCTCAACAATATCGAATTGATTACGGATCGGCCGCTCGAAATTAATCTGCGCGAAATCAAACAGGTGAAGCGCGCCTGGCCGGATCGCGCCATGGTGGTGTCCTTGATGGTGCCTTGCGAAGAGGATGCTTGGAAAAAGATCCTAAAATCAGTTGAAGATACCGAATGTGACGGCATCGAGCTGAATTTCGGATGTCCGCATGGTATGTCCGAGCGCGGAATGGGTGCGGCGGTTGGTCAGGTTCCCGAATATATCGAAATGGTTGCGCGGTGGTGTAAGCAGAATTCGCGGCTTCCCGTCATCGTTAAACTGACGCCCAACATCACCGATATTCGCCAGGCTGCGCGCGCCGCAAAACGCGGCGGGGCCGATGCAGTTTCGCTGATTAACACCATCAACTCAATCATGGCGGTTGATCTGGACGCGATGGCCCCCTCGCCGCATGTGGACGGGAAAGGCACCCACGGCGGCTATTGCGGCCCAGCTGTGAAGCCGATCGCGCTGAACATGGTGACAGAAATCGCGCGTGACAAAGAAACCCATGACTTACCCATCTCGGCCATTGGCGGCATTACCACGTGGCGCGACGCGGCGGAGTTTATGGCGATGTCTGCCGGAACGGTGCAGGTTTGCACGGCAGCAATGACGTATGGCTTCAGGATTGTGGACGAGATGAAATCCGGCCTGTCAGACTGGATGGACAAAAAGGGCTATAAGACTGTCGACGACTTTCGCGGGTTGGCGGTTGGCAACGCCACAGATTGGCAATATCTCAATCTGAATTATGTTGTGAAGGCGCAAATCGACCAAGACCTCTGCATCAAGTGCGGACGGTGCCACATCGTTTGCGAAGATACCTCACATCAGGCCATCACGAATATGGTTGACGGCGTGCGAAGATTTGAAGTCCTCGACGAGGAGTGTGTCGGCTGCAACCTTTGCGTCAATGTCTGCCCCGTGGAAAACTGCATAATGCTCGTTCCGCAAACGTCCGGCATAGACTCGCGCACAGGCTTCAAAAATGACCGCGGCTTCGGCAACTGGACAACGCATCCGAACAATCCGGGAGTAAAGGCGGTGGAATAGCGGGCCGCGTGCCAATCTTGGCGATCGGCGAATTTCAGCAAGACTAACGACGGAAGTTTAATAAGCGCACTTTTGCATCTGGTTGGATTTAAAAGCGGACCGTTCAATTACAGACAAATACGTCACGCCCGGGCAAAAAGCCTAAACGGCTGATCGTGGATTTAAACCGCTTTCTATTGAGCAATTTTCGGCTTGCCCAACTTGGCCTTGAATGTCCGCTTTTTGGCCATGTTTGGCCATCAAATGCTCGACTTTTCGGCCAGCCATATTTCAGGGGATTGCGGGTGGACGAACAACACTTCTCACAATCATTTCAATCACTTGCAGCCTGGCGGTTTCAAATTCATCGTCAGAGAGCGGCATGCCGCCATTTAACACGGATATTTGGGTGGCAAAGTCAGCATAGTGCTGCGTGGTTGCCCAGATCATGAAAAAAAGCGCTTTTGGTGAAATGGGATGAATTTTCCCCTCGTTAATCCACCTTTGAACCACGATTTCGTGCTCAGAAACCCATTCTTTTAGCGTTTTTTCCAAGAAATCCTGGATCATTGGCGCACCGCGCATAATCTCCGATGCCCAAATTTGGCTACCTAAAGGCATAGTTCGCGATAAATCCATCTTCATACCAATATAACGCGCCAACGCCACTTCGGGAGGTTCATTGTTATCCATTGATGAACCAGCGCTAAGCCATACTGTAAGTACTCGTTGTAAAACAATACGGTACAATTCTTCTTTCGTTGCGAAATAATAGTGTAGATTTGCTTTTGGAACCGCAGCCCGGCGCGCTATTTCTGATGTTGTTGCGCCTTTAAATCCCACTTCAGCAAATACCGATTCGGCAGCCGCCAATATAGCAGCTTCGTTGTCAGCACGGATAGATGTTTTGGGG
>JAYTYD010000003.1:0-1022 GCA_043742625.1 Methylovirgula sp. | reverse complement strand
CGCAGTCTTGGTCTCGATTTCCGCAGTCTTGGGTTCGATTTTGGCCGTTTGCATTGCTGGCGCTTGCCACCCTTGCTGTGTGGCCAACTGTCGGATTGGTCGACGATGTATCTTGGCTTATCACTGTGTGTGAGCGGATATTGGATGGTCAAAAACTTTACGTTGACGTGATTGAGGCCAACCCTCCCGCCTCTGTTTGGATTTATCTTCCTGCAGTAGCGTTAGGGCGCATGTTAATTGTCGCCCCTGAGATCATCATAAATCTGCAAATGCTGAGCTTGTTGATTTGCAGTCTATTGCTGAGCACAACTTTGCTGAATCGCGCCGACCTCCTTAAGAACCACAATTTGCCGCTGTTACTGGCAATGGCCGCCGGGCTGCTCATGTTGCTGCCCAACGGAATATTCGGCCAACGCGAACATGTTCTGCTGCTTTTGCTTCTGCCGCTCCTTAGCAGCCTTTGCCTACGCGCAACTGGACTAAAGCCAAGCCTGTTACAAGCACTATTGTGCGGCCTCATGGCGGGCATAGCCATATCCATCAAGGCCCATTATATCTTTGCCGTCAGCTTTTCTGTTATCGCCGCCATGGTGCTTTTACGCACTTGGCGCACTATGGTGAATCTCGAACTGTCGATTATGGGGCTGACGTTTGCCGTATATATCGCAGCTGTGTTTATGATCTCCCCGCAATTTATAAGCGAAATTCTGCCCATTTTGTCGTTGGTCTATTTGCCTATCCGCAGGCCTATTGATGATTTGATTTTTTCAGTCGGGATTGGTGCATTTTGCGCCGCCGCGCTCCTAACTTTAATTTGCAGCCGCGGGCACAAACTCGCGCCGCCGGTTATTATATTGCTTTGCGCCTCGCTAGGCAGCACCTTGCCGTTTTTTATTCAAGGCAAAAACTGGCCAAACCATATTTTTCCCATGGTTCGTTTTAGCCTGCTTGCTTTGGCCTTTGTCGCAACGGACACCCGGATTATACACTTTTGGCAAAGATCACTGGCCGTGATTGGCGTG
>JAYTYD010000002.1:0-5253 GCA_043742625.1 Methylovirgula sp. | reverse complement strand
AACACTTTCAAGAGGAAAATCAAACGGAACTTCAGCGCGCGAAAGCACCTCACCCTTCGAATTCAACGCATCGGCGCGGACGCGATAAGCGCCGGGCTTCATTCCTTTTTCGACTTTGAGAGACCAATGGCCGTCCAGAGCCGCAATGGCTTTGGCAATCATTGTTCCGCTAAGGTAAAGCTGAATTTCGGCACCGGGTGGAGCAGAGCCGGTCGCAAACAGGGCTCCGCCCTCCCCCGCTTCTACAGTGCGGATAAGCACATTTCCCTTAAATGCAGGTTTGCCGGGCAACGGCGCTTGCGCTGTCGCAGGCTTTGTGTCGGCCGGTTTTTCGTCAGACAGCAATTTTGTCGCTTGCCCGGGCGCGGTAAGCGCCACAATAACGTCCTCCTTCTTTGTTTCAGGCACAATTACAGTAATAGTTTGCTCGGAACCAACTGTTGTGCCGTCCGCAGCCTTGTTGGCTAACCCGAGTGAATGCGAGCCGGGGCTAAGCCCGTGTGGTAAAATCACGAATTGGCCGACGGCGTCGGTTTTGACGGTACCAATGACCTTGCCACCGTCGATCAAATCAACATTTGAATTGGGCAACGCCCGTCCAGCAACAAGAGTAGCCCCATCAGGTTCTACGCGGGCAATGTCAAAACTCGGCTTTACCGAAGGTTCCACACCCGGTGCCGCCTCTGGTTTTTCTGCCGGTGAGATTGGCACATTCGGCGTTGCCGTTATCGCCGTTTGTTGAGGAGCACCGTCCTGATTGGGTTTGGATGTGTTAATAATCTCAGCATTAATAGGTCCAGTGGCGGCAGTTACCAACGGCAAAGCTGTGCTTGAGGGCACATGCACCACGCGCCACGCGTTGTAACCAATGAGCCCGACAGCCGCGACTCCAGCCAAGCACGCCAAGCGCGCTCCTCGCGACATTTGGGATATCGCAGCCTTTAACTCAGACCACATGTTTTATACTCCAGACTATCCTAGATTAATCTGCACTATCTCGCCTCACCTTACAAAAAGAATATTTGCTGTTCTTGACCAATAGGTTGCGCCACGGCACAAAGAGCGATGAACCAATCTCTTCCAGTAAATCCGATTCGCAATATTTGCGTGTATTGCGGCTCCAGTGAAGGCAATGATCCCGCATTTGTCGCATCAGCGCGTCAGCTCGGCCACCTAATGGCTGAGGCAGGCATCGGCTTAGTCTACGGCGGCGGCGTCAACGGGCTTATGGGGACCGTTGCGCGTGCTGTGCTGGACAATGGCGGCTACGTTACAGGAATTATTCCAGATTTTCTCATTCGCAAAGAAGCGATGATGAAAGAAGCCCAGGAACTCATCGTTGTTGATGACATGCACACGCGCAAGCGTCTGATGTTTGAGCGTGCGGACGCGTTTGTCGCTCTGCCTGGGGGGGTAGGCACTTTAGAGGAGCTCGTTGAACAGATGACTTGGGTTCAGCTCGACAGACACGCCAAGCCGGTGCTTATTGCCGATATAAACGGGTTCTGGAAGCCGTTGTTGTCACTCTTGGATCACATGCGCGAAACGCGTTTTATACGCGCGGCCACTGAAGTTCCCTATCTGATTGCCGAGCGCACTGAAGAGATCCTACCGATGCTCCAAAGAGCAGCCTCGGCATCCCGCCCGCGTGGCGACCTATCTGCCAAACTCAATCCCGCTTTGTGAAAGCAGCCAGCTACGGCTTTCAGCGGTTACCATAATGTACACAAAGCATTGGCAATTACGTAAAGTTTGGGTAGTCTTGATGTCGGACTTTAGGCGTGAGTGGTTCAAGGAGTTTGAAATGAAGAAAATAATGTTAGTTTTGGGCATTTCGATTGGTATTGCCGGATTTGGATCCGCAGTTTCGGCACAGACCGCCCCGCCAGCAACGCCCGACCTCACCAAGGGCATTATGGACGAAGGCGCTGATACCGCTAAAGAAGCCATGACGCCAAAACCTAAAATGGCGAAGCCTGCCAAAAAAATGAAGATGCCAGCTTCTGTGACTTTGAAAATCACCAATGCGCGCACCGTGTCGGTAACAGCGCTCACGATTGGGTTGTCGGGCTCGGGCACCGGGAAAAACGCGGTGGTCAAGCCGCTTGCTGCGGGCAAATCCACCTCAATCAAGCTTGATACCAAAAAGGGCTGCACCTTCGACATTCGTGGGGCATTTGAAGACGACGCGGCCATAGAAGCAGATTCCGTTGACTTCTGCGCTGACAACACGCTCGTTCTTAAAGAGTAAAATCAACACACGTTTGTTTTCGTTAATTGGCCGAAGGTGACCTCCTTCGGCTAATTGCGTGTTTACGCGGCTTGCGCTCTATTGCGCTGCAGCAATTTCAATATAAATGATGAAGAGATTTTCGATGAAACTTCCAAGACGTTTTTTTGAACCGCTCGCAATCGGTGCGCCACAACCGATGCGGCACTTGCCGGTTCGCGTGGAGCGTATGATCCATTTCGTTCCACCGCACATCCTCAAGCTGAGGGCGAAAGCTGCCGACTTAGTGTCAAAAGTCGATGTGATACTGGGCAATCTGGAAGATGCGATTCCTCTTGAGCATAAGACCGATGCGCGCCGCGGCTTCATTGAAATGGCCAGATCGACAGACTTCGGCACAACCGGACTTTGGGTTCGCATTAACGCGCTGAATTCACCATGGATATTGGATGATATTACAGAAATCATTGCAGAGGTTGGCGACAAATTGGACGTTGTCATGGCGCCAAAGGTCGAGGGCGCATGGGATATTCATTATCTTGATCAACTTCTCGCACAGCTGGAAGCGCGCAATGGCGTCACCAAGCCCATTCTGATCCATGCGATTCTTGAAACCGCCGAAGGCGTCGCCAATGTCGACAGCATAGCATCTGCCTCGCCAAGAATGCATGGCATGAGCCTTGGCCCGGCAGATCTTGCCGCGTCGCGCGGAATGAAAACAACCCGCGTCGGCGGCGGGCATCCTGACTACAAGGTTCTAGCTGATGCGAATGTCCACAATTTAGCACGCTTCTCGCATCAGCAGGATTTATGGCACTATACACTTGCTAAAATGGTGGACGCCTGCGCTGCAAACGGAATCAAAGCGTTTTATGGCCCGTTCGGGGATTTTTCTGACGTTGCTGCATGCGAATCTCAATTTCGAAACGCCTTTTTGATGGGTTGCGCCGGGGCCTGGACCTTGCATCCAAGTCAGATTGAGATTGCCCGCAATGTGTTTTCACCCGATGCGAGCGAAGTGGCTTTTGCAAAGCGTATTTTGTCTGCTATGCCTGATGGAACAGGCGCAGTTATGCTGGATGGCCGTATGCAAGATGATGCCACTTGGAAACAGGCGAAGGTTATCGTTGATCTTGCAAGGCAAGTGAGCGCCAAAGACACTGACAAGGCAACGCTCTACGGCCTTTGACCAGCCGGAAAATTGGTCTATACCTGAACAGATAAATACGTCAGTCGATTGAATGTCTGGATCCAAATGAAGTTTCGTCACGCAAAATTTAGTATCGGCGAAGTGGTAAAACACCGGATTTACCCCTTTCGCGGCGTGGTTTTCGATGTCGATCCAAGTTTTTCGAATTCAGAAGAATGGTGGAATTCTATCCCGGCCGAGGTGAGGCCGTCGCGTGATCAGCCGTTTTATCATCTGTTTGCCGAAAATTCAGAAACGGAATATGTCGCCTATGTGTCCGAGCAAAATTTGCTCGCAGATACCTCGGGGGAACCCATCAGGCATCCTCAGGTAAATGAGTCCTTCATCAAAGATAAAACCGGCCAGTACCAAGTGCGCAAATCGACCAAAAACTAGCGGCAGAAACATTACGCCTTCTTTACCCAGCCACCATTTTCGCTTTGTTGCCAATAGGTTAGAGAACATCCTTGCGATTTCAGGTTGGTCCACTGCAACCGCGCCTTTGACAGCCGATTTTCATCATTGCCGTCAAACATTACAATAGCGCGCTCGCAGGCATCCTGAGGCGACAATTCGACGTCGGATCCGGTGAAAACCAACACATGCGCAGAGTTCGCATTTCTATTGTCCGCAGAAATCAAAATGGGTTGATCCGCTCCGCTCAAGCCGTGCGGCAGGAAGCTTTCCGGCGCGTAGCTCCAGAGCAGATTGTCAATAGTTTCAACCTGAGCCGCGTTGGCATGCACAAAGGCGCGCCAGCCGCGTTCAAGGCACTTCTCAAGCAAGCTTGGAAGCGCCGCTTCGAGCGGCTGATGCTGGAGATGATAGAACCATACGTCCATCTATGTTCACATTAGCCTTCGTAATGGTCAGCAACCAACTGGTTCAGCAACCGCACGCCCCAGCCGGGTCCCCAGCTATGGCTGATGTCACTATTCGGGGCGGCCATGCCCATTCCTGCAATGTCCAAATGCGCCCAAGGCACATCATTGACAAACCGCTGCAAAAATTGCGCCGCGGTGATAGAGCCAGCGTAGCGCCCACCGGTATTTTTCATATCTGCAAACTTCGAATCTACCATTTTGTTATAAGCCTTGCCCAATGGCAGGCGCCAAACCGGTTCAGCGGTTTTTTTGCCAGACGCAAATAGTCGCTCGGAAAGCTCATCATTGTTGGAAAACAGTCCGGCATATTCCTGCCCCAGAGCCACCAAAATTGCCCCGGTCAAGGTTGCGAG
The DNA here is from genome assembly GCA_043742625.1 of Methylovirgula sp. GTDB lineage: Bacteria > Pseudomonadota > Alphaproteobacteria > Rhizobiales > Beijerinckiaceae > JANXSV01. The sequence goes on along the minus strand of JAYTYD010000002.1, from coordinate 597 downwards.
GTCAACCATAAAGGCCGGCTTGAATTTTGATTGGATGTGCCAAAGCACATCTGCCAATACGAGACGCCCCTCGGCATCGGTATTGATGATTTCAATGGTTTGTCCAGACATAGACTTCACAATATCGCCCGGCCGTTGTGCATTTCCGTCGGGCATATTCTCAACTATTCCTATCGCGCCAATGATGTTTGCTTTCGCCTTGCGGCTTGCTAAAGCGTGCATCAAGCCAACGACGCAGGCGGCACCTGCCATGTCACCTTTCATGTCTTCCATGCCTGCGGCCGGCTTGATGGAAATACCACCGGTGTCGAAAGTAACACCCTTGCCAATGAACGCGATAGGCTGAGCCTTTTTATCCTTTGCACCGTTCCAGCGCATTATAACCACGCGGCTGTCCTGGCGCGACCCTTGGCCCACGCCAAGCAGAGCGCCCATGCCCAACTTTTCCATGTCTTTAATGTCTAAGATCTCAACATCAACGCCGAGCTTTTCCAAAGCTGACGCGCGCTTGGCGAACTCTATAGGGAACAAGACATTCGGCGGTTCGTTCACGAGATTTCGTGCGAGAATTACGCCCTCGCCGATACCTTTGTTTGG
>JAYTYD010000001.1:0-9093 GCA_043742625.1 Methylovirgula sp. | reverse complement strand
GCGGTTCAGAATATCTGCTCGTCTTCATCAAAATCTCCTCGTTCATAATGGGCGAGAAAATTCTACTTTTGAAGCCCCTTAATATTCGGGGGGATTACCCTTCACCAATAGTAATCTGAACTGTGTCAGTATTGACTGTGCGCTTAGCGGTCTCGATTTCATCTTTAAGCATATTGAGCCTCTCAGACCGTAGCTTCCAAAAACTGACATGATTCGTCAATTCAAAAGATCGCTTCTATGAACGGAGTACCCATAATTTCAGGTTACATTTAGATTCCAATCTTATCGATTCTATTGTCGGTTTAGGTTTCCCCTAAAACCGCCGCACGGTCTGCGGGGCGCCCTAACATCGCCCCTTGCAAAATGCCAAAAAGGTCGCGCGGGTCTTCCGGCTCCGCCAACAGGTCAATGTCGGAATAAAACGGGGTGCCCTGAATTTGATCGCGCACAAATCGCAGCGTTGAAAAGTCTTCCGTGGCAAATCCGACAGAATCAAACAGGGTGATCTGACGCCCTGAGATGCGCCCCGGCTTGCGCCCGTCAATCACTTCCCACAGTTCTGTAACGGCGAAGGTCGGCTCCATCTGCTGAATTTCGCCCTCGATGCGCGTTTGCTCGGGATATTCCACAAACACATCGGCGCGTAGCAGAATGTCGCGCTGAAGTTCGGTTTTGCCCGTGCAGTCCCCACCAACGGCGTTGATGTGCACCCCCGCGCCGACCATATTGTCTGACAATACAACGGCTTTTTTCTTATCGGCGGTGAGAGTGGTGATAATGTCGGCTCCAAGCACAGCATCCGCCGCAGTGGGCGCAACGGTAATATCCAGACCGAAGCGCGCAAGGTTTGCCGTGAACTTTCGGGTTGCCGCCGGGTCAACATCGTAAACACGCAAAGTTTTGATGCCGAGCAGGGTATCGAAGGCCAAGGCCTGAAATTCGGCCTGTGCGCCAAGGCCGATAATCGCCATCACTTCAGCATTGGGCTGCGCCAAATATTTCGCGGCCAAAGCTGACGTCGCCGCTGTGCGTAAAGCTGTTAAAATCGTCATTTCCGAGAGCAGGAGCGGATAGCCGCTGGCGACATCGGCGAGAACGCCAAAGGCGGTAACGGTTTGGCGGCTGTGGATAAAGTTTTGCGGGTGGCCGTTAACATATTTAAAGCTGTAGAGCGTGCCATCGCTGCATGGCATCAGCTCAATCACCCCCAAACTTGAGTAGCTGGCGATGCGCGGCGTTTTTTCAAAAATCGGCCAACGTCGGAAATCGTCCTCAATGTAACGCGCCAAGCCGCTGAATACAGCCGCAAGGCCTTGCGATCCGATCCAATCCCGCACATTTTTAACACCGACAAACTTGACCATTTGAACCCCGCATCCGCAAGGCCTCATTTTAAAGGTTAAATTGGCGTCTCGATAGACATATAACTGTTCGATTTGTGCGGAATTTATAACATTCTGCGCGATGGAAATCCGCACAAAGTGCAGTTCGGTCTCAAAAGCGACCTGTGTTTCAGCGCCTGAGCCGGTTCATTTTTGATGCGGTTATTTTTTGATGCGGTTTATTCGGCTTCAAATTTTTCTGCCAGCTTCACCGGCGTGGGATCCAGCTTGGTGGCAATCCAGCTTTGCGGCACTTGGGTGAGGAACCCGTTAACCTGTCCGGCCAAAGAGGAATAGGTGCGGCGCGACACCACTATGGCGCTTTCTTGCTTCTCCAGCTCGCTCATAGCGGCGCGCACGTCGCCATCACGCGCCTTATCAGGGTAGTAATTCAAAAAATCATAAATGCGGCCCAGCTGCTTGGAGAGGCCGTCCTGCACGTCCATGAACTTACGGATACCCTCGGGCGATTTTGGTGTTGCAGGGTTTGGTGACAGCGCCAAAACGGCGGCTTGACCGGCTTTCAAATCCTCAATCAGCGGTTTTTGGGTGTCGTTGATGCTCTGCACCACTGCAATCATTTTCGGGGTGAGCTGCGCCCGGGCTTTAAACTGGTTTTCCACGTCGGACCACGCCGTGAGCGCCTTGGCCTGAACTTCCGGAACAGTTTTGGCGATATAATAGGCATATCCGCCCGCACCGATGACAATTCCAGCTAAACCTGCCGCTGCAACACTTGTAAAACTGGCCATGTCTTGATTCTCCGATGTGGTTTAATAGCATTGATGGGCGGATGCGGCAAAGCGATGGCATCACCATGGCCAAGTTGAGAGCAGAATTTGCCGTTTGTTTCATGCAAAGGGTACCGAACCTCGGGAATATGCCGCGCACGGGGTTGACGCCAAGCGCCAGCGCAGTTAGTAAACGCCTCTCATGTGTAGGCAGTCTTTAGTGGGCTAGCGCTGCTTGGCGGAATTTGGCGGGCGCAAGCTCGTCTTTGTTGAATATTCGAAGGTTGATTATGAAAGTTCGTAACTCACTAAAGTCCTTGCGCACACGTCACCGCGACAACCAGCTCGTGCGCCGCCGCGGCCGTGTCTACATCATTAACAAAACCCAGAAGCGTTACAAAGCGCGTCAAGGCTAAGCCTTCCGCCTTGCGTTTTAACGGCGAATAAACGAGCGCTCTAACGGGCGCTCTTTTTGTTTGGATTTTTTTGAACGCCTGCCCTAGTTTGGCTGGATGAATAAAGTCATTCTTATACTAGCGGTTTCTGTATCGGCGTTTTTCGCTTTTGAGAAGCTCGCCGTGGCCGTGGCGCAGCCCGCCGCAACCTCTGCCGAGATGGCCCGTCCCGATCAGCTGCAAAATTTGTTTAACAGTCTTGCAGCTGCACCGGATGCCGATGCCAGCCTCGTTATTGCCGAAAAAATTCAGTCGCTGTGGTTGGCAACAGATTCAAGCACGGCTGAGCTGTTGATGCGCCGGGCCTTGCTTGCCATCCACACCCAAAATCTGGATGTGGCGCTGAATGTCTTGGACAAACTGGTGGATTTGACCCCGGGCTGGGCCGAAGCTTGGAACAAACGCGCTACGGTGCGCTATTTGCTGGATGATGAGCAGGGGTCGCTTGAGGACATCGAGCGGGTGTTAAAGCTGGAGCCGCGCCATTTTGGTGCGTTGAACGGCGCAGCGATGATCTACGAGCAGCAAAGCAATAAGTTCGAAGCGCTCAAAGCCTACCGGCAGGTGTTAAGCCTCGCGCCGCAATGGCCGCAGATAAAAGCGCATGTGGACAAGCTTTCCATTGAAGTGGAAGGGCAGGGAATTTAGCCGGTCTTTAACCCGTAATACGCGCATTTAAAGCGGGCTATCTTGCAACTTATCGCAGCTTCGCGCGTATTGGAAACATGGCTGTTTCGTTTTTTCGGATTTTTCGCGTGATATTTTTCGGGCTGCTGGCATTCGTTGCCGCGTTGTTGGTTTTTACATTTTTGATGACAGCGCGCATAACCGCGCAGCATCCGCCGCAAGGGTCATTTGTCCAGCTGCCAGGCGGGCGCATTCATTTGGTCGATCTTTTACCGACCGGAAATCTGGTAAACGGCGCGCCGCGCGGCAACATTTTGCTTTTGCACGGAGCCAGCGGCAATCAGGCCGATATGATGCAGGCCCTTGGTGCGCCTTTGGCGGCGGCAGGCTTCCGGGTCATTGCTCCCGATCGTCCCGGACATGGCTGGTCAGACCGGTTTGAAGGGCCGGAACAAGCGTCTCCGGCGCGTCAGGCGCTGATTATCCGCGCCGCGTTGGAAAAAATCGGAGTGACGCAGGCGATCGTGGTGGGGCATTCTCTGGCCGGTGCGATGGCCAGCAATTTTGCCATTGAGCATAAGGATTTTACCCAAGGCTTGGCGCTGATTTCGGCGGTCACCCACCCTTGGCCGGGTGGCATTGCCGCCTACTATCATGTGGCCACCACGCCCTACATCGGATGGGTTTTTAGCCACACAATCACCTTGCCAGTTGGCTTGCTGACCATGCCCTCGGCAATTAGAGAGGTGTTTGCGCCGCAAATTCCGCCCGCTGACTTTATCGAAGCGACAGGCGTGAAAATGGTGCTCCGGCCGGATGAGTTCCGCGCCAACGCTGAGGACGTCGATGCGCTCTATGACTTTATCGCCACGCAATCGCAGCGCATGCACGAGATTACCGCCCCAACCGGAATTATTGCCGGCGACAAAGACAGCGTGGTTTTCACCACCATCCATTCGGTGAACACTGAAAGAGAAGTGGCGGGTGCAACGTTGAAAATATTGCCGAATATGGGCCATGCCCCGCACCATTCCGCCACGGCTGAGGTGGTGGAGATGATTTTGCAGGTGGCAAAAAGGGCAGGGCTGTAACGGCAATTTTGCCAACATAGCGCGACTGTTTTTTGTGGCTGTAAAATAGCGTCACGATCGTGCACCGGCGTAGTCCTCAACAACCTTTGGCGCAAAGGCCAAGAAAGGAGGTGGAGGGACGGGTTAATTCAAGTCCATGTTGAGCCTGAAAAATATTCCTTCAATGCTTCACACAATATTTTAGCCTTTACTATCAGAGCAATGCCCAATGGAGAACCCGCAGCGGTCCAGACGGAGGTTCCAAGCGCCCACGTTTTGGAAATCCAGCCCACGAAGCGGAAAAAGAAATTCTTGCGCGGTTCGGGCGCGATTTGCTGATGGGGTTCAGCAGTTGGTGGTAACGCCGTTTGATTGGCGATGTTTATATGAATATTGGCGTTTGATGAATTTTCGGCATTTACAGTGACTCTGAACGCCTTGGCATCTTCAACAAATTGCTCGGTAACAGTGCCTTCTGCCAGGGAACTCTGGGCCGCCAATTCAAATTGGCGCGCTGCATGTGCCACTGCCTGATACTTTGATTCGTCAAGATGAACTTGAGTGGCTGCGTAAACTTCAAGCTGATCGCGTAATTTTGTGAACAGCTCGATCAAGTTTTGATGATGAAAAGCGAAAGAGTCTGCAGCCCCTTTCGCTACTTGTGATAGCGGCTCTAAAGCAGAAGGCGAGTCTAGCACTTCGAGATTAAATAGGTTTAGGCAATTTTGCAGGCGGCCTGAAGACATCTGCCTTGCAGGGTGTTTTTTGATCTCCTCACGATAATTCTCCAGCATTTTTTCGGCATCACGGGAGAATTGGGTGCAGCGCAGCAAAACGTCAATATTGTCTATCTGAATCAAGATGAGATCGTTGACGCGACGGCTGGGGTTCAATATGTCAATTGCGGAATTGGCTTCTGAATCCAGTTGGCCAGAAGCGTTTATTACTACTGTCGGACTGGCGACTTCCATGATGCGATTAAGATCAATTTGAGGCCTTGGCGCAAACTCCTCCACCAGCCGGGGCGCATTCTCCACCACCAGCCGGCGCAATCCGGCATTGATGGCGGCTGAATCCTGGTTCCAAAAAGCCTCGTCTTTGAGGGCGATTTGCTCGCCAAGCGGCTTATTGAAATGGTTTGGGTCAAGATGGGTTTCGAACAATTCGAACCAAACCTGCCAATCCTGATTTTGGTTTTTGAGAAAGTCTTTTAAATCCTGGCAATTGGCAGCGACCTCCGGCGGCATGCCCTCACGCCAGAGAGGCATGCGGCGCAAGGCAGCAGCTTTGACAGAATTTTGCGAAATCGCGGTTACGTCACTCAGGAAGGCGGCATAGGCGGCATCGGCGGCGGCATAACGGGCATTGGCATCAGCGGCGCCATGGGCGGCGACGGATGCGGCATCGGCAAAGGAGGCAGCAGCGGCGGATGCGGCGACATGGGCGGCATCGGCGGCGGCACGGGCGGCGGGATGCAACGCCCCGGTTGGATATTCATCGACAACTAAGGCAATGCCGACACACCTCAATGTTGGCATTATGACGGCATTGAGGAGCCACTCCGGCGAGGCACGCGGATTTGCCCCCGGTGCAAGCCAAAGCAACATGCGCCGCCCGTGGCGCACCATCAGCGCGCTGGTGATATCACGCCCGATGCTGTTGAAAAAGGCTGTGCCTTCTTTGTGATTTGTAAAATCAACCATCTTTGCCTCGCGGCGTTAAATTACCGCGCGGGGTGAGGTGGCACAAGAGCACCCTTGTTTACAAAATTTGGAATTGCCTTACCCCCAGCCTGCCGCCTCTGAACGCACAAAGGCGATGCGCATCATGTTGGTAGCGCCCGGGGTGCCGAAGGGGACACCGGCGACAATAATAATGCGATCTCCTTCTTTGGCGAGACCTTCGCGGCTGGCAAATTTGCAGGCGCGGGTTGCCATATCGTCCACATCGTAAGCGTCTTTGGTCACCACCGGATGCACACCCCACACAAGGCAAAGCTGGCGGGCGGCGTCTTTGTTGGGTGTCAGGGCCATAATGGGCGGCTCCGGCCGCTCGCGGGCAATACGCAAAGCTGTAGAGCCGGATGCTGTCCAAGCGGCGATGGCTTTAAGTTCCAGAGTTTCGGCCATGTCGCGCGCGCCTGCGGCAATGGCGTCCGCGCCTGTCGCCTCGGGCTTGGAACGCTGCGCCGTGATCACCTGCCGGTAAATCGAGTCACGTTCAACCTCTTCGGCAATGCGGTTCATAGTCTCTACCGCTTCAAGCGGAAACGCCCCGGAGGCGCTCTCAGCCGATAACATCACCGCATCAGCACCCTCAAACACCGCAGTTGCCACATCGGACACTTCAGCGCGGGTTGGCACCGGCGAGGTGATCATCGATTCCAGCATTTGCGTGGCGACAACCACCGGCTTGCCGAGTCGGCGGGCCATACGGGTAATACGCTTTTGCAGGCCGGGCACTTTTTCGAGCGGCATTTCCACGCCCAAATCACCGCGCGCCACCATCAGCGCATCAGAAATTTCCATAATTTCAGCCAAGCGGGCAATTGCCTGCGGTTTTTCGATTTTAGCGAGAACCAGCGCGCGGCCACGGGCGATTTTCTTGACCTCGGCCACATCTTCAGGGCGCTGCACAAACGAAACCGCAATCCAGTCAACACCTTCATTCAAGGCGGCATCAAGATCAGCGCGATCCTTGGGTGTCATCGCGGACGTGGGGATGGTGGTATCGGGCAGGCTGACGCCCTTTTTATTGGATATGCGCCCTGCCACCGTCACGCGCAGTTCAGCGCTGCCTTTGGCAATTTTGGTCACGGTAAGGCTGACCTTGCCGTCATCAACTAGAACGCGATGACCAACTTCCAACGATTGCAGAATTTCCGGGTGCGGCAAGCATACGCGCGCCTGTGTGCCGGGCGTCGGGTCCGAGTCAAAGGTGATCATCGCCCCCTTGTCCAGCACATGTCCGCCCTCGGCAAACAAGCCGACGCGCAGTTTGGGGCCTTGTAAATCCACCAAGATGCCGATCGGGCGGCGATATTCTTCTTCCAAAGAACGGATCATGCGGATTCGCTCGCGCATACCGTCATGGCTGGCGTGGCTCATGTTTATACGGAACACGTCAACGCCTGCCAAAAACAACTTGGCGATCATCTCGCGCGTATCCGACGCAGGCCCCAGAGTAGCAAGAATTTTACAGCGTCTCATGCGTCTCATCGGTTTCGTCCCTATACACTTAAGTTGTTATTGGCCGTTAGGCGGCTTTGAAGGATCGGTCAACTGCACTGTCCAGTTTTTAGCATCTTTTCCGGTATCGATCTCAAAAAATCCGGTGCGATCAAATCCGCGCGTGAAACAGTCTTCGCGTCCGTCGATTTTAAATTCCCGGTCCAGCGTGCACATGAACGCCTTGCCCTTCCATTCGCCGCCACGCTCATCCATGGCGTAAACGTAGTAGAATTGCGCCGCTAAAGGCCCGCGCAGCAGTGGCTCACAGACGTTTGGCTTCAAGTTCCACCAGCCTTCGGTGGTCCAGTTGGTGCCGTCTGTGTAAGAAAGCGAAATTGAAATCCGGCCCGATGAATTGTTGCAGATGCGAAAATCGGCGCGGGCTTGCGCTGGCAGCGCGGCGCTTGCTAAGGCTGCGAGGCCAATCATAACTAAAAAACGCGTTACACTGATATTCAAGCCGTATCTCACAAGCCGTATCTCATATGGGTTGGTTATACCACTTTAGGCAAAGCAACCGTGGCACATCTTGGTTGCAGTTGCCAAACTGTCAACTTCAAATACGCTTTAAAGCGATTTAAATAGCCACCTGTCGGCGCGGCCGCGCCAATCCAAGGGGCAAAAACCGGGGCGAAATCATCGCTTGATTGGCTTGTCACATGGGCTCCGCTGCGCCTAAATCATATTTGCCTGACATAAGTGATTTGGTGCAAGGCGTCACCCGCCAAGGCGGGGCGGAGATCGGTTAAAATGCAGGCAGTGGAATTTATCGAAGGCGACCCGGGTTCAAAAATCCTACTCATTTGCGATCACGCCACCAACACAGTGCCAAGCGAACTTGGCAGTTTGGGAATGGAGTTCGGTGCCTTTGAACGCCATATCGCTTATGATATTGGTGCGGCAGCGGCCACCCGCTTAATGGCACAGGCCCTTGCGGCACCCGCCATCCTCAGCGGTTTTTCGCGGTTGTTGATCGATCCCAATCGTGGCGCGGATGATCCGACCTTAGTGATGCGCATCTCTGATGGCGCGCTAATTCCCGGCAACGCCTTTATTGATGCTGCCGAAGTTGAGCGGCGCAGACAGCTCTATTGGCTGCCCTATCGTACGGCAATCGCTGACAAAATTGATGATATGATGCAACATTGTCCCGCCCCGCTTATCATTTCGTTGCACTCGATGACGAATGTCTGGAAGGGCGTCGAGCGCCCGTGGCAGTTTTCAATTTTGTGGGACAAGGACCCGCGTCTCGCGCAGCCGTTGATAGAAAATTTGCGGTCGCAGCGCCTGCATGTGGGCGACAATCAGCCTTACGACGGCGCTTTAAAGGGCGATACTCTGTATGATCACGCGACAAAAACCGGCCTTGCCCATGTGCTGATTGAATTCCGGCAAGACCTGATTGCGGATGCGGAAGGGGCCGAGAAATGGACGCGGATTTGTTTGTCGGCGCTGACGCCTCTTTTAGAAAATCCGGAGCTTTACGTGCCCAAAATCTATGGGTCGCGGGCGGATGAAACCGCACGATAAAAGCTGCCATTTACCAAATATGACTTGACCAAAACGCTTGAGCGTCGCATCCCTCTGCCTCTTTGAAA